>NZ_AP021872.1:312816-625633 GCF_014218255.1 Mycoavidus sp. B2-EB
GAGCTGGCGCAAGCTATTTTGTTGTGCCCACAGGCAGAATTTATTGAGCAGGTGGCGCAGGCGATGAAGCGTTTGTTAGCCGGGCTGCCGCGCCAAGCCGTGATTAAACAATCGCTTGAAAAACGAGGTGCTTTGATCAAAGTGCGTGATATGGCTGAGGCATGCGCGCTGGCTAACGAGATCGCACCTGAGCATTTGGAAATCTCTGCGCTCGAGCCGCGCTGTTGGCTGCCGCAGATTCGTCATGCGGGGGCCATTTTTCTGGGGCCTTATAGCAGTGAAAGCCTAGGGGATTACTGCGCTGGGCCTAATCATGTGCTACCTACGGCGCGCACTGCGCGCTTTTCCTCGCCGTTAGGCGTATATGACTTTATTAAGCGCTCGAGCCTGATTGAAGTGAGTGAACAAGGTGCTCAAACGCTTGGCAAGATTGCTGCCGAACTGGCCGAAGGCGAAGGGTTGCAAGCTCATGCGCAAAGTGCGCGTTGGCGGATAAGGTGATTATTTTAGATTCCGTTTATCCTATGCTGGCACTGAAAAAAACTGCTTTGGGGGGCGTGTTACGCCCTATACATTATGCTTAACCCCGAGAGTTTGATTCGTCCTGAAATACTCGAGATGGCGCGTTACGCCGTGACGGATGCGGTCGGCTTCATTAAGCTCGATGCGATGGAAAATCCGTTTCCGCTACCTGAGTCGCTCGCTCATGAGCTGGGGCAACGATTGAGTCAAATCGCCTTAAATCGCTACCCAGCACCGCATCCAAGCGCCTTAATTGAGAAATTGAAACGCATGATGGACGTGCCGTTAGGCTGTGATGTGCTGCTCGGCAATGGTTCTGATGAAATTATCAGCATGCTTGCCGTTGCCTGCGCCCGGCCTGGGGCGAAAGTGCTGACACCGGTGCCTAGTTTTGTCATGTATGAGCAAACGGCGCGTCTGGCTCAACTTGAATTTGTTGGGGTGCCGCTGAAGGATGATTTTACGCTGGATACAAAAGCGATGCTTTTAGCGCTAGAACAACATCAGCCAGCGTTGGTCTATTTGGCGTATCCCAATAACCCAACGGGCACTTTATTTGACACGGACGCGCTTGAGAAAATCATCGGCGCAGCGCGTGCGAGCTTGGTGGTGATCGATGAAGCGTATCAGCCATTCGCTGAGCGCTCTTGGATGAGGCGCGTTGCGGAATTTGAGAATGTGTTGGTGATGCGCACATTTTCTAAGTTGGGACTGGCCGGGATTCGCCTAGGATACTTAGTGGGCGCACCGGCTTGGCTGGCGCAAATTGACAAAGTCCGCCCACCTTACAATACGAATGTATTGACGCAAGCGGCGGCTGAATTCTTGCTAGATCATTTGACATTATTCGATCAGCAAGCCGCGCTGTTGCGCGCTGAGCGCGCGCGGCTTGCCACATTATTAGCGCAGCTGCCTGGGTTGACGGTATACCCCAGCGCCGGTAATTTTCTATTAGTGCGTACGCCAGATGCGCAACGCGTTTTCGATCGCTTATTGGCACAGCGCATATTAGTCAAAAACCTGAGTAAAATGCATCCGCTGCTCTCGCACTGCTTACGTTTAACCGTTGGCGCACCGCCTGAGAATGAGCAACTTTTAGGCGCGCTGAAGACGGCGCTGGCTGAAATTTAAGCATGCAGAAATTGAGATTAATTCACCTCTGAATTTGATTCTATACTGAAAACCAAGAAAGCAAAATGCGTCACGCAGAAATCACTCGTCATACTAGCGAAACACATATTTTTGTGAAGCTTAATTTGGATGGCACGGGTCAGCAGAAACTCAATACTGGCGTGCCGTTTCTTGATCATATGCTAGATCAAATTGCCCGTCACGGCTTGCTTGATTTGGAAGTTGAAGCGCAGGGCGATGTGCATATCGATGATCATCACACGGTTGAAGACATTGGCATTGCACTGGGCCAAGCCGTGGCACGCGCAATCGGCGATAAAGTCGGGATTCGTCGCTATGGACATGCCTATGTGCCGCTCGACGAGGCTTTATCACGCGTCGTAATAGACTTTTCTGGACGTCCCGGGCTTGAGTTTCATGTGCCATTTACGCGTGCGCGCGTAGGAAATTTTGATGTTGATTTAACCATTGAATTTTTTCGTGGCTTCGTTAATCATGCCGCCGCGACGCTCCATATTGATAATTTACGAGGTATCAACGCGCATCATCAGATCGAAACCGTATTTAAAGCGTTTGGCCGCGCACTTAGAATGGCGGCTGAACTTGATCCGCGTGCGGCTGGGCAAATTCCATCTACCAAAGGTTGCCTGACTGAAACGGCAGCCAGAATTTGAGTTACTTTTTACAAGCTGTGTGCATTTTGTCATGAAAACTTCCGTTGCCATTATTGATTATGGTATGGGCAATTTGCGCTCAGTGGCGCAAGCGTTAAGGCAGGCTGCGCCGGAGGCCCAAGTCGAGATTGTGACTCGACCTGAAGGGGTGCGCGCAGCGCAGCGGATTGTGTTGCCGGGCCAAGGTGCTATGCCTGATTGCATGCACGCCCTGCATACGGCGGGCTTGACGGAGGCGGTGTTAGAAGCGGCTTGCTCTAAACCCCTGCTGGGTATTTGCGTCGGTGAGCAGATGTTGTTCGATTGGAGTGCGGAAGGTCATGCGCGTGGTCTTGGATTATTTCCCGGTCAGGTCATTCGCTTTGCGCTTGACGGCGCTTTACAGGATGATGGCTCGCGCTTTAAAGTACCTCATATGGGCTGGAATCGGGTGCGCCAGACGGCGCCGCATCCGCTGTGGAAAGGCATTGCAGATGATAGTTTTTTTTATTTTGTGCATAGCTATTATGTTGCGCCCGCTGATCCAATCTGTACCATTGGCGAAACGGTTTATGGCGCGCCTTTTACCTCTGCGGTTGCACGTGATAATATTTTCGCTACCCAATTTCATCCGGAAAAAAGTGCCGCTGCAGGGCTACAGCTATACTACAATTTTCTCCACTGGACCCCATAACCTTATCTGCTTAAGATTGCTATGTTATTGATCCCCGCCATCGACCTGCAAGACGGACAATGTGTGCGCCTAAAACAAGGCGATATGAAACAAACGACGGTGTTTTCTACCGAACCGGCAAAGATGGCCCGCCACTGGGTCAATCAAGGTGCGCGCCGTTTGCATTTGGTTGACTTAAATGGTGCTTTTGCGGGCAAGCCAAAGAATGAGGCGGCGATTCGGGCCATTATCCGTGAAGTAGGTGAAGAGATCCCGCTTCAGCTTGGGGGCGGGATTCGTGACCTTGGGACCATCGAGCGTTATCTGGATGATGGGTTATCGTATGTCATTATTGGCACTGCGGCAGTCAAAAATCCGGGTTTTTTACGTGAGGCATGTAGTGCATTTAACGGTCATATCATTGCTGGCCTTGATGCAAAAGCAGGCAAAGTGGCAACCGATGGGTGGAGTAAACTCAGCGGTCACGAAGCCATCGATCTGGCGCGCAAGTTTGAAGACTATGGCTGCGAGGCTTTGATTTACACAGATATTGGCCGGGACGGCATGTTGCAGGGGATCAATCTCGAGGCTACGGTGCAAATTGCGCAGAAGGTTAAGATCCCCGTGATCGCCAGTGGCGGGTTAGCGAACTTAGCGGAGATTGAAGCTCTGTGCACAGTTGAAGAGCAAGGGATTGAAGGCGTCATTTGCGGGCGCGCAATCTATACCGGTGAGCTCGATTTCGCTGCGGCGCAAAGTCGGGCGGATAAACTAACAGGCTGATGCTTCTACTATGGCCTTGCCTAAGCGCATTATTCCGTGTCTTGATGTAAACGCAGGCCGCGTAGTTAAAGGAGTGAATTTTACGACCTTGCGCGACGCTGGCGATCCGATTGAAATTGCCCGTCGCTATGACGTTGCGGGCGCAGATGAGTTGACTTTTTTAGACATTACGGCGAGCTCCGATGAGCGCGATCTAATTTTGCCTGTCATTGAAGCGGTGGCCGAGCAGATTTTCATTCCGTTAACGGTAGGGGGGGGCGTGCGTACGGTGGCCGATATACGTCGCTTATTAAATGCTGGAGCGGATAAAGTCAGCATTAACTCAGCGGCAATTGCGAACCCTCAACTGGTGGCGCAAGCGAGTACAAAATACGGCGCGCAGTGTATTGTTGTTGCGATCGATGCAAAACGCGCATCAGATGAGAGCGCGCCGCCTCGGTGGGAAGTTTTTACGCATGGCGGGCGCCGTGCAACTGGACTCGATGCATTAGCGTGGGCATGTAAAATGGCCGAACTGGGTGCGGGTGAACTTTTATTAACCAGCATGGATCGTGATGGTACCCAAGCAGGGTTTGACCTTGAACTCACGCGGGCTATTTCCGATGCGGTGTCAGTGCCGGTGATTGCTTCAGGTGGCGTAGGGAGTTTGCAACATCTCGTGGATGGCATCGCGCAGGGACATGCTGACGCGGTGCTTGCCGCCAGTATTTTTCATTATGGTCAAGCCACCGTTGGCGCGGCCAAGCGCTTTATGGCTGACCAAGGTATTTCGGTAAGAATCTAAGCATTAGATAAATGATCAGCGCCAACTTGAAGTTGCGCGCTTGGCTGACTGCGTATAACCCCTTAAGGCGATGAATGGAAGCGGCTTGGCTTGAAGCAGTGAAATGGGATGCGCGGGGTTTAGCGCCGGTCATTGTGCAGGAAATTGGCAGTAATGACATCCTGATGTTTGCCTGGATGAACCGTACGGCGTTGCTACAAACTGCTGAAACAGGCCGTGCTGTTTATTGGTCGCGCTCGCGCGGACAACTCTGGCTGAAAGGAGAGGAGTCGGGCCATATACAATATGTACGTGAATTGCGGCTTGACTGCGATCAAGATGCGTTGTTGCTTAAGGTTGAACAAGTCGCGCGTATCGCCTGTCATACAGGTCGCCACTCGTGCTTCTTTCAAAAATTAGAGACGACGCGAAATGACTATAATTGGTCGATTGTTGAGCCTGTGTTGAACGCTTCGGAGAAAAGTTCAAATGCCTGAAAACGACACTATCCTATCCAATGATATTTTGCTGCGCTTAGCCGCCCTGATCAATACGCGCAAAACCAGCTCCGCAGAACACTCCTATATCGCCCGTCTTTTTCAGCAAGGTGATGATGCGATTCTAAAAAAAATTGGCGAAGAGGCCACGGAAGTTGTCATGGCGGCAAAAGATCTGCGGCACGGCGCGGCGCCTGAAAAATTGATCGGTGAGGTGGCGGATTTATGGTTCCATGGTTTGGTCATGCTTGCCCATTTTGGCCTGAGCCCCGCGGCAGTGCTCGCTGAATTAGAGCGCCGTGAAGGCATTTCCGGACTCGACGAAAAAGCGTTGCGTAAAGCGCTGGCGCGGGCGGGTGATAACGCATAAATTTCTATACTGAGTGGCGGTTAATCCTTAATGATTAGCCTTCGCATCGGAAATCTACACACTTTGGAAAACTGAACCATGAGTCAAGATCAATTTGGAAATGAGTTAACGTTTGCAGGAAGTGGCGTACTTTCGCATGAGCAAGAACGCCGTTTACGGACGCTGACGCATGTCCTGTACGGGCTTTATGCGCTTTCCTTGTTAATCGGCGTGACGGGCGTGATTGCGGTGATTATTAATTACATTAAGCGTAGCGAGACAAATGGCACCTTCTATGCCAGTCATTTTAGTTGGCAAATCCGCACTTTTTGGTGGTCTTTGGGTTTGTTGATATTGAGTCTATTATTCAATGGCATATTCATTGGCAAATTAATATTGTGGGGCAGTATGCTATGGGTGGTGTACAGGGTGATTAAAGGCTGGCTCCGTTTAAATGACCGTAAGTCTGTCTAAAATTCCATCAGATAGAATTTATATCGGATTCACACACGCATGATTTATTTTAGGACGCCATGAATCACAACGATTGTCTTTTTTGCAAGATTGCCGCTGGTGAAATACCCAGTAAGAAGGTATATGAAGATGATGAGTTTTATGCTTTCCATGATATCCGGCCGGCTGCGCCAGTGCATGTGCTGGTGATTCCGCGTCAACATATTGAAACGCTTTCTGATTGCGGTCCGCAAGAGGCGCCGCTGCTGGGTAGAATGATGACATTATTGCCGCGGCTCGCAGCGCAGCTCGGAGTTGGCTATACTGGAGAGAGTACAGGTTTTCGTACGGTGATTAATACCGGTCCAGGCGGGGGACAAGAGGTATATCATTTACATGCACACATTCTTGGTGGACCTGGGCCGTGGTCGCATATGGGGTAAATCCTCAGATTGCGCGCAGCATACCGACGTAAGAGGAAAATGATTATGTTTACAGGTTTAGGCAGCCCTTTGCATTGGCTTATCGTTCTTTTGATTATTGTGCTGGTTTTTGGCACTAAAAAGCTGCGTAATATCGGCCATGATCTGGGGAGCGCGATTAAGGGTTTCAAAGAGGGAATGCGTAACGGCGAGCAAGCTCCGGCTAAGAGTCAACAACAAACCTTACCCGGCCTTGATGCCACTCCGTCTGATGCAAAAAATAAGCCTCTAGAACGCGATTTATATCGCTAGAGTAAATCGGCTCTTTATTTTATATGTTCGATCTTGGTCTGGCAAAGTTAGCCCTGATTGGTGTGGTTGCGCTGATTGTGCTTGGGCCGCAACGTCTGCCGCGGGCAGCGCGCACAGTGGGGACACTGCTTGGGCGCGCTCAGCGCTATATAAGCGATGTCAAAGCTGAAGTGAGCCGAGAGCTTGAAGTCGAAGAGCTGCAGAAAATGCAGGCTGATTTGGCGCACCTGGTGCGTCAGGAAGAGCAGGCTATCTATGACGCAGTGACGCCATCCTCCCCGCAAAACTTTAGGCGGCCAGCAACCTCGCCCAAGCGGAGTAACTGGCGCATTAAACAAGCCGTTTTGCCGAGTTGGTATAAGCGTGCGGCCCGTAAGCGAGCATACCTGCAATCGACTGCGGCGCGTATGGTGCGTTACAAACCCAAACCCGCAAATTTACCTCGTTCTTTCTAACGATTCCCCTATTTGTTGACATTTGCGTGAACGATCCTCAACCGACGCCAGCAGGCGAAGATACCTTTATTTCTCATCTGGTCGAATTGCGCAGTCGGGTGATGCGGGCAGGGGCTGCCGTACTCATTGTATTTATTGGACTGATTTACTGGGCCCCGGATATTTTCCGGCTCCTGGTGCGTCCGTTACTGGCTAACTTGCCTAAAGATGGCAAAATGATTGTGCTGGATGTGACGGGCTCATTTTTTGTGCCGATTAAAGTGACGCTGCTGGTTGCATTGGTCATCGCTTTGCCGTTTGTGCTTTACCAATTATGGGCGTTTATCGCGCCAGGGCTATATCAGCATGAGAAAAAACTGGTCATACCGCTGGTAGGGAGTAGTTACGCCTTATTTTTAAGCGGGATGGCGTTAGCGTATTTCTTTGTATTTCCTGCCATTTTCCGGCTTATGGCACATTATAACGAGCCGCTTGGGGTGCAAATGGCAACCGATATTGACCATTACCTAAGCTTTGCGCTTAACCTGTTTTTAGCGTTTGGTATCGCGTTTGAAGTACCCATCGTGGTGGTGCTACTCGTGCGCATGGGGGTGCTGACCTTAAATAAACTTAAGCAAATTAGGCCTTATATTATGGTTGGCGCTTTTATTATTGCGGCTATTGTGACCCCGCCAGATGTGCTGTCGCAATTTTTATTGGCGGTGCCACTCATTGTCCTGTATGAAATGGGCTTACTTGCAGCGCGCGTTTTGGTTGCAAAAAAGCCCACTGCTTAGCGCCTCTTGCTATTGTGCGGGGTGTGCATTTTTAGGTGGCAGGGGTCGTTTGCCAATTTCCACTGTAATATCTAGCGGCTTATTTTTACGCACAATATGCAGTTTTGCCTCAGCGCCGGGTTTAATTTGTGCAATGACGTCTAGCAGTTGAGTCGTGTCCTCTATCGGCGTGCCATTGACGCTCACCAGAATATCGCCTGTGCGGATGCCGGCTTTATGAGCAGGGCCGCTTTGCAACACACCAGCGACAATGGCGCCGGATTTACGTTCTAGATCAAATGATTCGGCAATTTCTGGCGTAATATCTTGTGGTTCAATGCCGATCCAGCCGCGCGTAACGGAGCCTGTGGCAATAATGCTTTCCAGCACACTGCGCGCGGTCGAGACGGGAATCGCAAAACCGATGCCCAATGAGCCACCACTCCGCGAAGCTGAATAAATCGCCGTGTTAATGCCGATTAAATGACCATTGGCATCGACTAATGCGCCGCCAGAATTGCCGGGATTAATCGGCGCATCGGTTTGAATGAAGTTTTCAAAGGTATTAATGCCCAGGTGGTTGCGCCCGAGTGCGCTGATAATCCCCATCGTGACAGTTTGCCCGACCGCGAAGGGATTGCCGATAGCGAGTACCACATCGCCCACACGTGCTTCTTCCATGCGGCCCAGCGTGATGGCCGGAAGATCCGCTAAGTTAACTTTTAAGACGGCAAGGTCGGTTTCTGGATCTGTGCCAATCACTTTGGCTGGCGCATTGCGGCCATCCGCCAGTGCAATTTCAATTTCATCAGCGCCATCGACCACATGATCATTGGTTAGAATATACCCTTCTGAGTTGACAATGACGCCTGAGCCTAAAGTTGACGCGGGTTGCTCTTGTGGCCGCCGGCCGCCATTGTCGCCGAAGAAATAGCGAAACAGCGGATCTTCCATGCGGGGATCTCGAGTCGGGGGAGTGTCTGCGCTTGAAAAGATATTGACCACGGCTGGCATGGCTTTTTGTGCAGCATCTGCATAAGACCACTCTGATTGGTTACGCAGATGAGCGGTGGGCGCAGCTTCACGCAAGGCGACAATCGACGAGGCGGGTGGTGAGCTAAATACCCCTTGCCTTTGTAGCCATTCTGGCTTTAAGGTGGCGACAATAAACAAAAGCGCCAAAAGCAGAGTCACTGCTTGCGCGAAGAGAAGCCAGAAACGTTTAAGCATGGGCAGGAATTAGAGCTAATATGGATCGAATTGAACTTGGATTGTACTTGAAGCGACTATTGGCGGTCGATGGTTTTCAAGATTACTGCCCGAATGGGTTGCAGGTTGAAGGCCGCCCACAGATTAACAAGCTTGCTACCGGCGTCACCGCCTCGTTGGCTTTACTTGAAGCTGCACTTGCCTGGGGCGCAGATGCAGTTTTGGTGCATCATGGTTTTTTCTGGAAAAACGAGGCGTTGCCTATCACGGGTTGGAAATATCGGCGCTTGCGTCTGCTCTTGGCCCATGACATTAATCTATTGGCTTATCATCTACCGCTTGATGCTCATCGTGAGCTAGGCAATAATGCTCAATTAGGGGCCCGCTTAGGTTGGGTGGCGGATGGGCATTTTGGGGCCAATGATTTAGGCTGGCTGGCGAACTTGCCAACCCCCGTTACTGTGGCGGAAATCGCGGCCCAGGTTGGCCATCGACTCGGTCGGCTGCCACTGGTGTTGGGTGAGGCCCAGCAGACGGTGCGGCGTGTGGCATGGTGCACTGGAGCGGCGCAGGGTTTGTTTCATGATGCGATTGAAGCGGGCGCTGATCTCTATTTGAGTGGTGAAGTCTCTGAGTCCACCACGCATTTATCACGCGAAAGCGGCGTTGCTTATTTAGCTGCGGGCCATCATGCGACAGAACGTTATGGCGTGCAAGCATTAGGCGCGCATTTGGCGAGCGTTTTTAAGATTGAACATTTCTTTATAGATATTGATAATCCAGTTTAAGTAAAGCCGTATCTAGGCTGATGCCTTATGCCATAAATTTTGCTGACGCACCTCAGCAAACAACTTGAACTAGGCGCTAGCTCAGGGCCACGAAAATTTCCCCACAGACTTAGGCATGGTCCTTGCTTAAGCTGATTGGTATAATCAAAAAAGAAGCAGAATCCGGCGTAAAAAACGGGGGTACATAATGCGAGACAAACAACAAAAACCGGTGGATAGCAGCCGCCGGCGTTGGTTGATTGCGACTTCAGTCGCAGGCGGCATAGGGGGGATAACGGCGGTAGCGCCTTTGGTAGGGTCTTTGGCGCCCTCGGAGCGGGCTAAAGCGGCTGGGGCGCCGGTCGAGGCGGATATTAGTCACTTGCAAACGGGTGAAGTGATGACCGTTGCTTGGCGTGGCAAACCGGTATGGATTATCAATCGTAGCGCTGAAATGTTGGCGGATGTAGACAAAGCTGACGCGATGATTGCTGATCCCGATACGCATAATCCTTTCTCAATACCTCTGCCCGATTACTGTAAAAACAAATATAGGGCGCGCGTTGAGCATCCTAATATCCTGGTTTTAATTGGTATTTGCACTCACTTGGGATGCTCGCCGGTGCCGCGCTTTCAGACCGGGCCGCAGCCTAGCTTGCCTCACGACTGGCCCGGTGGCTGGCTCTGTCCTTGCCATGGCTCGACTTTTGATCTTGCGGGCCGCGTTTTTAAAAATAAACCTGCCCCGCAAAATCTCGATGTGCCTCCTTACATGTTTCTCTCAGAGACCCGCATGGTGATTGGGAAAGACGAAAAAGGAGAGGCCTAAATGACCCCGCATGATTTCAAGCAATCGGTTCAACCTACCTCTGAAGTTTCAGACCAAGGCAACGGCATCTTAGGTTGGATTGATCGTCGTTTTCCATTGACAACTCTTTGGAAAAATCACTTATCAGAGTATTACGCGCCAAAGAATTTTAACTTTTGGTATTTCTTCGGTTCGCTCGCGTTGCTGGTTTTGGTGATCCAGATCGTGACCGGCATCTTTTTGACGATGAATTACAAGCCGGCCGCCGAGCTTGCATTTACTTCGGTTGAATATATCATGCGCGAAGTGCCATGGGGTTGGCTAATTCGCTATATGCACTCGACGGGCGCCTCCATGTTTTTTGTTGTGCTGTATTTGCATATGTTTCGCGGGCTTTTATATGGTTCATACCGCAAGCCACGCGAACTCGTTTGGATTTTAGGTTGCCTGATTTTTTTATGTTTGATGGCCGAAGCATTTTTTGGTTATCTATTGCCGTGGGGACAGATGTCCTATTGGGGCGCGCAGGTGATTGTGAACCTTTTTTCGGCGATTCCCTGGATCGGCCCTGATCTGGCATTGTGGATTCGGGGCGATTATGTGGTGAGTGATGCAACGCTGAATCGTTTCTTCGCTTTTCATGTGATCGCAATCCCACTCGTGTTGCTGCTGTTAGTTGTTTTGCATTTGGTTGCATTGCGCCAAGTGGGCTCGAATAACCCAGATGGGATTGAGATCAAAGACAAAAAAGATGCGCGGGGTGTGCCGCTTGATGGAGTGCCATTTCATCCGTACTACACAGTCCATGATTTAATGAGCGTGTCGATCTTTTTGATGATTTTTAGCGCGATTGTTTTTTTCGCGCCAGAAATGGGGGGGTATTTTCTCGAAGCCAATAATTTTGTGCCGGCTGATTCATTAAAAACACCGACTGAAATCGCCCCGGTTTGGTACTTCACCGCATTTTATTCAATGCTGCGCGCGACCACCGATGATTTCAAATTCATTTTAATGATCGTGCTTGGCCTAATTGGATTAGGCGGCGTAGTGCGGGCCCGCACGCTTAAATATAGGGCAATCTCAGCAGTTGTCGCAGCGCTTGTGATTGCCGCTATGAGGGTAACGGAAGCCAAGCTTTGGGGCGTGGTTATCATGGGTGGAGCGGTCATGACCTTATTCTTTCTGCCGTGGCTAGACCGTAGCCCAGCAAGATCGATCCGCTACCGGCCTTTTTTCCATAAAATTCTGTATGCGCTATTTGTTTTTGTATTCGTAATTCTGGGCGTGCTTGGCACCAAGCCACCGTCGCCAGTGGCTAACGTGATTTCGCAAATCTGCACGCTGCTGTATTTCGCCTTTTTCTTCAGCATGCCCTATTGGAGCCAGCGTGGTGTCTTTAAACCTGTGCCGGAGCGGGTCACTTTTTCACGTAAAGCGTGAGTAGGTCGTTAAAAAGGCGGATTTAAATGAAAACACTGGTCTCAATATTGGTATTGGCTGTGATTGCCATGACTTCAGCCATGGCAAATGAGCAAACTATCCCACTTGATCGAGCCCCAGATCGCACGCGGGACCTAGCGGCTTTGCAGCGCGGCGCTCGGCTTTTTGTCAACTACTGCTTAAATTGCCATAGTGCGAACCAAATGCGCTATAGTCGGTTGCGCGATATTGGTATTTCTGCCCCAGAGGTTGAAGACAATTTACTGTTCACAATGGATAAAGTGGGCAATATGATGCATATTGCCATGCGGGTAGACGATGCTAAAGCATGGTTTGGCACGGATGCGCCTGATTTATCCTTGATCGCTCGGGCGCGTGGGCGTGATTGGCTATATACCTATTTAAGAAGCTTTTATCGGGATGATAGTCGGCCTACTGGCTGGAACAATCGGCTATTTGAGAATGTTGCAATGCCCCATGTATTATGGCAGCTACAAGGCCAGCGCACACTACAAAGCCAAGAGGACAATAGCACACCTGATACTATCTTGGAATTTTCCGGTTATCGGCAACTTACCTCTGGCACTTTATCTGCGATCGATTATGATTCAGCCGTGGCTGATTTAGTCGCCTATTTAAGTTGGATGGCTGAGCCTGTGCAACAGCAGCGTAGGCGGCTTGGCGTATGGGTTATCTTGTTTTTGAGCGTACTCAGCCTGTTCGCTTGGCGCTTGAATGTAAACTATTGGAAAGATGTTAAATAGCAATGACGCAATCGAATTATGCTGGATTAGAGTGAATCTGTAGTGATTTAAAATAGTCATAATCCAGCTGTATGGTTTAAAATTTTCGCAGGGGCGAGAAGTGAAGTAAATGGGCAGCAGTGCCGCCCTCTGGTTTTTTAAGGAAAGCAAAAAATGATGATTTTATATTCCGGCGCGACGTGTTCGTTTTCCCAGCGTTGCCGGGTGGTCTTATTTGAAAAAGGGATGGATTTTGAAATCCGTGATGTTGATCTTTTCAATAAACCGGAAGATATTTCAGTGATGAATCCATATGGCCAAGTCCCGATTCTAGTAGAACGTGACCTGATCTTATATGAATCAAATATCATCAATGAATATATTGATGAGCGGTTCCCGCACCCGCAGCTCATGCCATCGGATCCAGCGCAGCGTGCGCGCGCCCGTCTTTTCCTATACAACTTTGAAAAAGAATTGTTCGTGCATGTGAGTACGCTTGAGACAGCTAAAGGCCGCTCAACCGACAAAATTTATGAAAAAGCGCGTCAAGCGATTCGTGATCGGTTGACTCAATTAGCGCCGATTTTTGTTAAAAATAAATATATGTTGGGCGAAGATTTTTCAATGTTGGACGTAGCCATTGCGCCATTGCTATGGCGGCTAGAGTATTTCGGCATTGATCTTTCAAAGAACACAGCGCCGCTGATGAAGTACGCTGAACGGATTTTTAGTCGCCCCGCCTTTATTGAAGCCTTGACCCCTTCTGAAAAGGTGATGCGCCGTTAATCCAGCTTTGGACCGCGTATGTATATAGTCTCAGTGCGTTTTGCCAAAGCAGACGCACTGACGATTTCAAGGATGTCAAATGCAGCAAGCTATATCAACGAAACCTTATTTACTGCGTGCCCTGTATGAGTGGTGCACCGATAACAATTACACGCCACATGTGGTCGTGAGTGTGGACAATCACGTTATGGTTCCACGTGAATTTGTGCGCGACGGTAAAATTGTGCTCAATATCAGTTTTAGCGCAACAGACGGTTTGCACATGCGCAATGATTGGATTGAATTCAACGCTCGATTCTCCGGCCGCCCGCATAAGATAGAAATACCGGTTGATAATGTGTTGGCTATTTATGCCTTAGAAAATGGCCAAGGCATGGCTTTCCCGGTAGAGGCATCATCAGCGGAGCAGGCATCAGATGCGCCTAGTGCGGGAAATCCTGATTTATCCGTTGTATCGAACGAACTCCCGCCTGGTGCAGACTTAGTTCAAGAGAAACCAAGGGATAGCAGCGGCAAGAAAAAAAGCGGGCGGTCGCATCTTAAGGTTGTAAAGTAGGGCGGGGTTTGCCCTCGATCCTAGCCTCTATTCTGATGAAAAGATGACGCAAAGATATGTGCGGCACCGTAAAGGTAAGCTAGTAACGCCTACGAGGTAAGGCAGAATTGCGGAACAAATTAATCTACCAAATTGTCTGAGATGCGTTACAATACGGGCCTTGCCGGCTTAGCTCATCTGGTAGAGCAGTTGATTTGTAATCATCAGGTGGCGGGTTCGAGTCCTGCAGCCGGCACCAGTTCTTATTTTGCAGAACTTATAAAAAAATAAAGAAATCTGCAGAAATCTATATAAATAAGGCCTGTAAGCGGATTGCTCCGCAAAGGAATTAGGAAAAATCTTGACGTGATTTGTCGTAACCACTATCTTAAATACGACAATTTTCTTCTCTTCTCCTTTTCTATGCCTACCTACCGCAAAAGAAGCAAAAATTCTTGGGGTGCAGAGGTCTCATACAAAGGCCAGCGCGTTTCAGGAACCTTGGCTGAGCCCGATGCTCACGACATTCTAGAGTTATACCAGCCATCGCTGGCAAATCGAATTGGCTTTAAGCGTCTGAAGTCTTTGCTCCATTTAGGGCCTCTTAAAAAGACGGATCGTGAGGGTGCAAAAGCTTGGCTACAAGGCAAGCTTTTGGTGCTCAGGCTTTGCGTGCACCCCCTCGAAAACGCTCTTATCAGAAGATCGATTTAATCCCTTTTTATATTAGCGCTTATGGGGTATTTCCTTTGGGCCATTGCTTTTAGTATGCCCCTAGGATTAGTGTGATACCGTGACTCTATTGTAATTCTAATAGGTAGTTATCATGTTAGATATCATTAACGGGTTGGCGAATGGATGGGTAGTGGCACCTGTGGTAAGTGCCTTTGCGCGATATGGGGTTTTCGATGCGATGTCAGGGCGACCGCTTACGCTTAAGAAGCTTGTATCACGCTTTCAAGGTAACTCGGGGCATCTGCATGCAGCCCTTCGGCTCTTATATGAAACAGGTTGGGTGGAATGGATTGAGCAGGACCGATATCTTGCAGCTGCAGATGCTCGTTTGGCGCAACAGCTGCCGAGTGATTTGGATGAGTTGGTGCAATTATCGGTGGCGCAAGCGTTAGCAACCGATAAGTCTGAGCCGTCTGAGTGCCTGCTACGTTGGCTGGAGCGCTGTTGTGCTGGTTGGGCCAGCGTTGAGCCAAGGGTGGTGAGTTTGCTAGACGGCGCTTTATTGGCGCCATTGTTGGCACAGCTATACACATTGGGCAGCGATGTACTGGAACAGAAGCAATCAGGCGCTATCTCAGCGATTGCGTTGCAGGCTATACAAACCTTATTCATCCAGCGGGGCTGGGCGCAGGTTGAGGCGACTGACTTTCGGCTAACGTTAAGTGGCCGAGCCTTGCTGGCGGGTAGTGGCGCTTTGGGTACGATAGTGTCTTACAGACCGATGTTCAGTCATATTGAAGATTTGCTATTCGGTGAAGCGCAGACAATCTTCAGTACGAATGAGCAAGGACATGAATTACATATCGATCGTACCTTGAACGTGATGGCCAGTGGCGTGCAACATCAAAGCCATTTTGCCGAGCTAGACACACTCATCCTACGTATTTTTGATCAATCTCCTTTAGAAGCGCAACCACGTTATGTCGCGGATATGGGATGCGGTGATGGGAGTTTGCTGCAGCGGATCTACGAGCTCGTTAAAACCCGTACAGCACGGGGGCGGGTGCTGGCGGAATATCCACTCACACTGATCGGAGTGGACTACAACACGTTGTCACTTGAAGCCACTGGCAGAACGCTGACTGGCTTGCCACATTTGTTGGTGCAGGGGGATATTGCAAATCCAAAGCAGCTGATGGTTGATTTGGCTACTGCAGGGATCACCGATCCAAAAAACATTCTGCATGTGCGTTCCTTTTTGGACCATGATCGTCCGTTTTTACCGGTTGAAGACAAGACTGGGGCGCAGCGACGCGAAGGATTGAATTACAGCGGTGTTTATGTGGCTCGTGATGGCAGTGAAATTAAACCTGCCTATGCAGTGCAGGGCCTGGTTGAGCATCTGCGCCGCTGGCGTACGGCAGTCTCCCGCTTTGGACTGCTCCTACTTGAGGTGCATTGCCTGCAGCCAAAGACGGTCAGATGCGTGGGAAACATGACGGAGAGTGCCTATTATGATGCCTTTCACGCGTTCTCTGGGCAGCAACTGGTCGAAGCCTCAGTTTTTTTAATGGCAGCGGCTGAGGCCGGTCTGTTTCCTGAGCTACGCACATCGCAAGCAATTCCAAAGAGGCTAGACTTTACTCGCATTTCTCTACATCGCCTGCTGCCCCAGCCATATACGGTCCGCCATCCCCGATTAGCTGATCTTCGTCGGCTTAAGCAACTTGATCGAATAAGCCAGCCCAGTGCGCGGCGCACCCCGGCAGCCGAAATAAAGCGGCGTGTGCGTGACTTTGCGCAAGGACAGATGGTGCTTGAGTTCGAGGGACAGATTGTAGCGGCACTGTATACCCAGCGCATCGATTCTCCTGAAGCATTGTGCACGAGCTGCCATGCTGAGTTAGCGAGATTACACCGGCCAGAAGGTCGTTATGTACAACTGTTGGGATTGTTTGTCGCCCCCGATATGCAAGGGCGAGGGTTTAGCGATGCGCTGATTGATTTGATGCTGGTCTATGCAGCCACGCTGGAGGGGGTGGATGCCGTGATAGGCGTGACGCGCTGCGCTAACTTTATCCAGCATAAGGCAATATACAGTTTCGATCAGTATACCCAGTTACGCGATGGGCTTGGTCAATTCAAAGATCCCATGCTGCATTTCCATGCTTCGCATGGTGCGGTAGTGCGTAAAGTATTACCGGGATTTAGGCCGGAGGATAGAGACAATCAGGGCGCTGGAATTTTAATTGAGTATACGTTGCGCGCTGGGGCAGCAACGACTGCTGAAACCGAAGTCCAGCCACCTGTATCTGAGTGCTCTGCGCCGGTCGCGGATCAAATTGAGCCTGCTGTGCGCAACACGATTATGCAGGTACTGGGCCGTCAACGGGCTGCAGCCTATGGCCTTCAAGTGCCGCTGATGGAGATGGGCCTAAGTTCACTGGAATTGCTGGAGTTGCGGCTGCTGTTGAGTGCTCGTATGGGTGAGTCGTTAACGGCAACTTTCTTGTTTAGCTACGGAACGCCCGAGGCAATTACCGGGTATTTTATGACCCAGGCCACTTCCCGGTCGATGCCACGGGCAACCACAACACCCGTGTTAGAGGTAACCCCAACCTCTGCTATCCCTGCATTGCCAAATCATTGCCCATCACACGAATTGACAAACTCGGAGGAAGCCATTGCGATCATCGGTATGGCGTGCCATTTACCGGGTGGTGCGAACAATCCAGCGCAGTTTTGGCAAAAACTACTTGAGGCTCAGGATGCCGTAGGTGCGTTGCCGGCCAACCGGCGCTTACTGTGGACGAATCGAGCAGAGCCATGTCGTTGGCAGGGAGGTTTTCTAAAAGATGTAGATTCCTTTGATGCAGAATTTTTTCGTATCTCTCCCCGCGAGGCGGAATTACTGGATCCACAGCAACGTTTTTTGTTAGAGGTCGCTTGGGAAGCGCTGGAATCTGCTGCAATTGCACCAGCGATGCTGCGCGGGACGCGCAGTGGCGTTTTCGTAGGCATGATGGGCGGTGACTATGAAGACGTAATTGCGTCGAATGGGCGCAAAGCGGATATCAATGCACACTTTGCTACCGGTAACGCATGTTCGGTGGCAGCAGGTCGGCTGTCGTATTTCTTCGATTGGCAGGGTCCCGCACTCAGTATTGATACTGCGTGCAGCTCATCGCTGGTCGCGGTGCACACGGCATGCCGCAGTTTATTAGGTGGAGAATGCAATTTGGCCTTGGCTGCCGGAGTCAATTTGTTGCTTGACGAGAAGCGGTTCCTGGCATACGAACAAGCAGGCATGCTCTCCCCTGATGGTCGGTGCAGAACGTTTGATGCCTCAGCGAATGGATATGTGCGAGGAGAGGGTTGCGCGGCGGTGATCTTGAAGCGCTTATCCGATGCGCAGGCTGACGGGGATCCGATCATCGCAGTTATTCTGGGCAGTGCGATTAATCAAGATGGCAGTAGCAGCGGCTTAACTGCGCCGAGCCAGTTGGCGCAGCAGGCGGTGATCGAAGCAGCGTTAGCCCAGGCAAAGGTGGAGTCCAAAGAAATAAGCTACCTGGAGGCGCATGGTACCGGCACCAAACTGGGCGACCCCATCGAGGTGATGGCTGCTGCTCAAGTGCTTGGGGCTGGGCGGCCATCCGATCAACCTCTGTTGCTCGGCTCACTCAAAAGCGTGATGGGTCATTTAGAAGCTGCGGCTGGCATTGCTGGGCTCATCAAGACCGTATTGTCGATACAGCATGGGGTGATTCCAGAGCAGTTGCACTTTGAAACACCGAATCCGCATATTCCTTGGGAACGCTTGCCGGTGCAGGTGGTAGCGCAAACCCAAGCGTGGCCAGCGGGGCTTAAACGGGCAGGAGTCAGCTCATTTGGCTTTAGCGGAACCAATGCGCATGTCATCGTTGGGGAATATCTTGCACCTAAGAGGGTGCCGACAGAAGTGAGTGGCCCGCAAATAGTGGTGCTATCGGCCAAAAATGAGGAGCGGCTGCGAGAGCAGGCGCAGCATTTGTTGGCGTACTTAGAATGTCATGATGAAGTGAACCTGGCTGATTTGGCATATACGCTTCAGGTGGGGCGCGAAGCGCTGGAGGCCAGATTGGCCCTGGCGGTGAGTACCGTCGATGGACTGAAAAAACAGTTACTACGCTATGTGCGAGGCGAGGCGGCTGAGGATATCTACCAGGGTGAAGCCAAACGCGCTCAAGCGATGCTCACGATATTCGGGGCCGATGAGGATTTGCAGCAAGTGTTCGCAATGTGGGCTGCCAAGGGCAAACTTGGCAAACTGGCCCAGTTGTGGGTGCAAGGATTAGCTGTGGAGTGGGGGCGATTGTATGGCGCAGCGAAGCCTAAGCGGATAAGCCTCCCAACCTATCCATTCGCGAAGGAACGGTACTGGGTGCCAGCAGTGACGGTGCGGGGCAACTCAGAGCATCAGTTGCATCCATTAGTCCACCGCAACACGTCGTCTTTGAGTAAGGAGCGTTTTAGCACGATACTTACGGGCCAAGAGTTTTTCCTGAGTGATCATGTGGTGCGAGGCGAGCGAGTCGTGCCTGGCGTAGTACAGCTGGAGTGGGCACGTGCCGCAGTAGTGTTGGCAAGTGATGGTCATGGCGCGGCGGAAGAGCTATCGGTTGTGCTGCAAGAGGTAACATGGTCATGCCCACTTGTGATCACGCAACCGCAAGAAGTGCATATCGCGCTGGAACTACAGGAGGACGGCCGTATCGGTTTCGAAATCTACAGTGAGAGGGGCGGCGAGACAGTTGTGTACAGCCAGGGTTGGGCTCAGCTGGCTGAGATCGATGAGGCGCGATGGGTAGATTTAGAGGCGGTGCGAGAGCCGTGTGAAAAAACTTTAGCGGGCGAGGCATTTTATGCGCGCTGTGCCCAATCGGGGTTGACTTTCGGCCCGAGCTTCCAGGTTTTAAATGAATTATGGTTAGGCAATAACCTAGCAGTGGGCGCATTGAATGCTACTGGTGAAGCGCTCGTTGGATACGAATGGATACCGAATTTGCTGGATGGAGCGCTCCAGACGAGCCTGGGGCTGATGTATGAGAACAGCGTACATCTAGTATTGCCATTCACGGTGGCGCAGGTAAGGCAGTGGGGGGAAATACCAACGACTGCCTGGGCGGTAGTCCGTCCGAGCATGGGTGACAGTACGGCAATGCGTAAATTCGACATCGACATTGTCGATGCCACTGGACGGGTCGTACTATGTTTAACTGGCTTTGGCGCACGGCCCGCGCATAAAGCCGTTGATGACGTGGCTACTGTACCTCCCCCAGCACAACATACTCTGCCGGAGTCAGACTGGGTAGGCGAGTTAATCCTAGCGCCGGTATGGGAAGTGATAGAGGAAAAAGAAGAAGCCTGGCCGCTTCCTCAACAGCGAGTCGCACTGATGGGCTCTCCCGATGCCTCGCGATCCGCCTGGTTCTTACATTACCCACAGGCGCAACAGATCGACCTAACAGGAGCAGAGAGTTTAGAAGCGCTAACGGATCGCTTACGCAGTGATTCTCAGTTTGATCATCTTGTGTGGTGGGTGCCGTCAGCTAATGCATTGGCAACGCAACTGGGATTCAGATTGATTAAAGCACTGCTGGCGCTGGGTTACGGCTCACGTTCCTTGGGCTTGACGGTGGTAACGCGGCAGGCGCAGACGGTGTGGTCAGGAGAGGAGGTCGATGCCACGGCAGCCAGTGTGCATGGATTGATTGGCTCATTGGCCAAAGAGTATGCGCATTGGCGGATCCGGCTGCTCGATGTGCCGGCTGACGAGGACATCGCATTAGCGAGCCTGCTAAGGCTACCCTCCAATAGTCAGGGCGAGGCACGAGCGTACCGGCACGGGCAGTGGTACCAGCAAAGACTGGCTCCATGCGCCTTGCCTGCAGTTATGGATTCACCTTACCGTATGGGTGGGGTGTACGTGATACTGGGCGGAGCAGGTGGTTTAGGGATAGCCTTAAGCGAATATTTAATTCGGCATTACCAGGCCCAAGTGGTTTGGTTAGGCCGGCGCACCGAAGATGCATCGATTGCACAACAACGCGCACGGCTTGGCGCATTCGGGCCGACACCGCTCTACTTGCAGGCGGATGCAACCGAGCGGGAGGCTCTGGTACTAGCGCATACCGCAATTCGCCAACGTTTCGGCGAGATCCATGGTGTGGTGCATGCGGCGATCGTGTTGGCCGACCAGAGCCTGGCGCAGATGGATGAGGCAAGCTTTGAAGCGGCCTGGTTAGCCAAGGCGGCGAGTACCTTGCATTTGACAGAGATATTTGGCCAAGAGGAACTGGACTTCTTGTTGTTCTTCTCGTCGTTGTTAAGCTTTATTAAGCCGCCAGGGCAAAGCAATTATGTGGCGGGATGTTGTTATACCGACGCTTTTGCGCAAGCATTGCGTAATCAGCACGAGGGATGGAAGTACCCAGTAAAGATCATGCACTGGGGCTATTGGGGCAGTGTGGGGGCGGTGGCCTCGGCCTCCTACCGTGAGCGCATGGCGCAGATGGGTCTCGACTCGATTGAACCACCCGAAGCAATGGCGGCATTGGAACAACTGCTGGCCCATCCGATAGAGCAATTGATATTCGTGAAAACAACGCAAGCGGCAGCGGCTGGCGCGTTGAAGATTGCGCAAGAGACGGTAACGGTGGTATTGGCCACGCCGGCTGTAGTGTTACCACCGGTTGAGACAGTCGCATTGCCGCAAGAGGCAGCCCAGGATCTGACGAATCTTGATAAACAGCTTGCCCCATTACTGCACACACAGTTAGCAGCAATGGGCTGGCTTGGAGCAGAGGCATATCCCTCAGAGCGTTACGCGCAGTGGCATGCGCACAGCCTACGTTTGTTAGAAGCACACGGACTACTTGCGCAGATACCCACGGAAGAACCCGCTCAGTTGTGGGCCAAATGGATCGCGTATTGTGCAGCTGCACAAGATAACCCTGCGCTACGAGCCCAAGTCCAATTGGTGAATGCCATGTTACGGACATTGCCCACGGTGCTACGCGGCGAACGAGCAGCAACCGAGGTATTGTTTCCGCAAGGGCAGTTAGATCAGGTAGAAGGGGTGTATTGCGGTCATCCAGTAGCAGACTACTTCAATGCGGTACTCACAGAGCGGCTTATCACGTATGTGCAGGCACGCTTGCAAGAGGATCCTCAGACAAGACTTCGTATCTTGGAGATCGGCGCGGGTACAGGGGGCACCAGTGCGGCATTGTTTGCTCAACTGTCGCCCTATATGTCGCAGATTGAAGCTTACTGTTATACAGATGTGTCACCCGCGTTTCTGTTGCATGCGCAACAGCATTACGCGTCACAGGCACCGTATTTGCAAACACAGCGACTTGACATTGAGCGCGATCCGATCGAGCAGGATTTTGCACTGGGGCATTACGATGTAGTGGTGGCGGCCAACGTGTTACATGCTACGCACGATATCCGCTGTACGCTACGCCATGTCAAGGCCTTGCTTAAGGGCAATGGTTTACTGCTACTCAACGAATTGACCGACACGGGTCTTTTTTTTCATTTGACATTCGGGCTATTGGATGGCTGGTGGCTGGCTGAAGATAGTGTATTGCGCAACACAGGCACACCAGGGCTGAAGCCGTCTATGTGGAAGCAGGTACTGACAGCCGAAGGGTTTAAAGCGATTACTTTTCCTGCCGAGGCGGCGCATGGGTTCAGCCAGCAGGTTGTTTCAGCTTTTAGCGATGGCATAGTGCATCAGCGGCGACGGGGCGAATCGCAGATCAGTCCAGCGAGTTCTGATGAGGTGGCGCTACAAACTGTCTCTGCCCTGCAGACGCCACGTCAATTGCCTTCCGAGATCCAGATACCCCAAACCATTGAACAGCAGCTGGCATTACACGTACGTCGTTGTATCTGTGAGGGCGTCGCCAAGACGCTCAAAGTGGATGCGGAGAAGCTGGTACAAAACCGTGCTTTTGCAGAGTACGGCGTGGACTCTATCACTGGGGTAGCGCTGGTCAATGCAATCAATACGCAGTTGGGGTTGACGCTGCCGACTACGGTGCTATTTGACTACGCGACGATCGAGCAATTGTCCTCACATATTATTTCTGCACATTGGGAGCGGCTGAAACTCACTTTGACTTCCGTCATGCAAAATCCATCTGCGCCAGCTAAATTTCGGAAGTTAGATGGGGCCCGCCGTCAAGATGGGCAACCCTCTGCATTAGCGGGTTCTAAGGCGTCGATGCCTTGGGAACCGATTGCGGTGATCGGGATGAGTGGGCGTTTTGCCCGTGCAAATAACCTACAGGCGTTATGGGCTGCGCTGGCGAAAGGCGAAGATTTGACCGAGGAGGTGTCGCGCTGGGACTTGTCGCGTCACTACTCACCTACGAGTCCACCCTATTGCAAACGGGGCGGCTTTTTGCGTGATATTGATTGCTTCGACCCCCTATTTTTTAACATCTCAGGGTTAGAAGCGACTTATATGGACCCACAACAACGTCTGTTCTTGGAGGAAGCGTGGCGGGCGCTGGAGGATGCGGGTTATGCGGGAGCCGGTATTGCGGGTCAACGTTGCGGTGTCTATGTAGGGTGCTCTGCCGGGGATTATCAGAATCTTGTCGATGCTGCTGCGCCGCCACAGGCGCTTTGGGGCAATGCGAATTCGGTGACTCCGGCGCGCATTGCCTACCATCTAAATTTGCAAGGACCCGCGCTCGCCATTGATACGGCATGTTCGAGTTCGCTGGTGGCATTACACCAAGCCTGCCAAAGTTTGCGTACGGGTGAGGTTGAATTGGCATTGGCCGGAGGTGTGTTTGTCCAGAGCACCGAGAGTTTTTATGTGCTCGCTAATCGAGCGGGGATGCTCTCACCTACAGGACATTGTTACACCTTTGATGCCCGGGCTGATGGTTTTGTGCCGAGCGAGGGCGTGGGCGTGGTAGTGCTCAAACGTTTATCGCAAGCGCAAACGGATGGAGACCATATCTATGGCGTGATTTTGGGTTCAGGGACCAATCAAGATGGCGCCACCAATGGCATTACGGCACCGAGCGCGATTTCGCAGGAGCGCTTAGAGCGTGACGTGCAGCAGAGCTTTCAGATTGACCCGAAAACGATTCAATGGGTAGAGGCGCATGGTACAGGAACTGTGCTGGGTGATCCCATTGAATTCCGTGCCCTCACGCAGGCGTTTAATCAGGGTGAATCACGCTCGCCTACCTTGGGGCTTGGTTCGATCAAAAGTAATCTCGGACACACAGTCGCAGCAGCAGGGATTGCTGGCGTACTCAAGATATTGCTGGCTTTACAGCATCGACAGATTCCGCCCTCCCTCCACTTTGTGCAAGGTAATCCGCATATTGATTTTGAGCATAGTCCGTTCTACATCAATACCGAGCTTAAAGCATGGGAGACCGGTGCCGGTACAGAACGACGAGCGGCGGTAAGTTCGTTTAGCCTTAGCGGCACCAATGCTCATGCAGTGATTGGTGAGGTGCCGGCTCGTATTGCGCAGGAGTCTTCCAGACCAAGCTATTTGATTGTGCTATCGGCGCGTACGCCAGAGCAGTTACGCCGTCAGGCTGAACAACTGGTCGCACACTGTCAGCAAGAAATGCCTGAGATAGAAGCGATGAGCCATACCTTATGGATGGGGCGGCACCACTGTGATCATCGGCTGGGGTGTATAGCGCAAAATAGTGCGCAAGTGATGGAACGGTTGCAGCAATGGCTAACACAAGGCAAAGCGATTGGGGTAACGGTTAACCATATCAAAACGGTACAAGACGCACAATCAGTGCTTGTGCGTCTAGGTAAACAGTGCTTGGAGGAATATAACAAGGCGACAGTAGTCGAAGACGCGCAAGAGTCGCTTGCGGTTATCGCCGATTTGTATTGCCAAGGCTATGATCTGCCATGGACGCAGTTATTTGATCAAATAAAGCCGCAGCGAATTAGCCTTCCAACATACCCCTTTGCTAAGGAACGGTACTGGGTACCGCGAATGGTCGCGCAGGGCGGACCAGAATGCCAGCTGCATCCGCTGGTACACAGAAACACGTCTGATTTGAGCGAGCAGCGTTTTAGCACAACGCTTACCGGCGAGGAATTCTTTCTGCGCGATCATGTGGTTCAAGGCGAACGGGTCGTGCCTGGAGCGGTACAACTTGAGTGGGCGCGCGCAGCAGTGGCTTTAGCCAGTCCTAGTGCGGCGGGGCAAGTCGTCATGTTAGAAGAGGTAACGTGGCTGCGCCCACTCGTCGTTGCGCAGGCGCGCGAGGTGCATATTGGTCTTGAAGCACAGGAAGATGGTCGTATTGGTTTTGAGATCTACACGGCTAACAATGGGGACGAGGTAGCCGTGTATAGCCAAGGCTGGGCCGAGTTACAGTTAACCGAAGTCGAAGTGGGCGAGGCGCCGTGGGTCGATCTGGAGGCGCTGCAAGGGCAATGTGAGCAGAGCCTGGCAGGAGAAGAATGTTATGCACGGTTTGCGCAACAGGGGTTAAATTTTGGTCCGAGCTTCCAGGTTTTAAACGAATTGAGCATGGGGCATCACCTCGCGATAGGCACTTTGCGCTTAGCTGCAGAGGCGCCAGTTGGATATCTATGGGCGCCGAATCTGCTAGATGGAGCGCTGCAGGCAAGCGTCGGATTGACTCAGGCCACAGTAGGCGAAACCGTAGCATTACTGTTCTCAGTGGCGCGCGTAAAGCAGTGGGGCGAAATACCGACGACCGCTTGGGCGGTGGTGCATCCGAGTCCAAGTGTCAGAGACGGCGCAGCACTGCGTAAATTTGATGTCGATATTGTTGATGCCAGTGGACGAGTAGCGCTACGTTTAAGTGGTTTGAGCACACGGTCTCAGCATCAGGCAGTGGATGGCACAGTGACTGCTCTTGACTCAACTCCACCATCATTTGCTGTGCTGGAGCCGGGCGAATTAATGCCGGCCCTGGCACGGGAGGCCATAGAAGAAAAAAATATCTTTAAGGTTGGTGGGTCCGAAACGGTAGCAACGGTGCCCGCGGCACCCGCTGTGAAGTTGTCGCAAGCAGCGCCGGTTACGCAGCCGGTGGACGCGATGCAAGATAGCGCGGATATTGAAGCACAGCTCGCACCGTTATTACGAATGCAGTTGGCTGCAATCGGATGGCTCACAGCAGAGACCTGTCCATTAGAGCATTATGCACAGTGGCACGCACACAGTTTACGTTTGCTAGAGATACACGGACTGCTTACACAAGCACCCACAGCAGAAGAGGCCGCGCAATTATGGGCGAAATGGGAAGCCTATCGCGCAGCCGTGCAAGACAAGCCTGCGCAGCGGATCCGGGTGGAGTTGGTGGATGCCACATTGCGGGCTTTGCCTGGGGTACTGCGCGGTGAGTTAGCGGCAACTGAGGTTCTGTTTCCACAAGGACGGCTAGATCGGGTGGAGGGTGTGTATCGCAATCATCCAGTAGCGGACTACTTCAACGCGATACTCGCCGAACGGCTTATCGCATATGTGCAAGCACGTTTGCAAGCAGAGCCACAAGCTAGACTGCGCATACTCGAGATTGGTGCGGGCACAGGCGGCACCAGTACAGCATTGTTTGCACAACTGATGCCGTATGCAGCGCAGATTGAAGAGTATTGCTATACAGATATGTCAGTGGCGTTTCTGCTCCATGCGCAACAGCATTATGCGTCGCAAGCGCCATATTTGCGCACACAGCGACTCGATATTGAGCGTGATCCGATGGCACAGGATTTTGCGCGAGGGCATTACGACGTGGTGGTCGCAGCCAATGTCCTACATGCGACGCGTGATATCTGCCACACCGTGCATCATGCCAAAACGCTGCTTAAGGGGAATGGTTTGCTGCTGCTCAACGAACTAACCAACACCGGCCTGTTTATCCACTTGACGTTCGGGCTATTGGACGGTTGGTGGTTAGCTAAGGATAAGGCGCTGCGCATGGAGGGTAGCCCCGGGTTGACGCCATCGATGTGGCGACAGGTGCTGGCAGCTGAGGGCTTTAGAGACATCGCCTTCCCAGCCTACATAGCGCATGGGCTAGGCCAGCAGATTGTGGTGGCAGTCAGCGATGGTATGGTGTGCCAGATGGTCCCAATGCCAGAGGTGAGCGAGCAATATTTACCACGAGAGACAGTGGTTTCTAAGAACCTGAGTACGGCAGGTGAGTTGCAGCCCCAGATAGAGCATGCCTTGGCAGGGATAATCTCTACTTATCTGAAGGTGGCGCGTGAAGTACTAGATCGAGATGCACCGCTTAGCCAATTTGGTTTTGACTCGATCACGCTAGCTGGGCTTAGCAACACGCTGAACCAAAAATATAGCTTGGCTTTAAGCCCACCCCTATTTTTTGAGTATTCGACGATTGCAGCGCTAGCGGGTTATCTTGCGCGGGAACACCACGCGGTGCTAGCACCTGCGTTCGCCGCAACGATGACAGAACCCATTCGTCCAAATGGCAGTGCCGTTGCGTCACCGCTTCCCCCTGCTGCTCGGCATCAGAGAGGGCGTTTGGCAGCCGCAACCCTGAGATATAGTGCAAATGAGGGTAAGCCGGTCACGGGCGAGCCGATCGCTGTCATCGGCATGAGTGGATGCTTTCCTCAGGCTGAGGATATCGATGCTTTGTGGGCAAATCTATTGGCAGAGCGTGACAGCATCAGCGTGCTGCCGCTTAGTCGTTGGAACTATAAGTGGACACCGACGATTGGCCATGCGGGGGTGATTGAGAATATAGATCAATTTGATCCACTGTTTTTTGGTATCTCGCCGCGTGAAGCACAAGCGATGGACCCACAGCAGCGGCTGCTGATGCTATATGTGTATCGTGTACTTGAGGATGCAGGCTACTCGGTGCGCAGTCTGTCGGGCAGTACTACGGCACTGTTGGTAGGAGCCACTACGGGTAGTGGGTATGGAGATTTGCTGGTGCAGGCGGGTGAGGCTGTGACTGGGTACAGTGCAGGGGGGCTATCTGGTGCGATGGGACCGAACCGGGTGAGCTATTGGCTGAACTGGCATGGGCCGAGTGAAGCGATTGATACCGCGTGCTCCAGCTCACTGGTGGCGGTGCACCGGGCGCTCGAGTTGCTCCGTAGCGGGCAGTGTGAGCAAGCGGTGGCGGGTGGGGTCAATACGCTGTTGTCGAGAGAGGTACACGAAAGTTATATACAAGCGGGAATGCTGAGCAAAAGTGGACGCTGCAAGACTTTTTCCGCGCAAGCGGATGGTTATGTGCGCGGAGAAGGGATGGGTATGGTGTTTCTCAAACCCCTCTCGGCAGCTGAACGCGATGGCGATCATATTTATGGCTTGATTAAAGGTAGTGCGACCAATCACGGTGGGCGTGCACACTCGCTGACGGCGCCGAATCCACGTGCGCAGGCTGATCTGGTTAAAATGGCATTGCAGCAAGCAAAGGTGGAACCGGAGACAATCGGCTATATCGAGGCGCATGGCACAGGCACCCCATTAGGAGATCCGATTGAGATACAGGGCCTGAAGAGCGCGTTTGCAGAGTTAGCTCCAGACTCACCCGCTGGGTATTGCGGTTTGGGGACGGTGAAGAGCAATATTGGCCACTTAGAGCAGGCTTCGGGCGTAGTGGGCCTGATCAAGGTGCTGCTGCAATTGCAACACCAGATTCTAGTCAAAAGCTTGCATTGTGATGAAGTGAATCCACTGCTTGCTTTGGAGCACAGTCCTTTTTACGTGGTCCAGCAAACGCAGCGATGGGAAGCCTTGCGGGATCGTCAAGGACGGCCGTTGCCGCGTCGAGCTGGGGTGAGTTCGTTCGGTGCCGGTGGCTCAAATGCACATGTCATCGTTGAAGAATATGTAAAGGGCCAAAAAGCACCTACGATATTCACTGGACCAGTGCTCGTGGTCATGTCAGCCAGAAGCGAGGAGCAGCTAAAGGAGCAGGCAGGACAGCTAGTGGCATACCTAAAGTGCCAGACTGAGGTCAATCTGGTAGATCTGGCGTATACGCTTCAGGTGGGACGCGAGCCGCTGGGGGTACGCTTAGCGCTGGTTGCTGAGTCTGTTGATGCTGTGCGGGAGCAATTATCACACTATGTGTGTGGTGAGGTGGCGGAGGACATTTATCGAGGTGAGTGCAACCGAAATGTGACATTTCTAGCTGACGAAGATTTGCAAAAGATGATCCAAGTGTGGATGGCAAACGGCAAGCTCAGCAAATTGGCAGAACTATGGGTGCAGGGGCTAGAGGTGGAGTGGGCACACTTAAATGGTGGAACGAAGCCGAATCGGATCAGACTTCCGACCTATCCCTTTGCCAAGGAGCGGTATTGGGTGCGGCAAACGGAGCGGCGAACCGAACCAGAAACTCAGCTGTATCCACCTATGCACGAACCGGAATTAAGTCAGCCGCGCCCCAGTACAACGCCCCTGGGCACTCTGAACGAAACAGGATCCACTAAGATAAGCCAAGCCGCGACTGACGAGCGCTTGCTCCAGATAGAAGATGTATTGACTGGCTTAATATCGGAGCAACTGAATATTGCGCATGATGAACTGGGGAGGGAAATACCGTTTAATGACTTCGGTCTTGACTCAATTATGCTGACGAGATTCAGCAGTGCATTGAACCAGAAATACGATTTGTCATTGAATCCAGCCATCTTTCTCAAATACTCAACGATCACCAAGCTAGCCAGACCAGGCAGCGTTAGCCACCCTGTTTGAGGTGACGCCGGCAACGGATGAGACTAGCGACAGGGTTCCTCAGCCCATCCCTCAGCACCAAGAGCGGAACTTTACAGCTCCAATGCTAGCAAATAGCGCTACCGAACCTATCGCGGTGATCGGATTGAGCGGTTATTTCCCACAAGCAAGCAATTTAGAAGAATATTGGGATAACTTAATCACAGGGCGTGACTGTATTACTGAGATTCCAGTAGATCGCTGGTCGCTGGATGGATTTTATATTGAGGACAAGCAAATAGCTCTGTCCCAAGGTTGTAGCTACAACAAATGGGGCGGGTTTATTCGGGAGTTAAGTACGCTTTTCAATACGGAGTTTTTCTCAGCAGCGTTCAAGACACAATCTAATTGTGCTAACTGGACGGATGAGCAGAAGTTGTTTGTGCAGATGGTATGGACGCTGCTTGAATCAGCGGGCTACACCAGCATTGAATTGAACAAAGTATGCCAATCTCGAGTAGGTGTTTATGTGGGTATGATGCCTCTTCTTACCCAGGCCAATATGCTTAAAAGTGCGGCAGTTCATACGATGGGTGGGGTGGCTGGCATGCTGTCCCACTTATTCGAGTTCTGCGGGCCCAGTATTGTTGTAGATACCTATAGCGCTGCTTCCATGACAGCGCTTCATCTGGCTTGCACTGGTTTGGCACGCGGCGAATGTGATGCAGCGATTGCTGGTGGGATTTTGTTGATGTGTCCAGAGTTATATCAGCATTCTTGCCAGCTTGATGTTCTAGGCAGCCACCGGGGTAGTCGAAGTTTTGCAGCTGACAGTGATGGGCCGTTATATGGCGATGGCGCTGGAGTTGTTTTGCTAAAACGTTTGTCTAAAGCGCTGCAGGATAAAGACACTATTTTAGGCGTTATAAAATCAACGATTGTCAACAATGTCGGCAATATTGGCCTATCAAACATGTCGACTCCTGACATCATCTCGAATTCAATTAAGGAAAATATTGTTAAAGCGGGTGTTGACCCTCGAACCATCAGCTATGTCGAAACATTTGCGCCAGGATTTGCAATTGCAGATGCACTTGAAGTATTTGCAACGGAAAATGCTTTTCGTGAATTTACTCAAGATAAGCAGTTCTGTGCACTAGGATCATTGAAACCTACTATTGGCCATGCCGGTGCAGCCTCAGGTATTTTGCAGGTGATTAAAGTGCTGCTGCAGATGCAGCATAGACAATTAGCGCCGATGCTCCAGGTTGGCCCTTTGCGTTCCGATTTGGCGTGGGAGCACTCTCCATTCTATCTATTGCGAGAAGCGCAAGCATGGCAAAGCCCCCATATTCACATCAATGGAGCTAGGCACGAGGTACCTCGTAGAGCAATGATTAATTCGATGGGTTATGGAGATTTTTATGCCGGTGTGATTATTGAAGAGCATGGTTTTGAAGAAAACCTAGGTTTTCAGGCAGTCCAGGGAATTGATTGTGCTGCTAGCGAGCAGTTGATTGTTTTATCAGCTAGGTCTACTGAAAATTTACAAGTTTTGATCGAACAGTTAAAGCAATTTGTGCAGAAGCAAGCGCAATTTTCGTTACAAAATATGGCGTATACGCTGCAATTGGGTCGAGAAGCTATGCCTTTACGCTGGGCTGCAGTAGTCCAGAATCAGGAGAGCTTATTGAATGCCTTAAACTTTGCAGCGCAGCAAAAAAAGGTTAAGTCGTCAGTTGAACAAGGCAGAGCGATTTTTGTAGGCGCAATAGATCAATTAACCAAAAGAGACAGGGCACGGATAGGCGGGCAGCCCAAAATAGAAATCCCGCAGCATAATGTGGCGGAAAAAAATCTCTCGCAAATTGCTGCCTATTGGGTGGAAGGGGCGGATATCGACTGGAATTTACTGCATGATGGGTATGTTCCGCAACGCGTTCCGCTGCCAACCTACCCGTTTTAAGGGAATCGCTATTGAACAGTTTCTATAAAGAATCTAGATTCCCTTGAGCCAACATTTTTTAGCAAAAAGTGCGACGGCTTTTCCCCCCTGCCTCCTCATCTGCTGGGGGCATCCAGCGACCATAGCGATGGGCTATCATCATCCAATCAGTAGGCCCTATTTTTTCTTGGGGCCGATGATCGCTCCAAATTCAATATTTCCTTCGCTGTTTTTGCCAAAATTACGTCTCAGAGGTGCAAATTCTATACAAAAGAACGCACTTATTATCTGATGGCTTCGTTTTTTTGTAGAAGATTTCTTATTTCGGTTCGGCCTTTATAAAAATAAAACTTAAGTTATGATTTTTTAGGAAGGAGAGCTTGATGCTGCCGAATACAAGATTACCTTACTTGGGTGATAACCTCACTCAACTACCCCCATATTCAGGTGCGGCGGATGATTCGGTGCCTTATATTTCTGGCCAAACACAGAATCAGCCTTATTCCTTACTACCTATTGCTAGTTATAACTCAAACCAGAGTGATTTAAACTCGATGCGGAGAAGGCATCTAACTGGAAGGCATAATGTAAGGCAAGTGTTGACTAATAATTTACACCCTGAGGAAAATGAGATTTCCACTGATTTTTCAAATGGCAGTGAGATTAATTTTTTGGTAAATGTATATCGGATATTAGAGCAGGAGAGGCAGTCAAATAAATACGTAAAATCTGAAGATTTGCTAGGATTTTTGAGAAATAGATTGAATTCTCTTGAAGGTTGTAATAAATTGAATGAGGAGATTTTTTTCATCCATGATACTATAAATTCATTGCAGGATGAGATAAATAAAGGGGGTAGCCAAATTTTTATTGAACATGCGCTTGATGAATTTGGTAAGAGGATAAATGAACTTAGCTCAAGAAGGCCATTTAGTAATGATTTTTTAAAAAAAGATCTAAGGGATGGAGTTGATTCTTTTATAGCCAGAATTAATATGTGTGCTTTTAATGAAAAGAGTGAGTTGCCTCGAGATGATTTTGTTGGGAAGGTAAGTGATTTGATGTTGAGTAAAAATGAATATAAAGATTGGCGGTCAGGCCTGAAATTAATAAGCTATCCAGGGCAATATACTATAAAGCACGCCTGTAAGAGCAAAGTACAGAAACTTTTCCGCAATCTAGAAAAGCACAACTCTTTTTTTTGCACATCAAAGAAATACTATGATTTACGTCAGAATGTAGTGGCGAGTCTTTGGCAGGAACATAAAAATTGGAAGTATCCATTGCGTATCTTGTGCGAGCTGGATGGCGCGGTGGCACCGCCCCAAGAGATGCAAAGATTTATAAAAGACTCGCAAAAAGTAAGCCACTGGTATAGGAAATCATCTCCAAAGATGCGTTGCAATGCATCTAAGGCTATTAATGAGGTTAGTTCTAATTATAGGATTCTAGCTGGTAATTTACGTTTGCTCAAAGGTTATTCAAAGGAAAATCCGGGCCTCAAGAAAGTTGCTGCTAGTCTTAAGAAAGACACAAAGATTTTGAAGCGTAAAGATTTCTTAAGCAAAGGAGATGGCAATTATGAAATAGATGAATTGTCTGATTTCCTCTCGTCATTAAAAAAGAGCGGAAATAATATGGATCCAAAGATATTGGATGAATATATCGAACGAATTGTGTCTAGGAGCGAGGCTTATGATAAATTGGAAAATATATTAAGCTCTGGGAAGAGTTATTGGAACTTTATGTGGGATGAGAGCACGGGAGATACATTTTGTGGTTTGAGAAATTCCCCGGCCTATAATGATAGGTATTTATTGGCCTATCAAAATTGGTCTGTCTTGACCGGGCTAATGCAGAATCTCTCTAGTAAGTTTCCAAAGAAAACCTTTTTTAAATTATTTTGATAATCAGGCTTTAGTCTTAATATCACTCTAATGCGGCTGCTTTGAGTCCCTTTGCCGGGGCTTTCAAAGCAGCCGCATATCTTAACAATTTAAGTCAATATGCTTGCTAAACATTAAACAAAAAATTCATTACATCCCCATCCTGCACCTTGTAATCTTTCCCTTCAGCGCGCATTTTGCCCGCTTCTTTTGCGCCTTGCTCGCCCTTATACGCAATGAAATCGCTAAACGAGATCGTTTGCGCCCGAATGAATCCGCGCTCAAAATCAGTGTGGATCACTCCGGCTGCTTGAGGTGCGGTATCCCCTATACGAATGGTCCAAGCACGTACCTCTTTAACGCCTGCTGTGAAATAGGTTTGTAATCCAAGTAGTTTGAAGCCTGCGCGAATCACGCGGTTGAGTCCTGGTTCATCCATTCCCATATCGGCTAAGAAGAGGGTTTTATCTTCGTCAGGTAGCTCAGAAATTTCTGCTTCAATTGCCGCACATACGGCAACGACGGGCGCTTTTTCTGATTCCGCATGGTGTTTGACCATGTCAAACAAGGGATTGTGAGCAAAGCCATCCTCTTTCACATTGGCGATATACATCGTTGGTTTGGCTGTGATTAGGCATAAGGTTTTGAGTAAGACGTGTTCATCGTCCGATAAATCAAGTGCGCGCACAGGTTTTACGGCATCTAGCTGTTTTTGCACTTTCTCGAGCAAAGAGACATATTTTGCGGCTTCCTTATCGCTCCCTGATTTTGCCGCTTTTGAATAACGTGATAACGCTTTTTCAACTGTGCCTAAGTCTGCTAGCGCAAGCTCAGTATTAATCACTTCAATATCCGCTAGGGGATTAATTTGACCGGCCACATGCACCACATTCGGGTCATCAAAGCAGCGCACAACATGGGCGATAGCGTCGGTCTCACGAATATTAGCGAGAAATTTATTGCCGAGTCCTTCACCCTTTGAGGCACCTGCAACTAAGCCTGCAATATCCACAAATTCAACAATCGCTGGTACGGTACGCTCTGGTTTGACAATATTGGCGAGAGCAGCCAGGCGTTCATCGGGTACTTCGACGATTCCCACGTTGGCTTCGATTGTGCAAAATGGGTAGTTTTCAGCGGCAATGCCGGCTTTGGTCAGGGCGTTAAAAAGAGTTGATTTGCCAACGTTAGGCAGACCAACGATGCCGCATTTGAGACTCATGACATCCTTTCAGAGATAAGGCTGGTTTTACGGGCCAGCAATAAGAATAAATAAAATGGATGGCTATAATAGCAGGATGATCGAATCTCAAAGTTTTCAGATAGTTGTAGTGGGGGGAGGGCTGGTTGGCAAAACCGCAGCTCTTGCATGTGCGCAATTGGGGTTGCGGGTGGCTTTGCTTGCTCCGACAGTGAGGGTGCAGACGGCTTTGAATTCCCGTGTGTATGCGCTTTCTGCAAGTGCTCAAGTCTTATTTGAGCAATTACGGATCTGGCAGGCCCTTGATCCTGCATGCTTAACTCCGGTCTATGATATGCGCATCTATGGTGATGCGTTGGCCGAATTGCACTTTTCCGCTTTTCAGGCGCATGTGCCGCAGTTGGCATGGATTATTGATGCCTCGTTGCTTGAGTCGGCATTGGATGTGGCGCTACGGTTTCAGCCGAATTTGGTTTGGCTAGATAGGCGCGCGCATGACTTATCCGTTTTGTCTGAACGAGCTTTGCTTGAATTGGATGATGGCCAAGTGCTGAAAACTCAGCTGGTGGTTGGCGCGGATGGGGCCCAGTCGTGGGTGCGTACTCAAATGGGGGTGAAACTTGAGCGGCGCGATTATCAGCAAATGGGTATCGTGGCTAACTTTAAGCTTGAGCAGCCTCACCGTGAAACGGCCTATCAATGGTTTCATAAAGGTGAAATTATGGCTTTATTGCCCTTGCCGGAAAATCATGCATCGCTTGTATGGTCGGCGCATGAGCAGCATGCGCAAGCCTTGCTGGCACTGGATGAAATGGCTTTCGCGGCGGAGCTTGAAGCGGTTGTCGGAAATCGGTTTAGTGCGCTTAAATGTGTGTCTCAAAGACAAAGCTTTCCGCTCAGTTTGCAAAAGGTTGCACGCTTGATCGCGCCGCGGGTTGCGTTAGTCGGGGATGCTGCGCATTTGATTCATCCTCTGGCGGGTCAGGGGATGAATCTTGGTTTACGTGATGTGGCGGAATTAGCTCAGGTTCTCGCGGGCAAAGAGCCATTGCGGGATTTGGGCGACATGATGCTACTACGACGTTATGAGCGTTCTCGGCGCGAGGACATTCAGAAATTGTCACTCGCAACAGATGGCTTGCATCGGCTTTTTTCATGGCAAGGTGGGTTTGTGCGCGGAATCCGCAATGCAGGCCTGACGTTACTGAACCAGCAATCTTTTATTAAGCGTAAATTGGTTGCTTCTGCACTGGGTTTATGAAACCAATTCACTATACGATTATTCCTAAGCATCCCGCCGCACATCTTTTTGAAGTGACGCTCACGGTGTTTGACCCTGACCCAGCCGGGCAACGTTTTATGCTGCCTGTGTGGATTCCGGGCAGTTATAAGGTGCGTGAATTCGCGCGCCATATCGTGAGAGTAAAGGCACATTCGGTCGCCACCGGACGCCAGGTTCCGCTGCAAAAAATAGATAAGCATAACTGGCAAGCAGCGCCGTTGAAAGGGGCGTTGATCCTGACTTATGAGGTGTATGCGTGGGAGATGTCGGTACGTGCTGCTTATCTTGACGACACAATGGGTTTTTTTAATGGCACCAGTGTTTTTTTTGCTGTGCTTGGCCAGCAAGCTGCGCCTTGTCAGGTTGAGATAAAACCGCCATTTGGCGCAATGTATCAAAATTGGCGGGTGGCGACTGCATTGACTGAAGCTGCCGCCACCCGCCGCCATGGTTTTGGTGAGTATAGCGCAGCTAACTACGATGAATTGATCGATCATCCCGTCATGTTGGGTGAGTTTGCGCTGGCGTGTTTTAACGCGCATCAGGTAGCGCATGAAGTGGTGATTGCAGGAAGAGTTCCAGCGCTGGATTTGGCGCGTTTAACGCAAGATTTGAAGCGTATCTGCGAAACCCAGATCGGGTTTTTTGAACCAGAAACAAAATGTGCGCCATTTAAGCGCTATGTGTTTATGACCATGGCGCTAACAGACGGGTTCGGCGGCCTTGAGCATCGCGCCTCATCCGCTTTGATTTGTAAGCGTAGTGATTTGCCCGCTAGCGGGTGCGTGCTAGGCAAGATAACAGAGGGGTATCGCACTTACCTGAGTTTGTGTAGTCACGAATATTTTCATAGTTGGAATGTTAAACGGATCAAGCCGGCTACATTTGCACCCTATGATCTGGCACATGAAAATTACACGACATTACTCTGGTTATTTGAAGGCTTCACTTCTTATTATGATGATCTGATGCTGGTGCGCAGTGGGCTCATCACCCTGCAGGATTATTTTGCGCTGCTCGGTAAAACATTGGCAAGAGTATTGCGCGGTAGTGGTCGGTTTAAGCAAAGCGTGGCAGAGAGCTCATTCGATGCTTGGACTAAATATTATATGCAAGACGAGAATGCATCCAATGCAATTGTAAGTTACTACCAAAAAGGGGCGTTGATTGCATTGGCTTTTGATCTTGCCATCCGAGCCCAGACTGAATCTACTCGATCGTTGGATGATGTGATGCGGTTGCTATGGCAGCGCTATGGCAGCGATTTTTATCAGCACAAACCGGTGGGCATTGCGGACGATGAAGTTGAGGCTTTATTACATGAAGCCACGGGTGTTGATCTCTCAGAGTTGTATCAGGAAGCGGTGTATGGCACCAATGATTTGCCCCTCGCAGAGCTATTCGAGCCATTCGAAGTAACGCTTGAGGCTGATACGGCCAATAACTTGCCTTCAATTGGCATGCGCGTGCGCGAAGGGGGGTGGGTTGAGGTTGTCTATGAGGGGGGGGCGGCGCAACGAGCTGGCTTATCCGCCGGGGATAAGTTAGTGGCGCTTGATGGCTTGCGCGTAGGTGGCCGTAATCTCGATGCGCTACTGGCACGCTATCAAACAGCTGATCAATTTGAGGTCCATATTTTTCGGCGTGATGAATTGCGTTGCGTGCAGCTCACGCTGGATCCGCCAGAGGTTGCGAGTTACCGGTTACATGCTTCGGAGTCACGCAGTGAGGCATGCAAATTGCGTGCTGCATGGTTATCTGGATAAGCGTACTTAAATTGCTTGCATATCACCCGATTATGGTTAATAATTAAACCAATCAGATTATTATGAGAGGTAAAAAAATGGCGCAGGCGCGCAATTTGGAAGAACTAAGGAGTTGGGTGATGGTAATGGCAATATTGGATACATTTAAAATGTTCTAAACGCTTAATAGAAGCGGGCGTTCCAAGGGCTCAAGCTGATGCCGCGGTTTGGGACAAATCTGCCGTTGTGGGCAGCTGCCAATTGATTGCCGGCCGCTGAGTATTGACTAAATATTCGTTGGCAAGCTTAAAATGCTGGCAGCCGAGAAAACCTCGATGAGCAGAGAGTGGCGATGGATGAGGGGCCTCGAGGATTTTATGTTTGCTTGGATCTAGCAGTGTGCGTTTGGTTTGTGCGTGTGCGCCCCAAAGTAAGAAAATTAAATTCTCATGCTGAGCAGCGAGCTGTTGGATCAGAATATTAGTACAGGCTTCCCATCCTTGTTTTGCATGGCTGCCCGCGTGGCCACGTTCTACGGTTAAAACGGTATTTAATAAGAGTACGCCTTGGCGTGCCCAACTCTCTAGGCAACCATGTAAGGGTATTGGGTGGCCAAAGTTAGCTTTAATTTCCTTAAAAATATTGCGTAATGATGGAGGGGAGCGGACGCCGGGCAGTACTGAAAATGCGAGTCCATGCGCCTGAGGAATGCCGTGTTCTTCACCGTGATAGGGGTCTTGGCCGATGATGACTACTTTTACCTCGGCGGGTGTGGTCAAATTTAATGCATGAAACACATCGTTTGGATAAATCGTCTTGCCTTGTGCGCGTTCGCCATCCACAAAACGACATAGTGCTGGATAGCTTGAGCTGGCGATAAAGGGCGCCAGGTAAGCGTGCCAGGCAGGTGGCAGTGCAGCAAATTGGGCCGCTAATCCGGTTTCAAGTTTGACGTTCATAGAATAAAGTTTAGAAGTCAGCCCGTCTTAAAAAAATAACTGTTTAAGGGCGTGCCCGGGATTGGGTGCGCGCATGAATACTTCACCGGTAAGGAAGGTCTGCACATCGGCCGCGCGTAGGCGGCCTACATCAGCAGAGGATGTAATGCCTGACTCCGCGACCACGATTTTATCGGCTGGAATATGAGCCCGCATATTGAGCGTAGTATCGAGCGTGACTTCAAAAGTGCGCAGATTACGGTTGTTAATCCCAATTAATGGGGTGTTGAGCGTAAGCGCGCAGTCGAGCTCTTCAGGATCATGTACTTCAACTAGTACGGCAAGTCCTAACTCCTCGGCCAACGCTTCAAGATCTTGCATTTGATGGGTCTCAAGTATGGCGGCGATCAGCAAAATACAGTCTGCGCCTAATGCGCGTGTTTCATATAATTGATAAGCATCAATCATGAAATCTTTGCGTAAAACGGGCAAAGCACAGGCGTTGCGTGCGGCTTGCAGATCCGCGGCGCTACCTTGGAAAAATAATGGATCGGTGAGTACAGAGAGGCAAGCAGCGCCGTGCTGGGCATAAAGGGAAGCGATATCGGCTGGGTCAAATGGCTCGCGCAAGACACCTTTGGAAGGACTTGCGTGCTTAATTTCGGCAATCACCGCCGCTTCACCGGCGGTATGTCGCTGCTGCAGCGCTTTGATAAAAGCGCGCGGCGCATCCATTATTTGCACTTTAGCACGTAGACTGGCAATTGGAGTTTGGCTCTTTGCTAGTGCGACTTCTTGGCGTTTGGTGGCAACGATTTGTTGCAGGATGTTATGCATTATTCTTAAGATTTAAATTGCTGAGTGTAACGGACCAGTTCGGTAACCTTTGTCCGCGCGGCGCCGCTGACCAGCGTTTCGCGCGCAAGGTCAATCCCCGCACTCATTGAGGACGTTATATTCGCGGTATAAAGCGCGGCACCCGCGTTCAAGATCACGATGTTGCGAGCCGCGCCGGGTTTATTGTCGAGTGCAGCAAGCAACATGGCCTTTGATGATTCAATATCAGTCACCTTAAGCGCTTGGCTTGAGGCTAGCTGTAAACCGAATTCCTCGGGCTGGATTTCGTACTCGCGGATAGACCCGTTGTATAACTCGCCTACTAAAGTGGGCGCGCATAATGAGATTTCATCCATATTGTCGCGTCCGCAAACCACCAATACATGTTGTGCGCCAAGGCGTTGCATGACTCTAACTTGGATCCCTACTAAATCCGGATGAAAGACGCCCATTAACTGATTCGGGGCATGGGCTGGATTGGTGAGTGGGCCTAGAATATTGAAGATTGTGCGTACCTTCATTTCACGGCGCAGTTGCGCAACTTTGCTCATGGCAGGGTGGTGGTTGGGTGCGTACATAAAGCCCATGCCGGTTTCAGCAATACAAGCCGCGACTTGGTCTGGCTTCAGCGAGAGATTGACGCCAAGCGCTTCGAGCACATCCGCGCTGCCAGATTTGCTTGAAACGCTGCGATTGCCGTGTTTGGCGACTTTCGCGCCAGCAGCGGCGACCACAAACATGGCTGCGGTAGAAATATTAAAAGTGTGTAAGCCGTCGCCGCCGGTTCCTACAATATCAACAAAATGGGTGGAGTCAGCGATTTCAACATGGGCGGCGAATTCTCGCATGACCATTGCTGCTGCGGTGATTTCGCCAATCGTTTCTTTTTTGGTGCGCAGGCCGGCTAAAATGGCAGCGGTCATCAAAGGCGAAACTTCGCCACGCATAATCAAGCGCATTAGATGCAACATCTCATCGTGGAAGATTTCGCGGTGTTCAATCGTGCGTTGCAGGGCTTCTTGTGGGGTAATACACATGATCAATTAGTGCGTTGTAGCGCTTTCCAAGAAATTTTTTAAGAGGGCGTGTCCATGTTCCGTCAAAATTGATTCAGGATGAAACTGTACGCCTTCTAGGGGCAGCGTTTTATGTCGAATACCCATAATTTCTCCGTCTGCTGTGGTCGCTGTGATCTCTAAACAAGCGGGCAAGGTGGTCCGCTCTAAGGCAAGAGAATGGTAGCGCGTCACCTTAAAGGATCTGGGTAAATGCGTAAAGACGCCTTGGCCATCGGTTTCAATCTCGCTGATTTTGCCGTGCATGATGGTTTGGGCGCGTACGACCTGGCCACCGAAGGCCGCGCCAATGGCTTGATGCCCGAGGCAAACGCCAAGAATGGGTAGTTTGCCTGTAAATTCGCGCAGTGCGGCAAGCGTGATGCCTGCGTGTTGTGGATCGCTTGGGCCGGGCGAAAGACAGAGATAATTAGGCTGCAAAGCAGCGATTTCGGCAAGCGTGATTTCATCATTGCGCACCGTGAGCACTTCTGCGCCTAACTCACTGAAATATTGCACGAGATTGTAGGTAAAGGAATCATAATTGTCGATCATCAGCAACATACTAAAACCCCAGATCCAATCCATCTTGCACTTGTTCGGCCGCACGCAGTACCGCGCGTGCTTTGTTTTCAGTTTCCTGCCATTCGGTTTCTGGCACTGAATCGGCAACAATTCCGGCGGCGGCTTGGATATATAAATTTCCATGATGGATTAAGCCGGTTCGAATCGCGATAGCGAGATCCATTTCACCGGAAAATGACATATAGCCGACAGCGCCGCCATATAAGCCACGCTTCGCTGGCTCTAATTCATCGATGAGCTCAAGTGCACGGACTTTGGGCGCTCCCGATAAGGTGCCGGCAGGAAAACTCGCGCGCAGAATATCGAAATTATCGAGCCCTGGTTTTAAATCGCCTTCGACTGAACTGACGATATGTTGCACATGTGAGTATTTTTCGATGGCCATTTGTTCGGTCACTTTCACGGAGCCGGTTTGCGCGATGCGGCCAAGATCATTGCGCGCAAGGTCGATGAGCATGACATGTTCAGCAATTTCTTTGGGATCATTGAGCAATTCAGCCGCAAGCTGAGCGTCTTGCTCTGGCGTGTTGCCGCGAGGTCTTGTGCCCGCGAGCGGGCGAATCGTGACTTTGTCTGCGCCACCTTGTTTTTCACGCCGCACTAAAATTTCGGGCGAAGCGCCGACCACTTGAAACGCCCCGAAATTATAAAAATACATATAAGGTGATGGATTCAACGAGCGTAACGCGCGATAGAGCGACAGTGGGCTATCCCGGTAGGGTTTGACCAGACGCTGGCTAATTTGCACTTGCATCAGCTCGCCCGCCGCGATGTATTCTTTAGCTGTACGCACGGCCTGAAGATACTCTTCTTTTTTAAACTGGCGGTAGATTTCGGTGCGTACACTGGACGATGTAACGGGCAATTGGACGGCGGTGTTGAGGCGTGTGCGTAGTTCACGCAAGCGTTGTTTGGCTTGGGTATACGCTTCCGGCATAGCTGGATTTGCGTAGACGATTAAGTAAAGTTTGCCCGCCAAATTGTCGATAACCGCGAGCTCTTCGGTCAATAGCAGCTGAATATCAGGCAAGCCAAGTTCGTCTGGTGGCGCGGTATGTTTGAGTTTTTTCTCAATATAGCGTACCGCGTCGTAACCAAAATAACCGGCTAGCCCACCACAAAAGCGCGGTAGCCCAGCCCGTTGAGCTACTTTAAAGCGCTTTTGAAAAGCCGCAATAAAAGCCAGTGGATCGCCTTCGTGGCTTTCTCTGACCACATCGTCTTGCACAATTTCGCAATGCTCGCCGAAAGCGCGCACCAGCGTATGGGCCGGCAAACCAATAAACGAATAACGGCCAAACCGCTCCCCCCCGACTACCGATTCAAGCAAAAAAGAATGCGCGCCGCAGCGCTCAGTGTGCGCGAGCTTTAAATAAAGAGAAAGCGGCGTTTCTAGGTCAGCAAGTGCCTCGGCAATCAACGGAATGCGGTTGTAGCCTTGTGCGGCAAGAGATTGAAATTCAATTTCGGTCATTTTAATAACTGATTACGCATCGCGTTGATCGTGGCTCGATAATCGGGTTGCCCGAAAATCGCTGAGCCGGCGACAAAGGTGTCTGCTCCTGCTGCGGCAATCGCCGCAAGGTTATCAAGCTTTACTCCGCCATCTACTTGGAGTCGAATTTCGCGTCCAGTTTGAGCTGTATAAGCGTCAATCCGAGTACGCACGGCCTTTAATTTATTCATGGCTTCAGGAATAAAAGACTGACCGCCAAAACCAGGGTTGACTGACATAATCAAGATCAAATCGAGTCGATCCATTAGGTGATCTAGATAATGCAGCGGAGTTGCGGGATTAAAGGCAAGCCCAGCTTGGCAACCGTGATCTCGGATCAGTGCGAGTGTGCGATCAATATGTTCCGAAGCTTCCGGGTGAAAACTAATAATGTTAGCGCCTGCTTTAGCAAAATCAGACGCAATCCGGTCTGTTGGCGACACCATTAAATGGACGTCAATCGGTACTTCAGTGTAGGGCCGGATTGCTGTGCAGACCATAGGGCCGACAGTTAAATTAGGCACATAGTGATTATCCATTACATCGAAATGAATCCAATCAGCGCCAGCGTCCACTACTTGGCGTACCTCTTCGCCAAGGCGGGCAAAATCAGCGGATAAGATGCTTGGGGCAATTCGGTAGTGCTTCATACAATGAGTGTGAGTTAAGAGTGGGTCAGCCAGACAAACAACACTCAGTATTCTACCTGCCTTAGCCGATAACAATTTTAAAAGAGCACCGATAACGTTGATCATCAGGGTTGCGAGGTAAAATTTTATATAGAAGCTTGAAGGGCTTAGCAAAGGTTGCAGCTAAACTCCGCTTCAAGCACAATTAAAATTTTTCTTGCTTCCACACTCTGAGCAAAACCGATGAACCAATATGAATTTAGTATTTCCGTGCAGGCTAATTATTTACCAGAACAATCAGATCCTGAGCAGCAGCAGTTCGCTTTTGCTTACACAATCACCATTCTTAATGCGGGGCAAGTTGCGGCGCAGTTAATTGCGCGCCATTGGGTCATTGTCGATAGTGAAAATCATACGCAAGAAATTAAGGGCCTAGGTGTTGTAGGTCATCAGCCGCTTTTGCAACCCGGCGAGCAGTTTCAGTATACAAGTGGGGCAATCATTGCAACGCCAGTGGGCACGATGCGGGGCGCATATTTTTGCGTGGCGGAAGATGGCTTTCGTTTTGATGCGCCGATTCCAGAATTTGTTTTGCATATGCCGCGCACCTTACATTGAGCATTAGACATCGCACTTATTCTATCTTTTTTTATATCATTCCTATGAGTTTATTAACGTTTGCTAGGTTAGCGACATTTACCCTAATTGTCAGTGGCCTCGTCTCCTGCGCGTCGGCCCCACCGGTGAATGCGCCAGATAAGCGGCTATCGGCGGAGCTTCTATCTGCGCCCCGCATTCTCGTGCCCAAGCGGCTGAATCAAGTCGCTTGGGAAGAGGTGGATGGCTGGCAAGAAGATTCGCTGGTCGGCGCAACAACCGCGTTACGAGAAAATTGTCTGCGCGTCAAACGGCTCTCGGATTGGAAAGGGGTGTGTGCTGCAGCTGAACAACTTGATGAGCTTGACCCTGAAAGGGCGCGGGCGTTTTTTGAGCGCTATTTCACGCCGTTTCAATTAGCGAATCAAGATGGCAGCGTTGAGGGCCTTATCACGGGTTATTACGAACCCTTATTGCGTGGTTCGCGCGTACGCCGCGACCCTTATAACTATCCACTCTACCACTGGCCCAAAGGTGTGCCGAAGAATGCCTTATTATCCGAGCGCGCGCAGTTGTTAAAAAACGAGGTATTAAAAGGCGCAGAACTGGTCTACGTAGATGATCCGATTGAAGCATTTTTTCTGCAAGTGCAGGGTTCAGGCCGCATCATAATGGAGAATGGTCAAGTCATGCGGGTGGGCTATAGCGGTAGTAATGGCAAACCTTATCAATCGATTGGGCGCTGGTTAATCGATCACGGTGAGCTGACTCCCGCTCAGGCGACGATGCCGGGCATCAAAGCCTGGGCGCGGGCGAATCCGGCGCGTTTGGAGGCGGTGCTTGCGGTAAATCCGCGTTTTGTTTTTTTTAAAGAAATGCCGGCCCGGGCGGATGAGGGTGTGGCGCGTAACCGTGCAGATGGACCCATCGGCGCTTTAGGCGTACGTTTAACGCCTGGGCGTTCAATTGCGGTGGATCCCAGCTGGGTTGCGTTGGGTATGCCAGTTTTCTTATCCACGCGTTGGCCAAAAGGTGGACCACTTAAGCGTTTGGTTTTTGCGCAAGATGTAGGCGCAGCGGTTAAAGGAGCGGTAAGGGCAGATTATTTCTGGGGCTCGGGAGAAACGGCGGGAATGTTAGCCGGAATCATGAAAGCCTCAGGAAGGATGTGGATTCTGTTGCCCAATAAAATAGAAGACTAAGCAGTCTATCTGGCGGCGCTTTCGCTTAATAAATAAATTTAAGAGAAAGTGCTTGACAGGATGTTTAGTGGGTTGCATAATCTCGTTCCTTCGCTGCTGAGACAGCGAGACACGAACCGGAAGGGAAGTGTAGCGATCTTTAAAAAATAACAGTCGATAAGAGTGGGCACTTGATGAAGGCGGCCCTGCTTGGACGCAAGTCTGAGTGGGGCGAAGAAGAAATCAAGTCTCACTTAAACAAGATAGGAAGTAGAGAAATCTGCGACCTGTCAACCTTTGAGAGAGCACAACAGGAATTAAACAGAAGAGTTTGATCCTGGCTCAGATTGAACGCTGGCGGCATGCTTTACACATGCAAGTCGAACGGCAGCGCGGGCTTCGGCCTGGCGGCGAGTGGCGAACGGGTGAGTAATGCATCGGAACGTGTCCTGTAGAGGGGGATAGCCCGGCGAAAGCCGGATTAATACCGCATACGATCTACGGATGAAAGCGGGGGACCTTAGGGCCTCGCGCTATAGGGGCGGCCGATGTCGGATTAGCTAGTTGGTGAGGTAAAGGCTTACCAAGGCGACGATCCGTAGCTGGTCTGAGAGGACGACCAGCCACACTGGGACTGAGACACGGCCCAGACTCCTACGGGAGGCAGCAGTGGGGAATTTTGGACAATGGGGGCAACCCTGATCCAGCAATGCCGCGTGTGTGAAGAAGGCCTTCGGGTTGTAAAGCACTTTTGTTCGGGAAGAAAACGTTAGGGTAAATAATCTTAATGGCTGACGGTACCGAAAGAATAAGCACCGGCTAACTACGTGCCAGCAGCCGCGGTAATACGTAGGGTGCAAGCGTTAATCGGAATTATTGGGCGTAAAGGGTGCGTAGGCGGTTTGTTAAGACGGATGTGAAATCCCTGGGCTCAACCTGGGAACTGCATACGTGACTGGCAGACTAGAGTATGGCAGAGGGAGGTGGAATTCCACGTGTAGCAGTGAAATGCGTAGATATGTGGAGGAACACCGATGGCGAAGGCAGCCTCCTGGGCCAGTACTGACGCTGAGGCACGAAAGCGTGGGGAGCAAACAGGATTAGATACCCTGGTAGTCCACGCCCTAAACGATGTCAACTGGTTGTTGGGGATAGCTATCCTTAGTAACGAAGCTAACGCGTGAAGTTGACCGCCTGGGGAGTACGATCGCAAGATTAAAACTCAAAGGAATTGACGGGGACCCGCACAAGCGGTGGATGATGTGGATTAATTCGATGCAACGCGAAAAACCTTACCTACCCTTGACATGTACATAATCTGTCTGAGAGGACAGAGTGCTCGAAAGAGAGATGTAACACAGGTGCTGCATGGCTGTCGTCAGCTCGTGTCGTGAGATGTTGGGTTAAGTCCCGCAACGAGCGCAACCCTTGTCCTTAGTTGCTACGCAAGAGCACTTTAAGGAGACTGCCGGTGACAAACCGGAGGAAGGTGGGGATGATGTCAAGTCCTCATGGCCCTTATGGGTAGGGCTTCACACGTCATACAATGGTCGGTACAGAGGGCTGCAAACCTGCGAGGGGGAGCCAATCTCAGAAAGCCGATCGTAGTCCGGATTGCAGTCTGCAACTCGACTGCATGAAGTTGGAATCGCTAGTAATCGCGGATCAGCATGCCGCGGTGAATACGTTCCCGGGTCTTGTACACACCGCCCGTCACACCATGGGAGTGGGTTTTACCAGAAGTGGCTAGTCTAACCGTAAGGAGGGCGGTCACCACGGTAGGATTCATGACTGGGGTGAAGTCGTAACAAGGTAGCCGTATCGGAAGGTGCGGCTGGATCACCTCCTTTCAAGAGAAAGCTGGAATTAAGTGTCCACACTTATCGACTGTAAATCGGGTCTGTAGCTCAGGTGGTTAGAGCACACGCTTGATAAGCGTGGGGTCGTAGGTTCAAGTCCTACCAGACCCACCAAAAGCACAGACTTGAGGGATTGAAGGATCAGGGGGCATAGCTCAGCTGGGAGAGCACCTGCTTTGCAAGCAGGGGGTCGTCGGTTCGATCCCGTCTGCCTCCACCAATCGTTATCCGTTAGGGTTTCTGAGTTAGGAATTTTATCGGATAAAGATTGTCGCGAGATGATCACGTTCTTTAACAAATTGGAAGAAGAAGTACATTGAAGCGTTCTTGAGATGGAACGTTGAGGATGTACATGGGTAATAGATTGTATCGACTTATTGAGACGGAAGTCAGCCGTTGAGATAAGACAAACAAGTACTTAGAGACACCCTAGTTATAGGGTCAAGTGAATAAGTGCATGTGGTGGATGCCTTGGCGATCACAGGCGAAGAAGGACGTGGTAGCCTGCGAAAAGCTTCGGGGAGCTGGCAAACGAGCATTGATCCGAAGATCTCCGAATGGGGAAACCCGGCCCGTATGGGTCATCCTTGACTGAATACATAGGTCAAGAGAAGCGAACGCGGTGAACTGAAACATCTAAGTAGCCGCAGGAAAAGAAATCAACCGAGATTCCCAGAGTAGTGGCGAGCGAAATGGGAAGAGCCTGTATTTTTTAGCAGATGAGTTAGCGAAACGGAATGGAAAGTCCGGCCATAGAAGGTGATAGCCCTGTATGCGAAAGCTCGTGTGTGGAACTAAGGATACGAAAAGTAGGGCGGGACACGTGAAATCCTGTTTGAAGATGGGGGGACCATCCTCCAAGGCTAAATACTCGTGATCGACCGATAGTGAACCAGTACCGTGAGGGAAAGGCGAAAAGAACCCCGGAAGGGGAGTGAAATAGATCCTGAAACCGCATGCATACAAACAGTAGGAGCCTCGTAAGGGGTGACTGCGTACCTTTTGTATAATGGGTCAGCGACTTACATTCAGTAGCGAGCTTAACCGATTAGGGCAGGCGTAGCGAAAGCGAGTCCGAATAGGGCGATAGTTGCTGGGTGTAGACCCGAAACCGGATGATCTATCCATGGCCAGGATGAAGGTGCGGTAACACGTACTGGAGGTCCGAACCCACTAATGTTGAAAAATTAGGGGATGAGCTGTGGATAGGGGTGAAAGGCTAAACAAATCCGGAAATAGCTGGTTCTCTCCGAAAACTATTTAGGTAGTGCCTCGTGTATCACCTTCGGGGGTAGAGCACTGTCATGGTAGAGGGGTCCATTGCGGATTACCTCGCCATAGCAAACTCCGAATACCGAAGAGTGCAATCACGGGAGACAGACGCCGGGTGCTAACGTCCGACGTCAAGAGGGAAACAACCCAGACCGCCAGCTAAGGTCCCCAAGATTGGCTAAGTGGGAAACGAAGTGGGAAGGCTAAAACAGTCAGGAGGTTGGCTTAGAAGCAGCCATCCTTTAAAGAAAGCGTAATAGCTCACTGATCGAGTCGTCCTGCGCGGAAGATGTAACGGGGCTCAAGCCAGTCACCGAAGCTGCGGATGCATAGTAATATGCATGGTAGGAGAGCGTTCCGTAAGCCTGTGAAGGTGTATCGAAAGGTATGCTGGAGGTATCGGAAGTGCGAATGCTGACATGAGTAGCGATAAAGGGGGTGAAAAGCCCCCTCGCCGTAAGCCCAAGGTTTCCTACGCAACGTTCATCGGCGTAGGGTGAGTCGGCCCCTAAGGCGAGGCAGAAATGCGTAGCTGATGGGAAGCAGGTTAATATTCCTGCACCGTCGTTAGATGCGATGGGGGGACGGATCGCGGAAGGTTGTCCGGGTGTTGGAAATCCCGGTCTCTGCATTGGAGAAGGCGCTTAGGCAAATCCGGGCGCGGAATTCAAGGGTGTGGGGCGAGCAAACGTAAGTTTGCGAAGCAATTGGAAGTGGTTCCAAGAAAAGCCTCTAAGCTTCAGTCTAACGAGACCGTACCGCAAACCGACACAGGTGGGCGAGATGAGTATTCTAAGGCGCTTGAGAGAACTCGGGAGAAGGAACTCGGCAAATTGGTACCGTAACTTCGGGATAAGGTACGCCCTAGTATCTTGACTGGCCTGCGCCAGGAGGGAGAAAGGGTTGCAAAAAATTGGTGGCTGCGACTGTTTAATAAAAACACAGCACTCTGCAAACACGAAAGTGGACGTATAGGGTGTGACGCCTGCCCGGTGCCGGAAGATTAAATGATGGGGTGCAAGCTCTTGATTGAAGTCCCGGTAAACGGCGGCCGTAACTATAACGGTCCTAAGGTAGCGAAATTCCTTGTCGGGTAAGTTCCGACCTGCACGAATGGCGTAACGATGGCCACACTGTCTCCTCCCGAGACTCAGCGAAGTTGAAATGTTTGTGATGATGCAATCTACCCGCGGCTAGACGGAAAGACCCCATGAACCTTTACTGTAGCTTTGTATTGAACTGTGAACCGGTCTGTGTAGGATAGGTGGGAGGCTTTGAAGCGTGAACGCTAGTTCGCGTGGAGCCAACCTTGAAATACCACCCTGGTTTGTTTGCGGTTCTAACCTTGGCCCGTGATCCGGGTCGGGAACAGTGCATGGTGGGCAGTTTGACTGGGGCGGTCTCCTCCCAAAGCGTAACGGAGGAGTACGAAGGTACGCTAGGTACGGTCGGAAATCGTATCGATAGTGCAATGGCATAAGCGTGCTTAACTGTGAGACTGACACGTCGAACAGGTGCGAAAGCAGGTCATAGTGATCCGGTGGTTCTGTATGGAAGGGCCATCGCTCAACGGATAAAAGGTACTCTGGGGATAACAGGCTGATACCGCCCAAGAGTTCATATCGACGGCGGTGTTTGGCACCTCGATGTCGGCTCATCTCATCCTGGGGCTGTAGCCGGTCCCAAGGGTATGGCTGTTCGCCATTTAAAGAGGTACGTGAGCTGGGTTTAAAACGTCGTGAGACAGTTTGGTCCCTATCTGCCGTGGGCGCTGGAAGTTTGAGAGGACCTGCTCCTAGTACGAGAGGACCGGAGTGGACGAACCTCTGGTGTACCGGTTGTCACGCCAGTGGCATCGCCGGGTAGCTATGTTCGGAAGAGATAACCGCTGAAAGCATCTAAGCGGGAAACTCGCCTCAAGATGAGACTTCCCGGGAATTCGATTCCCCTTAAGGGTCGTTCAAGACCAGAACGTCGATAGGCTGGGTGTGTACGCGCAGTAATGTGCTTAGCTAACCAGTACTAATTGCCCGTGTGGCTTGACCCTATAACTCGTGTGTCTTAGTCTATTACCTATTCTTCTTCCAACCCCATTTGAGAAATTGACCTTAACTCAGTTTCTCTACCCCTTACGCCTGATGACCATAGCGTGTTGGTACCACCCCTTCCCATCTCGAACAGGACCGTGAAACAACACCGCGCCGATGATAGTGCGGATTCCCGTGTGAAAGTAGGGCATCGTCAGGCTTCTCTATTACTCAAAGCCCCCTATATGGGGGCTTTTTGTTTTTATCGCCCCCCTTTTACCTCGCTATCCCCGCTTTACTGCTCCCTACCCCTCCAATCCCCTTCCCATGCAATTGAAACAAAATCGGAAAATCCTTCGATTCAATTAAGGCTTCCTAAATTCTGCGGAATGATTTATCCTCGAATGTTACGAAATTCGAATCTATAAGCAAGGAATATATATGTTGCCTCTGTCTGGTCACCCCTTTTCTGCTCATCGGGTATCTATCAATAACCCAGAACCCACACCGACTGCAACTCAGAATAGCCCAGATGCAGCTGCATTAACTCGCGCTCAAACTAAGCCTCCAGCCGTATTAAGCGTTCCACCTGAAATTTGGCTAAAGATATGGGGCGTCATACCCCACGCGGAGCTCCAAGAAAGTATTAAAAAGATGCGCGAAGTTTCCAGAGAGATGGATGTCATGGCCAGCCCAATGCTGAGCCCTATCCTGTTGAAAGATCCCGAAGATTTTAAAGGGGTGAAGGTTCTTCTAGCAAAAACAGAGTGGCGAGCTCCGCTCACGCTAACAACGGCTGCCTGCACACATGACATCTTAAAAGCATTATCGCCTGATATAAAGCATTTGAAACTCAAACAGGAAGACGGCGCAATCGATCCTCAAGCGATGGAGGCACTCCCTGATTTTAAACAATTGGAATCTTTGGATTTAAGTGACTCTGAGCTTTCTGGAGAAGCGATTGCAGTGCTTCTTTCAAAGACGTCTCGTCTAAAAACGCTCAAGTTAAGCAATTGCCCAGATATTGCTCTTGACGCGATTAAGGCACTCTCTGATTTTGAACAATTGGAATCTTTGGATTTAAGTCAACCTCCTAAGCGCTCTTCTCAGCGCTCTTCTCCGCACTCTCCGCACTCTCCGCTTTCTGGAGCGTCGATTGTAGCGCTTCTCTCAAAGACGTCTCGTCTAAAAACGCTCAAGTTAAGCAATTGCCCAGACATTGCTCTTGACGCGATTAAGGCACTCTCTCATCTTAAACAATTGGAATCTTTAGATTTAAGTCAAATTCCTCAGCGTTTTTCTCTGCTCTCTTCTCAGCTTTCTGGAGCGTCGATTGTAGAGCTTCTCTCAAAGACGTCTCGTCTAAAAACGCTCAAGTTAAGCCATTGCCCAGACATTGCTCTTGAAGCGATTAAGGCACTCCCTGTTTTTGAACAATTGGAATCTTTAGATTTAAGGGATTCTGAGCTTTCTGGAGCGTCGATTGCAGCGCTTCTCTCAAAGACGCCTTATCTAATAAAGTTAAGCCATTGCCCAGACATTGCTCTTGAAGTGATTAAGGCACTCCCTGTTTTTGAACACTTGGAATCTTTGGATTTAGAGGGATTTCAGCTTTCTGGAGCGTCGATTGCAGCGCTTCTCTCAAAGACGCCTCATCTAAAAACGTTAAAGTTAAGCCATTGCCCAGACATCGCTCTTGAAGCGATTAAGGCACTCTCTGATTTTAAACAATTGGAATCTTTGGATTTAGAGGGATTTGAGCTTTCTGGAGAGGGGCTTGCCGAACTTCTCTCAAAGACCCCTCATTTACAAACGTTAAAGTTAAGCAATTGCCCAGACATCGCTCTTGAAGCGATTAAGGCACTCTCTGATTTTAAACAATTGGAATCTTTGGATTTAGATGGATCTGAGCTTTCTGGAGAGGGGCTTACCGAACTTCTCTCAAAGACGCCTCATTTAAAAACGTTAAATTTAAGAGATTGCCCAGACATCGCTCTTGAAGCGATTAAGGCACTCTCTGATTTTGAACAATTGGAATCTTTGGATTTAGATATATCGCAGCTTTCTGGGCAGGCGCTTGCAGCGCTTCTCTTAAAGACGCCTAATCTAAAAACGTTAAAGGTAAGGTATTGTCCAAGTATCGATCTTAAAGCGATTAAGGCGCTCCCTGTTTCTAAACAATTAGAATTCTTAGATTTAGATGAACCTGAGCTTTCTGGAGAAGCGATTGCCGCATTTCTCTCACAGACCCCTCATTTAAAAACATTAAATTTAAGAGGTTGCCCAGACATCGCTCTTGATGCGATTAAGGCACTCTCTGATTTTGAACAATTGGAATCTTTGAGTTTAAGTAGCGAGGAGCTTGATATAGAGGGATTTGTAATGTTTCTCCTAAAGGCGCCTAATCTAAAAACGGTAGAATTATGGTGTTATGCTGGCTTCGATCTTGAAAATCTTAGGGCACGGCCTGTTTTTGAGAAATTTACAATCCAAAATCTATCCCAAAATGCAATGTCCATTAGAGATATCAGATTAATCCGGCGATCAGTTAATGACTGACTTTGCTTTGTGTTTGAACTGCCCCCCCCAAAAGTCTTGAACGAGAGTCCAACTTTCGGGGGCAGTTCATGCTCTCCAATAGGAACGGGCTTAAGCCCGGCTAAAAGCGGATTTTTTCCTTATTGGACCGCTTGTGATCAATTAAACTTAAACGAAAGATTGATTTAATCAATGAAAATTATTTAGGCTTTAAAATTAAGCAGTGGACTGCATGAGTAGTCTCCTAGCCATGGGCTACAGTACTGCCTCGCAGGCGTGTTTTAAGGTTTGTTATATCGTTTTTTGTTTATGTCTATCGTTGCACATTCTGTTGCTACTGCTATAAATTACTTGCTCAGCCATGAGGTGTGGGCGCGTACGCACCTCATTCCTTATGCTGGCCGTAAAGCTTGCGTGGCTATGCCGCCGCTGCTGATGCTCCTGACTGTACAAAAAGATGGAAGAATTATCGTTGATGAAATCAACGAGCAAATAGCCCCCGCTGCACCCCCATGTGATGTTTCTATTATTGTGCCGTCTGCTGCGCTTTTTGCGGCTTTGTTTGGAGGGCGTGCGGCCGTGATGAAACACGTGAAAATCAAAGGCGACGCTGAATTTGCTGCGCTCTTAGCAAAGCTTGCAGAGCATCTGCGTTGGGAACCCGAAGAGACCTTAGCGCAACTGATTGGCGATGCTCCTGCATATCGCCTGATGCGAACGACACAGATGTTTCATCGACAGTTACGGAATAGTGGGCGTAACTTATTTGAAACGGTGACTGAATATCTGCTTGATGAAGACCCGAAGCTGGTGCGTACTACATTGCTCAGTAGTTTTGCAATGGATATGGTTAACTTGAATGATGATGTGACCCGTCTTGAAAGACGCGTAATCCAAATTGAGAAAGAAATGAAAGTACGGACGCCAATCGATAAGCCACCTCATATGGTTTCTAGCTAATGCAACTATTGCGTTCTTGGAAAATTATTTTTACATGCTTGCGCTTTGGTTTGGACCAAGTTGCGTTGTCGCATTTTAAATATCGGTGGGTCAAATTTACCCTGCGGGTGCTGACTTTAGGGCGTAAATTTAATCTCCCGCGCGGCGTGCGCTTGCGGCTTGCACTTGAAGCTCTGGGTCCCATTTTTGTTAAATTCGGACAAATTTTATCGACTCGGCGTGATTTACTTGCCCCTGACATTGCTTATGAACTTGCTAAACTGCAAGACCAGGTGCCGCCCTTTGATTCACAGCTTGCAATCGAGCTGATCGAGAAAGCGCTGGGCCAATCAATCGATGTTGTTTTTGATCAATTTGAGCGTGTTCCAGTGGCGAGCGCTTCTATCGCCCAAGTCCATTTTGCCAAACTGAAAACCGGTAAGCATGCGGGCCAGGACGTTGCTGTGAAGGTGTTACGGCCCGGCATGTTAGCGGTCATCGAAAGCGATCTTGCATTATTAAATAAACTTGCGCGCTGGATCGAGCGTTTATGGTTTGATGGCAAACGGCTTAAGCCGCGCGAAGTGGTTGCAGAACTCGATAAATACTTGCATGATGAACTTGACTTGATGCGAGAGGCCGCAAATGCAAGCCAGTTACGGCGCAATTTTGCGGGCAGTGATTTATTGCTGGTCCCTGAAATGTATTGGGATTTTTGTCGCTCAAATGTGTTGGTGATGGAGCGTATGACCGGTGTGCCAATTAGTCAGGTCGAGACATTGCGTGCTGCGGGTGTCGATATTCCTAAGCTGGCGCGAGAGGGCGTTGAGATTTTCTTTACTCAAGTTTTCCGTGATGGATTTTTTCACGCCGATATGCATCCAGGCAATATTCAGGTTAGCCTCGATCCAGCAGATTTCGGACGCTATATTGCGTTAGACTTCGGCATTGTGGGGGCTTTATCTGATTTTGACAAAAATTACTTTGCGCAGAATCTGCTGGCATTTTTTAAGCGAGACTATCATCGTGTAGCCATGCTGCATCTGGAGTCCGGTTGGGTCCCGCCGGCGACGCGCGTAGAGGAACTCGAAGGGGCGATTCGCGCAGTATGTGAGCCTTATTTTGACCGGCCGTTAAAAGATCTCTCGCTCGGGCAAGTTTTGTTGCGCCTGTTTCAGACATCGCGGCGCTTTCATGTAGAAATACAGCCGCAACTGGTATTGTTGCAAAAAACCTTATTAAATGTCGAGGGACTTGGGCGTGAGCTCGACCCAGAGCTTGATTTATGGCAGACCGCTAAACCTTATCTGGAGCGTTGGATGGCGGAGCAAATCGGCTGGCGGGGTTGGCTTGAGCGGCTTCAATATGAAATGCCTCAATGGAGTAAAACCCTGCCACAAGTCCCGCGTCTAGTGCATCAAGCTTTAACCTCAGCCACGCAGGCGCTGCAAGATACGCATCATCATGTGCTTATGCGGCAACTGTTCATTGAGCAAAAGCGCACGAATCGCCTCTTATGGATGGTGCTATTGATAGGAGTATTGGGCTTGGCTGGATTCTTTTGGCTATAATCTCTCATTCAAATATGGAATCTACATTATGCCTATTTACGCTTACCGTTGTGAGTCTTGTCATCAGCCGCATGAGGCCTTACAAAAGCTGACTGATTTACCTTTAACTGAATGCCCTGTTTGTGGCGAAGCTACACTACGTAAGCAGTTAACTGCGGCTGGCTTTCAATTAAAAGGGTCGGGTTGGTATGCGACTGATTTTCGCAATAGCAGTCAACCTGCTAAAGCCAAACCTGGCACTGAATCGAATGAAGCGGCTAAGGCCACGGGTGCTGCGGCCGAAAGCGTAGCCAAACCAGCCGGTGAAAGCGCTACAATTGCAGATCAAACAACTCAGCGCGCTCCGGCGTCGGCAGATCCATCATGACGCTTAAAAAAACTGCTCTAAAAACTTATTTTTTAACTGGCTTACTGGTTTTAGTTCCGCTTGCCATCACTTTATGGCTGCTGGGTTTAGTGATTGGCACTCTAGATCAGACGTTGACTTTATTGCCCGAGGCCTGGCGGCCTGAGCGTTTGTTGGGATTTTATCTGCCTGGAGTTGGCGCGGTTTTGACACTCGGCTTTATTTTGCTTGTGGGCGTATTCACGCAAAATTTCATTGGCCAGACTTTAATTCACTGGTGGGAAGGATTGCTGCGCCATATCCCGGTGGTGGGGCCGCTCTATGCGAGCGTTAAGCAGGTCTCAGATACGCTTTTATCCAGCAACGGCAACGCATTTCGTAAAACGCTGTTGATTGAATATCCGCGTAAAGGGATGTACACCATGGCTTTCCTGACGGGCATCCCAGGTGGCGATATTGTCAATCACCTTAAAGGTGAATACGCTAGCGTCTATGTGCCGACTACGCCTAATCCGACTTCGGGCTTTTTTCTCATAGTACCGCGTGCGGATGTGGTTGAACTTGATATGACAGTTGATGCAGCATTGAAATACATCGTCTCAATGGGCGTTGTGGCGCCTCCAGCGCGCCCGCTGACTAAGCCAACACTATAGAGCTCGTCATCTTTGAGTGTGCGCAAGCATGCCGAATTATATCAATCTAAACCTTTTTATAGCGCCAGAGCGAGTTTAAATTATCTGGCCTATCCGATTTTTTATTTACGTTTTTTATTTTTAATATTTCTTGTCGATGAGAACTGAATATTGCGGTTTGATAACCGAGGCTTGGTTGGGTAAAACCGTTTCACTTTGTGGCTGGGTACAGCGTCGTCGTGATCATGGTGGAGTGATCTTTATCGATTTGCGTGATCGGGAAGGGCTGGTTCAGGTCGTTTGCGATCCCGATCGTCAGGCGATGTTTGAAATCGCCGAGGGCATTCGGAATGAATACTGTGTGCAGGTGCGTGGCGTAGTGCGGGCGCGGCCGGAGGGGGCCGAAAATGAGGCTCTTATCAGTGGCAAAATCGAAGTGGTTTGTGAACAATTGACGGTGCTCAATGCTTCGGTCACCCCCCCTTTCCAGCTTGATGACGATACGCTATCGGAGACCACTCGTCTGACGCATCGCGTGCTAGATTTGCGGCGCCCGCAGATGCAGCACAACCTAACGTTGCGCTATCGCGTCGCCATGGAGGTACGCCGCTACCTTGATAAGCAAGGCTTTATCGATATTGAAACGCCCATGTTGACTAAAAGCACGCCTGAAGGGGCGCGCGATTATTTAGTGCCCTCGCGTGTGCATCCTAGCCATTTTTTCGCGCTGCCTCAATCACCACAACTTTTTAAGCAGTTGCTTATGGTGGCTGGGTTTGATCGTTACTATCAGATCGTTAAATGTTTTCGCGATGAAGATTTAAGAGCCGATCGCCAACCTGAGTTTACCCAAATTGATTGCGAAACCTCGTTTCTAAGCGAGCAAGAAATTCGTGATTTATTTGAAGCGATGATCCGCACGGTCTTTCAAAATGCAATTGGGGTTGACCTGGCGCAATCCTTCCCCGTGATGAGCTACGCGGAAGCAATGCGGCGCTTCGGCTCGGATAAACCTGACTTGCGGGTTAAACTTGAATTTACTGAGTTGACGGATGTAATGAAAGACGTTGACTTTAAAGTTTTCAGTGCCCCCGCCAACGCGCAAGGTGGCCGCGTGGCTGCTCTCTGCGTGCCGCAAGGGGGGCAATTATCGCGCGGCGAAATTGATAGCTATACTGAGTTTGTGCGCATCTATGGTGCCAAAGGACTGGCTTGGATTAAAGTCAATGAAGCCGGCAAAGGCCGTGAAGGTCTGCAAAGCCCGATTGTAAAAAATCTACATGATGCGGCTTTGGCGGAGATTCTTAAACGCACTGGCGCGCAAGACGGCGATTTAATTTTCTTTGGCGCTGATCGCGAAAAAATTGTCAATGATAGTTTGGGTGCGCTGCGGTTAAAAATCGGTCACACACCGTTTGCTATGGAGCAAGGGTTCTTTGAATCTGGCTGGCAACCTCTGTGGGTGGTTGATTTTCCGATGTTTGACTATGACGAAGAAGCCGCGCGCTGGGTGGCTTGCCACCATCCCTTCACGAGCCCCAAAGACGAGCACCTTGATTTATTGGTGACCGATCCTGGTCGTTGTCTTGCGAAAGCTTACGATATGGTGCTAAATGGCTGGGAGCTTGGTGGCGGCTCAGTGCGGATTCATCGCGAAGAAGTTCAACGCAAAGTTTTTGAGGCGTTGGCAATTGATGCGAATGAGGCGCAACAAAAATTCGGTTTCTTGCTTGAGGCATTGCAATATGGTGCGCCGCCACACGGTGGTATTGCATTTGGCTTGGACCGAATTGTGACGATGCTAACTGGCTCTGACTCAATCAGAGATGTCATTGCTTTTCCCAAAACGCAACGCGCTCAATGTCTGCTGACACAAGCGCCAAGTGAAGTGGATGAGCGTCAATTACGCGAGCTGCATATCCGCTTGCGTGCAACGGAGGCGCTCAAAGCCTAAAGCAAAAAAATGCAGGTTCAGCATGGATGCTTATAAGCTAGCAGAATCTGCACTGGTTGTGATTCATACCACTGAGCTTGAAGTGCTTATGCTTGAGCGCGCGGATCATCCTGGTTTCTGGCAATCAGTGACTGGCTCGAAAGATGATCAACAAGAAGCGTTGGATGAAACGGCTAGACGCGAGGTGCTGGAAGAAACGGGGCTTGCGGTTGGGGGGGCGCAAGTGCCGCGTGCCGCGCTCACGGATTGGCATTGGCAAGTGGCCTATGAAATTTACCCGATCTGGCGCCATCGTTACGCGCCAGGAGTGACGCGTAACATCGAGCATTGGTTTGGACTTCTGGTGCCGCGTGAGATTAAAATCACGCTCGCGCCGCGCGAGCACACCGCTTATACTTGGCTGCCATATCTTGAGGCGGCCGAGCGCTGTTTTTCGCCGTCGAATCGAGCGGCTATTTTGCAGCTACCGGCACGCATGAGGCCAAGAATTTCTATATAAAATTTGAATAACTCAGTACTTCATACAGGAGAAAAAAATGGGACAGTACACCGCACCGTTGCGTGATATACAGTTTGTTTTACATGAATTGCTTGATGTGCAAACTGAACTGGCGCATTTGCCGGTACATGCTGGGCTGGATACTGAGACCATCGACCAAGTGCTGGCTGAAGCTGGAAAATTTTGTGAAGAAGTGTTATTTCCGCTAAACCAGAGTGGCGATCGACAAGGATGTAGCTATAACAATGGTGTTGTCACTACGCCGGCGGGTTTTAAAGCAGCTTATCAAGCTTACATCAACGCGGGGTGGCCAGCGCTGGCATGTGACCCGGAACAGGGCGGCCAAGGTTTGCCAGTATTGGTGAATAATGCGCTCTATGAAATGCTGAACTCGGCTAATCAAGCATGGACCATGTATCCGGGGCTCTCGCATGGTGCTTACGAGTGCTTACATGCGCATGGCACGCCAGAGCAAAAAAAAATCTACCTACCTAAACTCGTTGCCGGCGTATGGACCGGTACGATGTGTTTGACGGAGCCGCATTGCGGTACAGATCTTGGCCTGCTGCGCACCAAAGCAGAAGCTCAAGACGATGGATCCTATCGGATCAACGGGACGAAAATTTTTATTTCGAGCGGTGAGCATGACCTGGCTGAAAACATTATTCATTTGGTGTTAGCGCGCTTACCGGGTGCGCCAGCCGGTACTAAAGGCATTTCCCTATTTGTCGTGCCCAAATTTGTGCCCAACGCCGCAGGTGAAATCGGCGAACGTAATGGCGTGAGTTGTGCTTCAATTGAGCATAAAATGGGGATTCATGGCAATGCAACCTGTGTCATCAATCTCGATAACGCGCATGGCTGGTTGGTTGGGGAGCCGCACAAAGGGCTGAATGCGATGTTTGTGATGATGAATGCAGCACGGCTTGGCGTGGGTATGCAGGGCCTTGGTTTAACTGAAGTTGCTTATCAAAATTCTCTGGCTTATGCGCGGCAGCGTTTGCAAATGCGCGCGTTAAATGGCGCTAAAGCGCCGGATAAGGCCGCTGATCCGATTATCGTTCATCCTGATGTGCGTCGTATGCTCCTGACGCAAAAAGCTTATGCTGAAGGGGGGCGGGCTTTTGCATACTGGATTGCGCTTTTAATAGATAAAGAGCGTTCACATCAAGATGAAAAAGTGCGCGCTGAGAGTGCAGAATGGGTCGCATTGCTGATACCCATTGTTAAAGCATTCTTAACCGATAATGCTTGCGAAGCGACTAATTTAGGCATGCAGGTATTGGGTGGGCATGGTTACATCAGCGAGTGGGGTGTCGAGCAATATGTGCGCGATGCGCGGATTGGCACCATTTATGAAGGCACCAATACGATTCAATCGCTTGATTTGTTGGGCCGAAAAGTATTAGGGGATATGGGCGCGAAGCTCAAGAAATTTGGGGCTTTGGTGCGGGATTTCATTGAGCAAGAAGGGATTAAGCCTGAAATGCAAGAGTTCGTCAATCCATTAGCGGAGCTCGGCGATAAAGTGCAAAAGCTCACCATGGAAATTGGCATGAAGGCAATGGGTGACCGCGATGAAGTAGGCGCTGCCGCCACACCTTATCTACGTGTTATAGGCCATTTGATTTTTGCCTACTTTTGGGCACGTAGCGCTCGGGTTGCGTTGGATAAGCAAGCGACTGGCGATCCGTTCTATCAGGCTAAACTTGTCACGGCACGTTTTTATTTTGCCAAACTATTGCCCGAAACCGCTTGGCAAATTCGTTCGGCGCGCGCAGGGGCAAAGTCGTTGATGGAGTTAGACGAAGCATTGTTCTAATATGGGCGGCTTGTACCACTGATACATCCGATAGGCTTTACAACCCTATCGGAGTATTCTGGTATTTGCAGCGGACGGATGGCGAGTCGCGGGTAGTACGCTTTATTTCGCGTAATAGCCTCAAAAGACCTCATCAGGTGTTTTAGCCATAAAGATGCGTTCGCCCCATTGACGCAAAGTATCTACATCCGCTTCATCCAATTTCTGCAGATAAGGTTCAGCTAAGTTTTTAAACTTACACTTTAGCTGGGCTAGCAACAAATTACTCAACATCTGCCGGCCTTTTTCAATCCCTTCTTTAAGTCCTTCTTTAAGCCCTTGCTCCATACCGATACGTTCAGCACTCGTAATATATTCCACTTCCGACTCCTTCTCGAATTGTTTAATTGAACTATTATAGATAATTTCAAACTCTTTGGGTAATGTTAAGATCGCATCAATAAACCGATAAAGGTTGAGTATGCGCTCTCGCGCTAAGCCTTCTTGGTAAAGAAAGCGCGTTAACTTATATTTATGCTGGTAACGCGCATTAGGGTCAGTACGCGTTTGCAACGCAGCAAGATGCGCGGCTACCATCATGCCAAAAGGGTTCGCTTGCGCTAACAAAGCGTCTTCTTGACCGCGATAATCGAGTAGCTTGTTTGTCAGAAACTGAAAGCGGTTTACTGGATAGCCGCACGCTTGGATCGAAAAATCCTGCGGATGCCATCCGGTGCGATCATCGGCCAAGATCACAAGCGTCAATGCCCATTGACCATAACGTTCATGCAAACGGTAAAAGTACTCAAACAATCTTTGCGCAAAGCCTGCTTCATAATTGCCTTGCACTTCAACGTGCAGCAACAGGTAACACTCCACGCCATTTTTTAAACGCACTTTGATCAGTTTATCGACCAGCCGTTTGCCGATTTGGCTTTTTGCGGTGAAGCGTTGTAATTCTTTATCCAGCATTTCATAGTTCTCTTCCCAGGCAATTTTCTGTGCCAGTTCTCGATAGAAAAACTGCATAAATTCTGGGAAATACGCATTCAGCGCATTTTTCCACGCAGCATCTGCGTGAAAGGGTGGGTTAGCGAGTCGGGCCGTCATGAGATTTCCAGTGACAAATAAAAAATCACTGTACACAATGCGCGCTTGCTTGAATATCTGTCAAAAGTTATAGCGTGATGCCAAGCATGCATAAAGGTGCATAAGCAGAGGTGCCGTGGGTAGCCGGTGAGCGTCCTACCATCGATTTAGGTTAAAGCCTCGAATGCTAAAAGCTGCGAATGCGCGAGTGAAGCGTTAAAATCTAGCCTTTTCAAGGCGCCCAAGACGCCAGTAATGTGTAGTGGGTCATTTGTTTGACGGGTGCAGCATAGGCTAGTGTGAAAAAGAAAGGACTCAAGGTTGAGTTAAACTGGCCGGCGAAGCCATTTTTTGACAGATGAATAAAGAGTTACAAAAACTATATAACCCTTCCGGAGGAAAAACGTGAGTCATTTAAGCATTCGAAAAGTTGCTGTGCTTGGCGCAGGCGTAATGGGTGCCCAAATTGCCGCCCACTTAATCAATGCAAAAGTACCGGTAATGCTTTTTGACTTACCTGCTCAATCAGGGCCTAAAAATGCGATTGCCCTAAAGGCGCTCGAGCATTTGCGCAAGCTGAATCCAGCCCCGCTTGGGGTGAGCGATGCTGCTGCTTATATTGAAGCAGCTAACTACGAGGATGATCTTGATCGGCTCAGCGAATGTGACTTAGTCATCGAAGCGATTGCTGAACGCATTGATTGGAAGCATGATTTATACAAGAAAATCGCGCCTGCAATTCGTTCTGATGTCATTTTTGCTTCTAATACTTCGGGGCTATCCATTAACGCGCTCGCTGAAACATTAGACGCTGATTTGAAACTCCGGTTTTGTGGCGTGCATTTTTTTAATCCACCTCGTTATATGCATTTGGTCGAGCTTATCCCAGCTCAGTATACGCGCGCTGAGATTCTCGATGGATTGGAGAGTTTCCTCACCAGTACTTTAGGTAAGGGGGTTGTGCGGGCAAAAGATACGCCCAATTTTATCGCCAATCGAGTCGGTGTTTTTTCTGTGTTAGCTACGATCAAAGAGGCGGAAAAATTCGAGTTAGGTTTTGATCTGGTTGATGATCTGACCGGCCGCCGGCTTGGGCGCGCCAAGTCAGCAACTTTTCGCACCGCCGATGTAGTGGGTCTTGATACGCTGACGCATGTGATTAGAACGATGCGCGACAATCTGCAGGATGACCCATTCTTCCCAATTTATAACGAACCCCCAGTGCTGAGTGCATTGCTTGCACAAGGTGCGCTTGGACAAAAGAGCGGGGCTGGATTTTATAAAAAAGAGGGTAAAACAATTAAAGTGCTGGACGCTCAGCGCGGTGCCTATATTGAAAGTGGCGCACGGGCGGATGCTTTGGTTGAGCGTATCTTAAAGCGCCCTCCTGCCGAGCGTTTTAAACTGTTGCGTGAATCCACGCATCCTCAAGCTCGCTTTCTGTGGGCGATTTTCCGCGACGTGTTTCATTATAGCGCGCTGCATTTAGAGCACATTGCGGATAACGCACGTGAACTGGATTTTGCCGTACGTTGGGGTTTTGGTTGGAGTGAGGGGCCGTTTGAGATCTGGCAGGCGGCTGGTTGGCGCCAATTAGCGGAGTGGGTGCAGGCGGATATTGACGCAGGAGAAGCATTATCGAAAGCATCATTGCCAGCTTGGGTATTCGATGGGCCAGTGGTTGAACAGGGTGGGGTGCATACGGCAGCCGGTTCATGGTCGCCCAAGACGGGCACTTTTGTGCCCCGTAGCGCACTTGCGACATATGACAAACAGATCTTTCGCGCGTCCTTAATTGGAGAGGGTAGAGCGGATCCGCACACGGATGGCAAAACGCTAAGTGAAAATGAAGCGGTGCGCATCTGGGTTGATGCGCGCACTGGCCAAGACGATATTGCGATTATTTCATTTAAAACTAAGCTGAATACGATCAGCCCGGCGGTGTTAGATGGTTTAGTGCAAGCCATCGAACTCGCTGAACAAAACCATCGTGGCCTGGTGGTTTGGCAGCCTTCCTCGCTGCAAGCGGGGCCATTCTCGGCCGGGGCAAATTTAGAGGGTGTCATGCCCGTATTGATGGCTGGAGGCGCAAAAAAGGTTGCGCCTTTCGTGGCTCAATTCCAGCAAACTATGCAACGTGTGAAATATGCGGCTGTGCCGGTCGTGCCAGCGGTGGCAGGCATTGCGCTGGGAGGAGGGTGTGAACTCGCTATGCACGGCGCAAAGCGGGTCGCGCATCTTGAGAGCTATATGGGTTTAGTTGAAGCAGGGGTTGGTTTGTTGCCGGCCGGAGGGGGCTTAAAAGAAACCGCATTGCGCGCTGCTGCGACTGCACAGCGCTTGGGCCAGAGACATTTAGTTGAATTCCTGGCTAAACCCTTTGAAAGAATTGCGATGGCAAAGGCCTCCAGCTCAGCACATGAAGCGATTGAGTTTGGCTATCTGTTGCCGTCAGATACGATTGTATTTAATATGCACGAACTGCTGGCGACAGCGCTTAGCGAGGCGCGTGGTTTGGCGGCGATTGGCTGGCGCGCGCCTTTGCCGTCCCGCGCTATTGCCGTGGCGGGGCGTGCTGGAATTGCCACAATTAAAGCGCAATTGGTCAATCTGCGAGAGGGTGGTTTTATTTCAGCGCATGATTTTTTAATTGGCAGCCGGATTGCTGAAATACTCTGTGGCGGAGCGGTTGAAATGGGGAGCCTGGTTGATGAAGCGTGGTTGCTTAAACTTGAGCGCACCGCCTTTGTCGAATTACTTGATATGAAAAAAACCCAAGAACGGATTATAGGCATGTTGCAAACGGGTAAACCTGTGCGTAATTAATGGAGCGAAAAAAGATGAGCAAACAAGTGCAAGACGCCTATATCGTTGCCGCTAACCGCACGCCAATTGGCAAAGCACCACGCGGGGCATTTAAAAATACGCGGCCAGAAGAATTATTGATACACGCCATTCAAGCGACGCTGGCGCGCGTGCCTGAACTTGATCCGCAGGCCATTGAAGATGGGGTGATTGGCTGTGCGTTTCCAGAGGCGGAGCAAGGACTCAATATTGCGCGCGTGAGCGCATTGTTGGCTGGGTTGCCGGTCACGGTCGGCGGCGTAACCGTGAACCGTTACTGCGCTTCTGGTGTGACGGCTTTGGCTATGGCTGCAGATCGCATTCGTGTGGGCGAGGCGGATGTCATGCTGGCTGGCGGTGTGGAATCAATGAGTATGGTGCCGATGATGGGCAATACGCCATCCGTTTCTCCGCATATCTTTGAACGAGATGAACATCTTGGTCTTGCTTACGGCATGGGGTTAACCGCAGAAAAAGTTGCGCAACGCTGGTCAATAAAGCGAGAAGCGCAGGATCTTTTTTCCTTTGAATCTCATCAAAAAGCGCTGAAAGCGCAAGCTACAGGCGAATTTAATAATGAAATTGCGCCGTTTGACGTGATCACACGTTTGCCCGACCTTAAGCGAGGCCAGCTTGATTTAAGCCAGCAACTCACAGCGCAGGATGAGGGGCCTCGTGCTGACACCTCGCTGGTGGCGTTAACCAAGCTCAAACCGGTATTTGCACAGGGTGGTTCGGTGACGGCTGGCAATAGCTCGCAAATGTCTGATGGCGCAGCGGCGCTGCTTGTGGTTTCGGAAAAAGCGCTGAAGCGATTCAATCTCACCCCACTGGCGCGGTTTGTCAGTTTTGCGGTGCGCGGAGTGCCGCCCGAGATTATGGGGATTGGCCCGAAAGAGGCGATTCCTGCCGCTTTAAAAGCTGCCGGGCTGAAGCAAGACCAGCTCGATTGGATTGAGTTGAACGAGGCTTTCGCTGCGCAATCGTTGGCGGTGATCGAGGAGCTTAAACTTGATCCTAAAAAAGTGAACCCACTGGGCGGCGCGATTGCCCTGGGCCACCCACTTGGCGCAACGGGCGCCATTCGCGCGGCTACAGTGGTGCATGCGTTGCGCCGCCATGCATTGAAATACGGTATGGTCACCATGTGCATAGGCGCAGGCATGGGAGCCGCGGGTATCATTGAGCGGGTTTAACGGATTACGCAAATGGCTCGACTTATTCTGTGATGCGCTCAATCTTCTGCTGGCAATGCGCGGGGGCGACGATCGTTGTCTGTGGCTACATAGGTCAACGTTGCCTCCGCTACTTTGGAAATCTGCTCGGTAAAATTGAGCCGCTGTGCGTACACTTCAACCGAGACGGTAACCGAGGTGTTGCCAATTTTGGCGATGTCTGCATAAAAGCTAAGCAAATCGCCAACAAACACCGGTTGCTTAAAGACCAAGGCGTTAACGGCCACCGTCACGACTCGGCCATGCGCCCGACGGGTGGCTGGAATAGAACCGGCGATATCCACTTGCGCCATAATCCAGCCGCCGAATACGTCGCCATGCATATTTGCGTTGGAGGGTTGAGGCACTGCGCGTAAAGCCAGAGTCTTGTTATGTGGGAGATGAGAGAGTGAATGCATAGTTATTTCCGTTGTTATTTACACTAATGTTTCAGTTTTCGGGCTTAGTTTTCGCGTACTTCGGAAAAATAGCCAACCATTCTGAGACAATATTGAAACTTTGAGCATAAATCGCAGTTAAAGCGTAAGGTTTATAACTGTTTTTTTAACCATAGCGCAACTTTTTTCCGGGGATTGAGGGAATTTATGTCGCAACATCATGTAATACCGTCGTACCTTCGGCCAGATGAACTGGGTCCGTGGGGTACTTATCTACAACAAATTGACCGCGTGATGCCTTATCTAGGCTCGTTATCGCGTTGGATCGAAACCCTCAAACGGCCCAAGCGCGCGTTAATTGTTGATGTACCGATTGAGCTGGATAATGGCACGGTCGCTCACTTTGAAGGATATCGAGTACAGCACAATACTTCGCGTGGTCCTGGCAAAGGTGGTTTACGTTACCATCAAGATGTGACGTTATCGGAAGTGATGGCGCTGTCGGCTTGGATGTCGATCAAAAATGCCGCTGTGAATGTACCTTATGGTGGTGCCAAAGGAGGCATCCGCGTTGATCCACGCAAGCTGTCGCGCGGGGAATTAGAACGCATGACGCGTCGTTACACCAGTGAAATCAATTTTATCATTGGCCCTAACACAGATATCCCAGCGCCCGATGTCAACACTAACGAACAGGTGATGGCATGGATGATGGATACGTATTCGATGAATCAGGGGCGTACAGCAACCGGCGTGGTCACTGGCAAACCCATTGCGCTAGGCGGCAGTCTTGGGCGTAAGGAGGCCACCGCCCGCGGCGCATTTGTTGTTGCCTGCGAAGGTGCGCGCCAAATCGGTTTGGAGATTGCTGGAGCGCGCATTGCAATCCAAGGTTTTGGCAACGTGGGTGGGATTGCAGGCCGCCTTTTTGCTGAAGCGGGCGCAAAGATCATCGCGGTACAAGATCATACCGGCACTCTTTATCGGCCGGCTGGCATTGACACGCTAAAATTGCTTGAGCATGTCGCTCAAACCGGAGGGATTGTCGGTTTCACCGGCGCTGAGCCGCTGGCGAATGATGAGTTTTGGGGACTTGAATCAGATATCTTGATTCCGGCTGCGCTAGAGGGGCAAATCACTGAAAAAAATGCACCGCAGATCCGCACTAAAATTGTTGTCGAAGGGGCGAATGGCCCAACTACGCCATTGGCCGACGATATTTTGAATGATCATGGCATTCTCGTGATTCCGGATGTGATCGCCAATGCAGGTGGTGTGACTGTTTCATACTTCGAATGGGTGCAGGATTTTTCCAGCTTCTTCTGGAGCGAAGACGAAATTAACCACCGTCTTGAGCGAGTTATGCGCGAAGCATTCGCATCTGTATGGCAAGTTGCGCTTGAACATAAGGTCTCTGTGCGCACAGCCGCGTATATTGTTGCATGTACACGAATTTTAATGGCAAGGGAGATGCGCGGATTGTATCCATAATATTTGTTGGCTATAAGTTAATAAATTAACCAATTAAGATATATAATTCATTCTTTAACGAGGAGAACTTCCAATGAAACTAAAAAAAATCGTGGCGGCATTGATGGCAGTGGGTACGCTAACCTGCTCTTATGCACAGGCGCAGAGTACTAGTACGACCAGCACTCTGCAAAAAATTAAGGAGACAGGCACAGTTTCATTGGGGCATAGGGAGTCGTCCATTCCTTTTTCTTATTATGCCGAGAACCAGCAGGTCGTAGGCTATTCGCACGAATACGCGATGCAGATTGTTAAGGCCATTGAGAACGAGCTGAATAAACCTCGTCTAGATGTGAAGCTCATGCCCATCACATCTCAAAATCGGATTCCATTGATTCAAAATGGCACGATTGATCTTGAATGCGGTTCTACCACAAACAATCTTGAGCGGCAGCAGCAAGTTGCATTTTCCAACACGATTTTTGTTGTAAGTACCCGGCTGCTCACGCGTGTTGATTCAGGCATCAAGGATTTTGCTGATCTGAAGGGCAAGACAGTAGCGACCACGGCGGGGACTACCTCTGAGCGTATTTTGCGCGCAATGAACCAAGAAAAGAAGCTCGGCATGAATATCATTAGCGCAAAAGATCATAGCGAGGCGTTCCTAATGTTAGAAACAGGCCGTTCAGTAGCGTTTATGATGGATGATGCGTTACTTGCCGGAGAGCGTGCTAAAGCCAAAGATCCTAGCAAATTTGTCATTGTGGGTACGCCGCAATCAGAAGAAGCCTATGGTTGTATGCTGCGCAAAAATGACCCGGCATTCAAAAAATTGGTTGACGACACCATTGCAAAACTTCAAACCTCAGGCGAAGCCAGTAAGATTTATCAAAAATGGTTTCAGAAGCCTATTCCTCCTCGCAATTTAAATTTGAACTTCCCGCAAAGCGAAGAGCTCAAAGCATTGTTCAAGAGTCCGAATGATCAGGCAAAAGGTTAAGCCCGTTTATTCTTGTAGGGGCTGGCAACCATAACTGCCCTACCCGTTATAAGATTTACCAGCAATGGTAGCGCTGCGTTCGAGAGGGCCTCGGACGCAGCTGGGAAAGTGATGCCTGATATTAGAACAGGAATAGAACTGTGCTTAAAGCACTGTTTTAATAGCAATTTAGGGTTATGAGTTATCAATGGAATTGGGACATTTTGCTAAGCGCGGTGTCTACCGGCGAGCCAACGACGTACCTGGGTTGGTTCATTGATGGCCTGACGGCCACTGTTACGCTCTCATTAGCGGCTTGGATCATCGCGCTTATCGCCGGTTCCTTATTTGGCATATTGCGCACGTTACCGAATAAATGGTTGTCCAGTCTCGGTGCGGTTTACGTCGCGGTGTTTCGCAATATCCCGTTGATTGTGCAATTTTTTATCTGGTACTTTGTGCTTCCTGAGCTCGTATCTCCGTCGTTGGGTGATTGGTTCAAAGGATTGCCGCCACTGATTCAGTTTTTTTCGTCAGCCGTGGTTTGCCTAGGCTTATTTACTGGCGCACGGGTTTGCGAACAAGTGAGAACGGGTATTCTTGCGTTGCCGCCTGGCCAAAAAAATGCTGCACTCGCGCTTGGGTTTACGTTGCCGCAAACTTACCGTTACGTTTTACTGCCCAATGCGTATCGCATTATCGTGCCGCCTTTAACCTCTGAGTTCTTGAATATTTTTAAGAACTCGGCAGTCGCTTCCACCATTGGTTTACTTGAGCTTTCCGCCCAAGCACGCCAACTCAGCGACTATACAGCGCATACCTACGAGTCTTTTATTATAGTCACCGCCTCTTATGCGTTGATTAATCTGGCAGTGATGCTTTTCATGCGCTGGGTTGAGCGAACCTCCCGGTTACCCGGTCAAATCGGAGGGAAATAATGTATCAGTTTAATTGGAGTGGCATTTCATCTTCTCTGCCAACCTTAGCGCAGGGTATGCTGATCACCGTGCAAATTACGGTTGCTGCGGTCATTGTTGGCATTATTTGGGGAACCATGCTTGCGTTATTGAGGCTTTCGCCGATCAAGCCGCTGGCCTGGTTTGCGAAGTGCTATGTGACGATTTTTCGTTCGATTCCGCTGGTCATGGTGCTTTTGTGGTTCTTCCTATTGGTGCCGCAGTTGCTCAAATCTTTGCTTGATCTGCCGCCTGATGTCGACATCCGTTTCGTTTCAGCAATCATCGCATTTTCTTTGTTTGAAGCCGCTTACTATTCGGAAATTATTCGCGCGGGGATTCAAAGTGTGCCGCGTGGGCAGGTTTATGCCGCTAATGCACTGGGTATGACGTATATGCAATCGATGCGTTTAGTGGTTTTGCCGCAAGCTTTCCGCGCCATGGTGCCGTTACTGTTAACTCAGGGCATTGTGCTGTTTCAGGATACGGCCTTAGTCTATGTGATTGGCTTGGCGGACTTCTTTCGCACCGCGACCAATATTGGCGAACGCGACGGGCAGCTAGTTGAAATGGTGCTTTTTGCTGGGGCATGCTACTTTGTTATTTGCTTGTTTGCCTCCAATCTCGTCAGACGTTTTCAAAAAAGGTATTCAAGATGATTTCTCTTAAAGGCGTTTCTAAATGGTATGGTCCGTTTCAGGTCCTGGCTGATTGTAGTACTGAAGTGAACAAAGGCGAAGTCGTGGTGGTATGTGGGCCATCGGGTTCAGGTAAATCGACGTTGATTAAAACCGTCAATGGACTTGAGGCATTCCAGCAAGGCGAAATCTTACTGGATGGCCAGTCAGTCGGAGCTAAAGGCACTGATTTGTCTAAACTGCGGGCTAAAGTCGGTATGGTGTTTCAGCATTTTGAGCTCTTTCCTCATTTGTCGATCACCGAGAACCTAACCTTGGCGCAAGTTAAAGTGCTCGGTCGTAGTGAAGCAGAGGCGAGAGCAAAAGGCATGAAGTTGCTACAACGCGTTGGCTTGCGGGCCCATGCAGATAAATATCCGGGGCAATTATCCGGTGGTCAGCAGCAGCGCGTAGCGATTGCTCGTGCGCTGTCAATGGACCCGATCGCGATGTTATTTGATGAACCTACTTCCGCACTGGATCCAGAGATGATTAATGAGGTGCTGGATGTGATGGTCGAGCTTGCGCGTGAAGGAATGACCATGATGTGTGTGACGCACGAAATGGGGTTCGCGAAGAAGGTTGCGCATCGCGTGATCTTTATGGATAAGGGCGCAATTATTGAAGATGTGCCTAAAGATGAATTTTTTGAAAATCCGAAGTCAGAGCGCGCGAAAGAGTTTTTGGCAAAGATTTTGCATTGAGCTGGGGTCTGTGGGTGGTATAAATGCGGGCTTAATTCGCTAAGGCGTAAAAAGACCGCATCTATCATCGTTGCATTGGCCTTCTATGTTTAAAGCTGAATAGATCGGGAAATGACACTCAATCGTCAGGTCTCAAACAAGCTTATCCAGTACCTTACGTAGCATCGCCAACATCAAGTCAATTTCGTCTTCGCTGACATTGAGCGCTGGCATAAAGCGTATCAGGTTAGGCCGCGCTGCATTGAGCAACAAACCTTCTGGACTCAATTCACGTGCTTTTTCAACGATTTCATGGCCGATCTCTTTATTTAACAACAAAGCGCGTAATAGACCTGAGCCACGTTCGCCGGCTAGGCCATAGTGATTAGAAACTTTGAGTAAAGCCTCACTGAAATAAGTGGCGCGTTCACGCACGCTAGCCAGAAACTCCGCTTTAGAGATATGTTCCAAAACCGCGATGCCTACGGCACACATCAGCGGGTTACCATTATACGTGCCGCCTTGTTCGCCAGGTTCAAAGCAGGCGACTTCATCACGTGCGAGCAACGCGGCAAGCGGCACGCCACCGCCAATGCCTTTGCCTAATGTCATAATATCGGGCTCAATCTCGGACCCTTGATAGGCAAACAATTGGCCGGTGCGGGCACAGCCAGTCTGTACCTCATCCACGATCAAAAGCAGATTGTGTTTGTGTGTGAGCGCACGCAATTGCTGCATAAATTCTCGCGTGGCGCAGAGTACGCCCGCTTCGCCTTGTACGGGCTCTAGCATCACCGCGACAGTTTTGCTATGAATACAACGTTCAACCGATGCAATATCATTGAGCTCCGCCTTGGGAAAGCCCGGTACTTGAGGCGCGTACATCGTATCCCAGCCCGCTTTGCCACTGGCGGACATGGTAGCGAGCGTGCGCCCATGAAAGCTATGATTCAGGGTAATAATTTCATGCGCGCCATTTTTGAATTGACGGCCCCATTTGCGAGCGAGTTTGATAGCGCCTTCATTCGCCTCTGCGCCACTATTTGCAAAAAATACTTTCTGGAAGCAACTAAAGCGTGTCAGTAGGCTGGCAAGCTCAGCCATGGGGGCGTTATAAAATGCGGGGCCTGGGTTGATTAAGCGCTGGGCTTGCGTCGTCAGCGCGTTAATCATGGTTGCATGGCAATGGCCTAAGCAGTTAACCGCCCAACCCTGGATAAAATCAAGATAACGCTTATTTTCGCTATCATATAACCAAGCGCCTTGGCCGCGCGTAAAGACAAGTTCAGGCCGCTTAGCGATGGTCATCAGCGCTGAGATTGGGTAGTCATTAAAATGCATTTTCAAATTCCGTCGAAGACTGAGTTACGTGAGCGAATTGGCTAAATCTACTTCACTGGTAAACGCATCGGCATAAAAATTCTCGCGCGGTAAATTATGGTGCGCGGTGAAGTCACGCAAAGCGGCCTCGACCATGACGGGCGCGCCGCACGCATAGACTTCGTGGGCAGATAAATCAGGCAGATCTGCCACTACGACTTGATGTACAAAGCCAGTGCGCCCTTGCCAATTATCTTCCGGCGCGGGTTCGGACAGCACGGGCACAAAAGAAAAATTCGGTAACGCATGAGCCCACTGCTGCGCCAGTTCCGCCATATAGAGATCTTTGCTGCGGCGCGCCCCCCAATACAGTGAAATAGGGCGCTCAATCTGCTTAAATATCATATGCTCGACGATGGCTTTGAGCGGCGCAAAGCCCGTACCTGAGGCCAACAATACGATGGGACGTGTGCTCTCTTCACGCAAAAAGAAAGTCCCTAGCGGTCCTTCAAAGCGTAGCATATCGCGCTCTTTCATGGCGCTAAAAACATGATCGGTAAATACACCACCTGGCATATGGCGAATATGCAATTCAAGCGGTCCATCATGATGCGGGGGGGTCGCGATTGAGTAGCTGCGGCGCTTACCATCTTTTAAAATAAACTCAATATACTGGCCAGCAAAATACTGTAGTTTCTGCTGCGCCGGTAATTGCAAGTGCATGACCATTACATCCTCTGCTACGCGCTCAAGCGCATGGATGCGGCAGGGGAGTTTTCTAGCCGGCATATCGGTGGCGCCCGCCACCTCGCGTACTTTAAGCTCAAGGTCGGACTTGGGCGTAGCACCGCAAAAAAGCGCCATTCCCTGTAATTTCTCATCATTAGACAACGCCGAAGCTGAATGTGCTGCTTGTTCGATTGCACCAGACAGCACGGCGCCTTTACACGAACCACAAGCGCCATTTTTACAGCCATACGGCAAGCCAATGCCTTGCCGTAGAGCTGCGGCGAGCACAGATTCATTGGGCTCTACCTGAAATTGCCGGCCGCTGGGCCGAAGAGTAATATTGAATGTCATAAAAAAAACCGAATACGGCCAAGGCCACTAAAACCCGAAGATATAATGATGCCACAATGATTCCAACCCGCAAACTCAGGCGTAAGCGAATTCTCATTGTCGGCTGTGGCGACATTGGTTTGCGTTGCGCTCAATTACTTCTGCCACGCTATCGTGTATTGGCACTTACCCGTCAAGCTGAGCGTTGCGCGAGCCTGCGCTCGCTCGGTGTTGTGCCTTTAGTGGGCGACCTAGATCGACGTTCAAGTCTAAAGCGCCTGGTTGGCTTGGCGGATACCGTGTTGCATTTGGCGCCGCCGGCAGCGCACGGCAGTGATGATCAGCGTACGCGCTTTTTGCTTGCGGCGTTGAGCCGTTCCTGGGCATCACCGACTTGGATTTATGCCAGTACGACCGGTGTTTATGGCGATTGCGCGGGGGCGTTGGTGGACGAGACCCGCCCGGTGCGGCCGGCGCACGAGCGCTCGCTCAGGCGTCTTGCGGCCGAGCGTCAATTGCGTGCTGCTGGCGCGCGAGCTGTATTATCACTGCGAATTGTCCGCATCCCGGGTATCTATGCCTCTAACCGGCTACCGCTGGCACGCTTACAAGCAGGCATGTTTACCTTGAAAGCCGAAGAGGACATCTATACAAATCATATTCAGGCAGATGATCTTGCGCTGATTTTGCTGCGCATAAAGCGACTGGGGCGCCCCCAGCGCATCGTGCATGCAGTGGATGATACGCAAATGAAATTGGCGGATTACTTTGACCTAATGGCAGACGCACACGGATTGCCAAGGCCTAAGCGCATAGCGCGTACCCAAGCGCAGGATTTACTAAAACCGTCACTGCTATCCTTTATGCGCGAGTCACGCCGGTTAATCAATACTAGGCTAAAAATAGAGTTGGCTTATCAACTGCGTTACCCGACGGTGCAAGATTTTCTGCTAGAGCAGAGCCCCCTTTCTTTGGCGGGTGGCCAACCCGATTCACGCTGAGCTTTGCAGAATCGGCTATCATACGGGTTTACTAGACTTATCTATCAGTACCCCTAGTTATGGACACTCAGCAACACATCAAACAACTGGTCACCGAACACCCGGTCGTTCTTTTTATGAAGGGCAACGCACAATTTCCAATGTGTGGTTTCTCTGGCCGTGCCGTGCAGATACTTAAAGCCTGTGGCGTCAATGGTTTACATACGGTCGATGTTTTGCGCGATGAAGCGATTCGGCAAGGCATTAAAGTGTATTCTGATTGGCCAACCATTCCGCAGCTCTATATCAAGGGTGAATTTATTGGCGGTTCGGATATTTTGGTGGCGATGTATCAATCGGGCGAATTGCAGCAATTATTAGCCGCTGCATAAAGCTAGAGGGTTGCATGGCAGCGCGCAAAACGGACTGGCAGGGGTAATGAACACGATCTCGACAAATACAGTCTCTAGCGCTACACCACGCCGCCTAGTCGTCGCTATTACAGGGGCTACCGGCGCGCTCTATGGCGTGCGTATTTTGCAAACATTGCGTCGTATCGGCGGCATTCAAACGCATTTGATTGTTTCAAGCGCAGGTTGGCTGAGTCTTCAGCACGAATTGGAACTGACTAAATCTGAAGTAAACGCGCTAGCCGATGTCGTCCATAATATACGTGATGTAGGGGCCAGTATCGCCAGCGGTTCATTTGCGGCAGAGGGAATGCTCATCGCGCCATGCTCAATGAAAACCTTAGCCAGCATTGCTCATGGCTTTTCTGATAATTTAATTACTCGCGCGGCGGATGTTACGCTCAAGGAGCGCCGTCGTCTCTTATTGCTGGTGCGTGAAGCACCGTTCAATTTAGCACACCTACGCAATATGACGGCAGTTACTGAGATGGGCGGGGTGATTTTTCCGCCGCTGCCAGCGTTTTACAATAAACCCACCACGCTCGATGAAATGGTGGATCATACGATTGGGCGGGTATTAAATTTGTTGGGCATTGAGCTAACACTAGCCCCCAGCTGGCCTGGCCTACGTAACGTATAAGAGCCTAAAACGATTCAAAAATCAGCTCTTAGCGTTTGTATAAAAGAGCTTAAGACTGCATTTCACGGCAGCTTTAGAAAAGCCGCCGCGCGTTATATCGCTTTAATTTTAATCCACTGCGTTAGGTTCGCTTTCCAGACGACGGCGCAGCACGCTGTGGCGGATACCATAACCAAAATAAATAACGAGCCCTAACGCCATCCAAATAAATAGCCGCATCCAAGTATCGCCTGGCAAACCGGACATTAAAAATAGAGCTGATAACGCTCCGCCTGGCGCTACTAGATAAACGGCTGGCGTTTTGAATACACGTTTAAGCTGCGGTTGGGTAATGCGCAATACGAGCACACCGACGCAAACGATCAGAAACGCAAATAGCGTGCCAATGCTGACTAATTCGCTGACCAAATTAATCGGCATCACACCCGCTAATGTCATGACTACTGCGCCTGTAATCAGTGTCGTGATATAAGGCGTATGAAAGCGCGGATGAATTTTCTTAGCAAAGCCTGGCAATAAGCCATCGTTCGCTATCGTCTGAAAAATGCGCGGTTGGCTCATGAGTAGGACCAAGAGCACGGAAGTTAAGCCAAAAATCGCTCCGAGTTTGACCAGTGGCGACAACCATGGCATCCCCAATGCATCAATGCCTACGGCGATTGGATCAGGTACACTTAATTGGTCATAGTGGACCACCCCAGTCAAGACGTACGCGACGAGTACATAAAGCGTCGTGCAGATGACGAGCGAGGTCAACAATCCAAGTGGCAGATTACGGCGTGGATTTTTGGTTTCCTGCGCCACGCAGGATACTGAATCAAAACCAATGTAAGCAAAAAACACAACGGCCGCGCCGCGTATCATGCCACTCCAACCGAACTCTCCGGCCTGGCCACTATTCGGGGGTATGAAATCGCCATTAGGGTTCGCGGACGTTATCCAGTTGGTGGTATCGACCAGAGAAAAACCTGCCACGATAAAAGCCAGAATAATGGCGACCTTCACCACCACCATTAAACTATTGAGGCGGGCCGACTCTCGAATGCCAAAAATAAGCAGTAACGTGATCAGGGCAACAATGAGAACCGCAGGTAAATTGATCAGTGCGCCCGTGCGCGCCCAGCCGGTCGCAGCATCGAAGGCGAGCGGAGCTCTTGCTAACAGATCAGGAATATGTATCCCTAATGAATGCAAAAAGCCCACAACATATCCCGACCAGCCAATGGCTACAGTCGTTGCGCCTAAGCAATATTCAAGAATGAGATCCCAACCGATCAGCCAGGCAATAAATTCGCCCATGGTTGCATAGGCATAGGTATAAGCACTACCTGCCACGGGTACAGTTGAGGCCATTTCTGCGTAGCATAAACCAGAAAAAGCGCAAACGACTGCACCTAAAATAAAAGACAGCATCACCGCCGGCCCAGCGTGCACGGCCGCGGCATGACCCGTCAGGACAAAAATGCCAGCGCCAATAATGCAGCCAATCCCAAGCATGGTTAAATCGAATCCAGACAAAGCTCGCTTGGGGGAATGCACACCGCCCTTTTTACCATCGTCGCTTAGAGCCGCTTCAGCCTCTAACATGGCGATCGATTTTTTATTCCATAATGTTGTCATTAAATTAGGCTAGCTAAAAAGCGTTCCTTGGCGAGAAAAAAGTTCTGACTAGAAAGCCCTATATTGTATCTTATTTGTTTTTTGATAATCGAGCCGAGGTTACCTCTCGCACAGTTTTTGCGCGCGTTAAGAGATTGATATGGACCAACTTATAATGCTGGATATTGAGCATCTCATTTTTGTGTCAGCACAATCACACTTGACTGTACGACGGGGTAGGCTTGAGCTTGTCCCCGTTTAGCGTATCTCTTGCTTGGCACTGGGCAGCTTGCTGCTTGCACCAACTAAGCCTCTTCTCCCATGGGCTCTAAGCCAGTTGTGTCGCGTCTAGTATCCTGGTGGCTGCCGCAATACTCTGACCATTACCTACAAGCTTGATCGCTTTAGCCTTGTATTTCAGCGCGCACTGTACTCGATTGATTTTTGACAGCTTTTCTCCCTTTTAGTGCATTTTAAACCTTCAGTAAGATACCGTTTCTTGGAAGGGACGAGGTTATTTCCTCTTTTATCTGAAAAAGACTGAAGATTATTGCCCATTCAAATTTCTATAAAGAGACATTTATAAATAAGACTAGGGGTGTGGAATATAATGTAATCAATTATATAACTACCATCAATTAAATGAAAAAAATGAATATCCTAATTTTAGTGAGTCCCGTGATAATGCCAATTTTGATTTTAGGCTGCGGTGTGGGAGATAATTGAGATAGTAAAGATGAAAATCTTGAGTTATCAGAAAAATCCCCCTGAGGAGAAAAATAGTCAACGAAAGCAAGATTTGAAAAATATAATGGAAGAAGGAGGGCAAATATATAAGGATGAGCTTTGTTTGTCGGAGCAGGGGCTATGTGGCGGAGGGGATAGTATTGAAGATATTGTTTCTAGTTTAGACGTGGTTAATTATAATTGTGAAAATTAAAATCGTAAATCGTTGGACGAGCACTCGGATCGAGGAAAATTGAGTCAATTCTACAATGAGCTCAATTAAATCTACCCAGTCTTTAAGACTTTAATGGGCCTGGGTTATATTATTTTTTACGGAATATAGGAACAAAAAATAGGCGGCATATTATTTGCCAATTATGAGGTTGCTTAAACTTTCAATCAATATGTAACCAATGGGACTCGAACCTACGACAACTGGAATCACAAATAAAAAATTTTCTTGTTTTACGGCAGAATTACCACTAATCTGTAATGTGCATTAAGTTTGTTTACGTCTCCTGTCTAATGTGTTAGGGCGGAATCTGTTTTTATCGTTGTCTAGCCTTCATCTGGCGATAGCTTGCAGAAAAGCGCGGTGCTGGTTGTGCTTATGCAGCTTCGAGCAGTCTATACATGGGGGAAAATCATGAGTCCTGCTTTGCCAGAAGCTGTTGTATTTAAACTTGGGGAATTCTATCTAAGCCAGGCTCGTGATCAAAAGAACGAGAAGAAATTTGAAGTGGCGCTGGATTTATACAATCGTGCGAAAGATGCCTTAAGAAAGGCACAGGACCCCAAGACGCTGGCGGATGAAACACTACGGAACTGCATTGCCGATGCTTATTTAGAGCGGGGAGAGGTATTAGAAAGCCTGGATTCGTTTTACAAGGCAGCGGCCAGCTATCGCAGGGCTAGGGATTGGGGGCATTCTCAAGCGGAAAGCCACTTGCAGAACCTGGTGTCCCGCTGTCCAGAGATTGATCATGGTAGTTCTGTAAGCTACCTGTTCAACAAGCTAAAGTTACGAACGTCACGATCCACGTCTAGTCTTGCTGCATCCTCGTCTATTTCTTCCTCGGCTGACCCCCCAGGTATCGACACTTGCGCTGTAATGGATACACGGAGGGCTAATTTTTCTTTTTTTGTTCAGAATCGACATGGTGAATTGGCTGAGTCATCCATTCCTTCTGATAGTTGGAGGTGGGACGGGGAGGCTCAATTTGATGATGCCCGCTATCTCGTCGCGGCTTGGAAGCAGATCAATAAATCTAACGAAGAAAGACAGCCCAACCAGTCTGGCGAGGTGAAAGATAAATTACTATGCCTGCGCCTGCTCACACGCGGAATCATCAACGAGTTTGCCATAAAGAGAGATAAAACCCTCGGTGACGTTCGCGAGGTAGTTGCTTTAGCGGAGTTGTCAGATCCTGATATTTTTCGAGCTTTATTAGGACACTTTATTAGTGCTATTTACAAAGAGCCTCTACTGCAAGTCCAATTACTCGATGGGCTTGCCCAAATTCTGCAGCAAGCTGAGCCGGGTATATTAAACGCTGACGACGGCGTCCAAATTTTAGGCGTCTTAGATACTTGGCGAAAGAAGCTTTTCTACAAAGAAAAAGCCAAAAATCCTTCTTTCAAAAGAATCTTTCCTGTTAATTGGCGGAAGAATCTCGTTAAGCCTGCGGGGGAAATGGTTATCACGCCGCATATAGAAGAAGCCGACCACGTTGATAATCTGCTGCGTGCTTTGGTCGCTCTGCTAGATGCGATGGCCGATGCTAATGTCAAAGGCTTAAACCGTGAACAGCTGCATACACCCTTATACGAGTATTTGAATGATTTGAGTAAAGACTCCAATATCCGGCGCGCTTACCAGGCAACCTATGCTTGCCAAGCTCTGCTGCATGTGCCGAATGATGAAAAACTTTGGCAAAGTGTTCTTCGGCGCAGCATAAAAGTCGCAGGTGGAGCCTTGGCATTAGCGAGTGCAGTGCGCACCTGCGACCCCCAAAAATTGGTTGATACGTTTGAGCATTTTAACGAGGCATTTGCTGGCTTGGGGCAATTCATCAAGACGGCCAAAGAAATTTCCGAAGCCGGGAAGACCTTGTATCAGGGAGGTAAAAGTGCGGCTGAAAGCTTCCGAGAGGGGGTTGATTTTGGGCTTAAGAAACCATGGTATACCGCGCTCCGGCACACTGAGTTGCTCATTCAAACTCAAAAGCTCCAGAGTCTAAATGTTTTTGTCAGCCAGGTCCCGGTGGCTACCCGTCTGGATCCTAATTTTTTGTTTGGATTAAGCTTGCAGTTGGAACAGTTGGTGCGTACCTTGGCCAGTGAGGCCGTTAGGCAAGGAGCATTGGTCGTACCTAATGAGGCTACTCAGCAGGGGGAGTTGGCTTGGTCCGATGAGGTTGCTCGGCAGGGAGTATTTTCCTGGTTGGAAGATATCTATCTTGACGATGAGCGTTGGGGGTCAAGCGAGCGTGTTAAACGAGGAGTTTTAAGCAGTTTAGTGCGCCTAACTGGCGATGCTCAACTTGAGGTGAGCAAGGCTGCTCGCATGTGCTTAGCCCGCATAGCCCAGGATAAAGATCCTACTAGGAAGATCATTTATGAAGCCTATACGAACTCATCGTTGGGCGAATCTGCATTGCCTAAGTCTCAAGTTGCCGAGGAGGGTTTTCCAACGGAGCTCTTAAATGCCGTCCAAAACAAACCCATCGAAGAATTAAAAATGTGCGTTAATGAGCAATTTAATAAATTAAATGAGGAGCTCACCGCTTTAACTATAAGGCTTACGCAAACTGGTTTGGGCAACCTAGATGCGCAAGAACGCTTAGCGTTGTGGCGCAGGAAACAGCTCGAGGATGAGGAATTAAAAACAGTGTTAGCGTACGTGTCACCCGAAGGTAAAGATACGCTGAGAGAAGACGAAGAACCATTTGGCGAGTTAAAGGATAAGGTAGATGCGTTTTTACAGAACCGAGATAAAAAGGTGTTATTGCTCCTGGGAGATTCCGGTGCAGGAAAATCGACTTTTAATTATTGTTTAGCGCAAGGGCTTTGGCATGCTTATGAGGAGAAAGTAGAGAAAGCAAAACAACCGGAAGACGCGGATCTTCCACTCATGGCTTTGTTTATTTCACTTCCACTGATCAAAGACCCGGGATATAACTTGATTCATGAGTATCTAAGCAGACAGGGGTTTTCAAAAAATCAGATTCAAGCTCTTCAGGGAAATAAAAAGCAACCCTTTGTATTTATTTTAGATGGCTATGATGAGATTTCGCAGCGACAAAACCTTTATGTCACGAACAAATTCTCAACAGAGTGGCCACATGCACAGGTCATTATTAGCTGCCGTAGCGAGGTTTTGGGGAAAGATTATCAAGCCACATTCCAGCCTCGTGGGCAGAGTGGCAACCCTCAGCCTGAGGCTTTTCAAGAATTGATCGTTGCTCCATTTTCAGAAAAGAAAATCTACCAGTATATTGAGAAATATATAGATGTCGAGCATCTTCTTGGGTGGTCATTTGATCGTTATGACAAAGCAATTAAGGAAATACCCAATTTTCGTGAATTATTGAGTAACCCTTTTATCTTAAGGTTGGCTTTAGAAATCATTCCGCTTTGGGAGCGGGAAGATGTGAGTCGCCTGGGGCAGTCCATCACTCGGTTGGATTTATACGATGCGTTTATACGCGAATGGTTTGCTCATGCTAAAGCGCGCTTGGAAGATCGGAGGCGTTTAATTGAGACTGAGCAACTTGTTTTTCAGGAGTTGGGGGATAACTTCGCAGAGTACGGAATCGACTTTAGCCAGTGCCTTGCCGTTGAATTGTATGAGAACCCTCAGCATCAAGGGGTGATGGATTACGCAACGTTATCGAGTAAACGAGTTTGGGAAGCATTTTTCAAAGCGAAGGGCTTGAGGCGCAAGGAAGTGCGGCTTTTGCTTGAATGCTCATCTTTACGTCGCAGTGGCCAGGAGTATAGATTTTTGCATAAATCTATACGGGACTATTTTGTGGCACGGTCGATAGGGGACGAGATTGAAAGATATACTGGGAAAAATAACACAGATAACGCGGAAGATATTCAGTTCAACAAGTTAAATCTTATTGATAAAGACCCAGCGGTACTTCAATTTTTAGCAGAGCGCGTGAAACAGAGGCCAGCATTTAAAGAACTGTTATGCGTGTGGATTGAGACCTCGAAGACGAGAAAAGAAAAGGTTCAAACGGCAGCGGCGAATGCGCTGACAATTTTGGTTAAAGCGGGTGTGCAGTTCAATGGGAAAAATTTCAATGGGATTCATGTCCGTGGGGCGGATTTGAGTTATGGGGTGTTTGACCATGCCGAATTCGAAGGGGCAGATTTAAGCAAAGTAATATTCCGAGGCGTGTGGTTGCGTGGGGCGAATTTGGAAAAGGCGAATCTAGATGGAGTTAACTTTGGCGAATTACCTAGTTTAGAGATGGGTGGCAGAGTAGAGGTGGATGGCAGAGTAGTAAAGGTGGGTAGCAGAGTTAGGGAATGTTGTTATTCATCAGATGGTCGTCGGTTGGCTGTTGGTACGGGGGATGGCAATATTAGGCTGTATCAAGCTGGGACTCTAGAACTAGTGCGTGTACTTAATGGGTACAGTTCTATGGTGAATAGTATGAGTTTTTCGCCAGACGGTATGGTCTTGGCGTCGTCGGGTCATTCAGATAATACGGTAAAACTGTGGAGAGTGGAGGGCGGGGAAGAGCTGCCTCCGCTTGAAGGACATGGTGGTGAGGTAATGAGTGTGAATTTTTCGCAAAAAGGCAAACTATTAGCGGCGGGGAACCAGGATGGGACGATAAAATTATGGGAAGTGGAAAATAGAGAAGTATTGCCTATCATCGAAAAGCATAATGATTGTGTAATGAGTGTGAGTTTTTCTCTAGACGGTCAGTTTCTGGCTTCAGGGAGTGCAGATATGACGGTGAAGCAGTGGAGAGTGGGAGGCAAAGAAGCACTATATACGCTTAAAGGACATAATGGTGTGGTAGCGAGTGTGAATTTTTCGCCAAATGGCAAGTTACTGGCGTCGGGCAGCTGGGATCATAGGGTGAAATTATGGAAGGTGGCAAGCGGAGAAGCGTGGCATACGCTTGAAGGGCATGGTAGTAGGGTGATGAGTGTGAGTTTTTCGCCAAACAATAAAGTCCTGGCGTCGGGGGGTGAGGATAATATGGTAAGGCTGTGGAGAGTGGAAAGTGGAGAAGCATTGTATACGCTTAGAGGGCATAGTGGTAGGGTGATGAGTGTGAGTTTTTCGCCCCCAAACGGGGAGTTTCTAGCATCGGGGAGCTACGACCAGACGGTTAAACTATGGAGAATGGGGCGTGAAGAAGAGTGGCAAATGCCTAAGGGGCATAATAATGATGTAGTACGGGTTGTGAGTTTTTCACCAGACGGCCAGCTCTTGGTTTCAGGGAGTAAAGATGGGCCGGTGAAATTATGGAAAGTGGAAAGCGGAGAAGCGTTGTATACGCTTGAAGGGCATGATTATTGGGTGGGGAGTGTGAGTTTCTCGCCAGACGGCCAGTTCTTAGCATCGGGGGGCTGGGGTCGCACTGTGAAGCTGTGGAAAGTAGCAAGCGGAGAAGCGTGGCATACGCTTCAAGAGCATAGTCATTTTGTGACTAGTATGAACTTTTCGCAAAAAGGTGGGCTCCTAGCAGTGGGAACCCAGGATGGGATAGTGACGCTATGGCAAGTGGAAAGTGGGGAAAAATTGCATACGCTTAAAGGGCATAGTGCTAGGGTGATGAGTGTGAGTTTTTCGCCAAACGGCAAGGTCTTAGCGTCAGGGAGTGAGGATCATATGGTAAAGCTGTGGAGAGTGGAAAATGGAGAAGAGTTGCGTACCCTTAAAGGGCATAATGGCTGGGTGGCTAGTGTGAATTTTCGGCCGCCAGATGGTAAATTCCTGGCATCGGGGAGTTGGGACCATACAGTAAAGCTGTGGAGGGTGGAAAGCGGAGAAGAGTATACGCTTGAGGGGCATAGTAATTGGGTGGTTAGTGTGAATTTTTCGCCAAACGGCGAGTTCTTGGCGTCGTGGGATGAGGATGGAATAGTGAAGCTATGGTTGGTAGACACAGGCGAATGTAAGGCGACGCTTTCAGGTTTTGTTGGGTCTATCGATTCAATAGCTTGGCAAGAGTTTCCTAAAAGTGGTATTAAATTGGTTAGCAGGAAGAGCAACGCAGTTCATATTTGGCAAGTGGAACAGGAAGAAAATAGCTGGAAATTCGGTTTATATTGGACCTCATCTCAAAACGAGTTAATTTTAACCGATACGTCTATTCAAGACGCTCAGTGTTTAAGTCCACTTAATGCCCGTTTGCTCAAGCAAAGGGGCGCACAGGGCGAACCTGCGCTAGTGTCCGGAGGGCACAAGCCGGTACTCGTGGCTAGCTTGCCGGGCAATTTAATTGCCTAACATGGAATGTCGGCTCTTTTGTTTGGAGAAAATTCTACTTTCAATCTCTATCAATTTGTGGGGGGATTACCCAGGCAGATAAAATGTTTTGCAGGCAGGATTTTCAACCCTGAGCTGACCAGATTTTGCTTTCAGTTAAGCCATCAGCAGATCTATCAAGAATTATTTCACCGTGATGAAGGGTGAGAACTCGATCCATCTTCAACAATGCTGTCGGCCGGTGGGAGATCATTAGAATTGTATGATGCTCGAGGTGCTGACACAGTTGCTCTAGCAGTTGTTGTTCCAATTTTGGGTCGAGTCCTGATAACGCCTCATCCAATACGAAAATAGGCGCTTGCTTGAGATAGGCTCTAGCTAACGCAATACGCTGTCGTTGCCCACCAGAAAGTTTATAGCCACCTTCACCGACGATCGTATCGTAGCCATTTTCTAAAAATGGAATAAATTCTTCGCATAAACATATTTTAGCGGCTTGGTAAACATCGTCCCGAGATACATTTTCTTTACCAAAGGCAATATTATCGAAGACTGAGCGGTGTAGTAATGAAACATTTTGAGGAACGTACGAAAAAAGCGACATCAATTTTTCAGTCGGCCAATTCCGATAATCCTGTCCGTTTAACAGAATGGTTCCTTTTTGTGGGATATGCAGGCGCAACAATAAATGAACCAGTGAAGTTTTTCCTGCACCTGACTGGCCGGCAATCCCTATTTTTTGACCCGCTGAGATCGTTAGATTTAAGTCCTTGAAAAAGGATTGATCTTGATTAAAGCTAAACTGAAGGCGGTCAAAATGTATTATGCATTTTGAAAAATCAGTCAATGGTGGCATTGCCACTAGATTTGGCATCTGATGCGTGGCTTGCACACCGTAAACAAATGCTAATGCGTCCTGCATCACGCCCATTTCTTTGCAAAACTCAGCAAATTGCAATGAAGTCATCCATACTGATCGACGCACATAAAAACAAATAGCCGTCACGAATGAGAAATCACCAAGGCTAATCCATGATTTTTGCCAACCCACGCCCAAAAAAATCATCATGCTCACCAGTAAAACCCAGGACAATAGGCTACGCAGGCTGTCCGCTCTCCAGGTGATTAATTCGTACTTCCTGGCCGCCTCAGCGTTCTGTCGGCATAAATCATAGAATTTTTTATCGTCTAATCGAGTGCGTGAAAAAGTAAAAAGAGTCATTGCGTTTTGGATTAAATTTCCAACATATCCGATCAAATTACTTTGAATTTTTGATTGTTGATTTGAGGCAACAATACTTGCTCTAAAAAATATCCAGGTTGAAATATTCATTGCCAAAAACCACAGCAAAAATATACTGGAAAAGTATATGTTAATATAAGCTATAAAAATAAGTGAGAAAAAGAATGCTGATACTGTTGGGTAGATTCCATATAAAAATATTCTAGCCATTTTTTCAAAACAATCTGTCAAGTTTCTGTATTTATTAACCAAGTCTCCAGCCAATTGGTTAAAGATAAAATCTAAAGATTTATTATGGATAAACTCAAGCGCCTTGCTTTGAATGTCAGCCTTGATATCTGGCAAAATTTTGATCCAGATTCCATTGCAAATGCGAATGGAGCACTCCAGAATCAATATCAATGCAGCATAAATTAATATTGTTTGTTCAATAATATTTTTTATTTCTTCTTTGTTCAAATTCTTTAATGAGATTTGATCAATAATGAGCTTGATCGCATAAGGTGCAGCCGTCTCGGCCAAGCACCATAACGGAGGGAGCAATAAAAGAAGCGATAAATTGATTTTATAGGGTTTAAGAAATGGCCTAAAAAATCTAATGATCTCCCTCCAGGAAATTGTCATTAAGCTGCCCCCATCGTTAAAGGCTCTTCACCTATTGTGCGGATTGCTGTAAAAATGACTTCAATCTCCGAGATTGAAATTTCTAAATGCGTAATGAGGCGAATTCTCCTTTGATCAAGCGCCAGCACTCGAATCCCTTGCTCATGTAAACGTTGCTCAAAATCAAGTGCGGATAAATAGCGATGTCGAACTTCGAAAATAATAATATTGGTTTGCACCTCCTCCAGGTTTAGGTCCAGGAAAGAAAGCTGGCTCAATAATGTGGCAAGTTGCTTCGTGTGCGCATGTAACTCAGGCAGCTCTTGTAAATGGTGCTTAAGGCCATAGAGACAGCCCGCAGCGAGTATCCCGGCTTGATGTAAGCCGCCTCCTTGCTGAAATTTGTAGTACCAAGCTTCATCGATAAATGCTTGCGTTCCCGCCAAAACAGAGCCCATCGGGGCGCCAAGACATTTTGAGAAATCGATCCAAACAGAATCAAAATGCCGTGCGTAATCAGCGGCTGGAATTTTTGTCTCGGCCACTGCATGGAGTAGACGTGCGCCGTCCATATGCGTTTTGACCTCGTAGTAATGAGCCAGTTGGCATACTCCCTCAATGGTTTTGAGCGGCCAAATCGCTCCTCCTCCCAGATTCGTGGTTTGCTCGATGGATACAATCCGAGGCCGAGCAAGATTGTAGCCGCTTGGCGCGGCAATGATAGATTCAATCTGTTGAGCGGAAAATATACCGCGGACCCCATCGATCACGTAAGGTTGTGCTTGCACTAAGCCGGCGATCAGGCCAGCAGATTTAGTCAGCGGATGGGCGGTCCGATCGAGAATAATCAAATCTCCCGGGCGTTGGCATAGCACGCGGAATGCAATGCCATTACACATCGTGCCAGAAGGTAGAAACATGGCGGCCTCTTTACCCAATAAGGCGCAGACTTTTTCTAGTAATTGATTGACGGTCGGATCCTCACCCGCCACTTCGTTACCGACCTCCGCATCACACATCGCGCGGCGCATCGCTGGCACCGGATCGGTATTCGTATCGCTAAATAGATCTATCCTATATTTTTTCATAGCATCTCTGACAGCCGCTCAATTCGTGCCACCAAGTTGTAGGCTATCGATTGATGAGCGCAATTTTCAGATTTTCTTGAATGACAGAAACCGCCTGGTCAAGTTGCTGTAGCGTAATGGGGCTGTGGATTACCGCCCGAATAACGCCAGGTAACCACGGAAAAAGTAGCACCCCTTGTGCTGCACAACCTTGCAAAAACGCATTCGCATCCTCCACCTTACGATCCAAAGTGAATTGCACCATATTCGTCTCTACCACTTCATCATTAAGTTTGATGCCTGGCACGACTAATAGCCGTTTAGCAAAGTAACGAGCTAACTGATGATCTTCCGCCAAACGCTTAAGGTTATGTTGGAGGGCATAATGTGCGCCAGCCGCTTGCATCCCAATTTGATGCGCACCTCCCCCGAGCCATAAGCGGTAGTGCCGCGCTTTATCAATGGTTTCTTTGCTTCCCATTAACATCGAGCCATAGGGGGCGCCAAGCGACTTTGAAAAACATACCGATAAAGTATTGGTATAGCGGGCATAATCATGCAACGCAATGCCAGTCGCAATATGTGCATTGAATAGCCGCGCCCCATCTAAATGCAGCCGTAGCCCCCTTTGTTGAGTAAGGCTATACACATTTTTTAAGGTCTCAAAGGGAAATAGTTTTCCAGCCCAACTATTAATCGTATTTTCAATACTCACCAATTTCGGCTGCGCAAAGTAAGCATAGCGTTGTTTTGAGTCCAAGGCGGATTCAATATCTGCCGAGCGCAAAATGCCATCTTGTGTGCGGCACGGATTCATCACGACCCCAGCAATCGCGGCCATCGGCGCGCTATCGAAAAAATTGACGTGATAACTAGATTCAGTAATGACCTCATTACCTGGCACTGTTTGCGACATAAAGGCTAAACGATTCGCCATCATGCCGCTGGTGACAAACAGTGCATCTTCGACTCGAAAAAGATGTTTGCAAGCATCTTGCAAGCGGTTAACACTCTCATCTTCGCCATATGCGTCGTCTCCTACCGGAGCTTGGGCCATAACCTTTCGCATCTGCTCACAAGGTCGTGTCACCGTATCGCTTCTAAGGTCTATCATGGTAGATACTTGTCTGTTCCGTTTTAATTTTATTGAGCCATTTTGAGAGCGGTTCCAGTAAGTGAGTCCATAGCTTAGGGTAAACAATACCCTGCGCATCCCCACCATTATGTAAGACAGAGGCTTGCTGTAATATCAATAAATCATCAAGCGATTGCTTGGCGTGGATAAAATCCACGGGGAAAGGAATTTTTTCACGTTGCGTAAGCTTAACGTTCCAAGCCCGAATATAGGTGGCTAAATCGGCTGTTATGGCCTGCTGAAAGCAAGTTTCCAAACCTTGTTTCAGTAGCGCTTCAGTGAGTTGGCCACAATTCCACATACCAAAGTCAGCAGGGATTTTTTCTGGAATATGGGGCGGCGGCTTATAATCTGCTCGGCACCAGCGGGTGACAATCGCAAAACGGAGATGATGAGACTGACTATCCGCACTTCTATGCCAAATACGTGAATCAAATAGAATCGCATCTCCCGCCTGAACCGGTAAATGGATAGAGTTTTTTCTCCACGCTGAGGATCGCGCAACCTTATCGATAAAATTAGGCTGCCAAAAATCAACGGCAGAGGCTATTTCGGCATGATGGCTATAAGGTAAAAATTCCATCACGCCATCATTTTGCGTCACATCATGAAGTGCAAACCATAATGAAAACTCGTAAGGCTGATCGGGTGAATACGAAATATCTTGATGACAAGGGACCGCTCGACTGGCATAAGCCGTTTTGCTAATGATATTTGTTTTTTTTAGCTCGACTTCTTGTCCCATAATTTCATTGAGTCTATTTTTTAGAAATACGTTCGCCCAAGTATGAATACTTTGCGTGACCGGTGAGGGATCCACCCAACGACTCACATTACTTAAATAGCGCTCTATATCGCACCCCACTTCTCTCGCACAGTGATCAATCTGCTCAAAAATCTTCTGATAGATCGATTCTGCTTGATGACGAGGGCAAAGCCTTGGCACCACACTCACGCCTTTTTTTATAAAAGTTTCCTGTATGGTTTCCATCAGATTGTTTAGGCCGCTGCTTGTACGATCAAGCATTGCATCCAGGGGGTAATTGAATGGGTTTCTATTAATTGCAACGCGCTGTCTGATAAGAGATTCTTCCATTCACTTAAAAATCGCAATTTCCCCCCGCTTTCTACCAGCATATTTAAATCCAGCAGGCTGCCATCTGGGCAGTCTTCCGCTAATAACATTTCGAAAATATAGATCTTGCCCTTTTCTAATAAAGCCCGCCGAGCATGAATGAGGATCTGAACCGCTTCCTGGTTAGACCAATAGTGCAATACCCGTGGCAATAGAATCGCGTCCGCTTTTTGTGGCCAGGCTTGCAGAATTGAATGCTCTTGTAAACTATAGCGTTGGGCTGTTTCCGGCGGGAGATTTAAATGCTTGAAAATATAACTCTCGCCAAAGAGGACGGCCTGCTGGTGGGGGTGGTTTTTCAAAAGCTGTTCTAGCCAAATTTTGGCCGCGCGGCCTACACCAATCAATTTTTGATGAAGTGACCAATCTTGAGGCGCCTGCCAGGCAGAAAAATCTTCCAGCGCATAGCCGTCAAGTGCTTGATGATAATTGTGCAGCTGAGCATCGGAGGCCGTCACTTTAAAAGAGGGCAGGGGGATATCGTTGGAGCGCATCGCATCCGGTAACCGCCTCCATGCCTGAGCGTTAACATCCGACCACATACGCGCTGCCGCGGCCAGAAAACTGTGCTCTTGGGGGACTAGCCATTGGCCTTTAACGGTTAGATGCCAATGATTGCCTTCAAAATAAAGTAGATCTAATTCCCACAATGCACGCAATAAACGCTCAACTCGAGGCTTTGGCAGATTTGACATGCTGGCAATCCCTTCACTGGTGCCCGGCAAAAGGTTAAATATTTTGAGTTGCACAGCAGTGGCAAGGGTCTCAGTTCGCCAAAACCCCACCATATCGGCGGATAGTGTTTGCCATGAAAGTGGGGTCGCAGGACGCAACTGCGTAATTTTTTTACCGCTGGTATGGATGATTGCACGTTCGCCATTAGCGCTCTCAACTCTAGCGGCTCCGTTATAAAAAGGCTCAATCATGGTATAACGTTGCGGATAGAGGGCCTTACCCTGTTTGGTGAGATGGAACCATCCGCGCTCATCTTGTGCACGCGCCAATCCCTTATGAAAAATATCTAAATCAAGAAACCAGTTCCCATGCAGTAAGCGTCCTTGCTCATCAATGTGCGTATGTAATCCTTTTTCATTACAAACCACCGCAATGCCATCCTTAAAATCGCCTGCATAGACATATTTCTGGGGATAGACGGCGTTGCCGTTTCGATCAATATGAAAATAAGCGTGCGTTTTATCTTTGACGGGGCATAAACCCTCCTGGAAATTACCACACCACTCGTATCGCGTTGGATAAAGCATTTCACCGTTTGGCGTAATGTGAAACCAACCTTGCGCATCTCTCACCGCCGCTAATCCATCATAAAAACCAAAGGTTTCAATAAAACGATTTAGATAAACAGGATGTCCCTGCATATCAATATGAAAAGCACTGTGCTGATTTCGGGCCGGGGCTAGGCCAGGTTCATGATACTTTAGGACCTGAGAAAAGCGCTGCGAATATAACGGTTTACCTTCTAATACATGAAAAGTTTCGCACGGTGCAATGCTCGTTTCGCGCCACTGTAGCGGATTCATACGGACGCCCTGACAATGGGAATTCCGATCGTGCTTGTCAGCATACTCGTTGTTTTTGCAACGTCGGATTTACGCATATTGCAGCTTTTACACACTGCATGTTGCATATAGTTGGTGGCAAGTGCTTTGTATGATTGACTATTCCAAACGTCATCTAATTTTTGATCCGCCAAACTACCAAAATCACCTAATTTACGCCGGTCCTTATCAGGCGCGCAGCACGGGCTAAAGCGTCCGTCGGCTGCAACCCATGCTTCTTGTCCTAAGAAAGGACATTCTCCGCCAGGCAGTAAATCTTCCATAGCGTTTTCGGATAGTGCATAAATATTATCCAGTTGAATATTTTTACCATTAGGTAATAATTGGGAAGCAGCGACGGTTTGTGCTTGTGTAACGGCTTGATTCCAACGCACAATAGCCTGTGTATTCCGTCGCATCGATAAATCTTTAATTTCAGAAAAATGAGCCCATAAATGGTGCCCTTTAATTCTATCAACGCCTAATTTAATCCCTAGTTGGACAATATCCGCTAATTCATGAAAATTAGTTTCAAGAAACGTTAACTGTAAGGTCACTCGGCAATAATTTTCATGGGAAGAGGCATATTCATCTCGAAGCTGAATAAATTTCTGAAGATTATCCACGACCTTTTCCCATTTTGTACCCAGCATAATTTTTTCTTGAGTTTCTTTATTTGCACCATTCCAAGAAATTTTTACATCTGAAGTGACCGGAAGCAGTAAATTTGCCCATTTATTAACGCCTTTACGCGGGAATGTGCCATTCGTTGTAAGGTTTAATTTAAGATTATAATCATGACACAGATGAATAATATCTTCAAAATATGGATATATCAGTGGTTCGCCCATTGTAGATGGAATAATTTCACGTAAAGGCGTACCTTGTGCTTCAGCCAAAATTTTTTTAATTAGGTCAACCGACATACGCCGTTTCGGAAGACCTGCACTCTTTCTTTCATATTTTGTCGTACTGTATGGTGAATGATCTTCACACATGATGCAGGACAAATTGCAATCATCCGGGTTGGTATCAAAAGTAATACGCCATGGTCCAGGTAATTTATCCATGTCGCCCCTCCTGTGCCAAATAGTTAAAAAAACTTAAATATCGTTGAATTAATGAAGCAACTGCCGGTAAATGAATTCAATATCTTCTGTATGCCTATCTAATGGTGGGATATTTCCATCTTTAGATTGCAGATATCCTCTTGCGCCTAATTTTTTTGAAAAATCAGGTTCATTCACTAACCGTTGCATTTGTTCAGCCAAACTATATGGATTACGATGCTCAAATAACAAGCCATTTTGTTCGTGCTGTATATATTCAGCCATACCACCTGCATCCGCAGTAATCACCGGAACTCTGACCTGCAGTGCCTCATGAATGACAAGTGGAGAGTTTTCTACCCAGATAGAGGGGACGACAATACAGTCAACGTGGTTAAATACCTCTTGTACAATCTGTTCATTACGGTATTCAGAACGCCATTCTATGTTGTCTTGCTTGGCCTGATTTAATTCAGAAACAATAGCGTATAATCCATTTGTATTTTGAGGCCGTGGCCGCCCCCAAATAATTAGCTTACACTCTCCATCTAACAAACCAAAAGCTTGAATTAGATGTTGAATTCCCTTAGCTGGAATGTGTGTGCCAATATACCCAAAGGTAAATATTTTATCTGGAATACGGCAACGATTCTTTAAACGATGGCATGAGAAACCATAATCCAAATAAGTGACCTGGTCTTTTTCTAAGTTAAACTCATTGGTAAAACGATCATATAAGTAATGAGAGGGGGCAATAAAACGATCTACATATTGGCTGATCTCTCGCATATGACGCATACGACGATTGACCCAGTCTGCCCAATAGGCAACGTCAGTTTCCTTTTCAGATACAGCCCCTGAAAAATAACCGGCATAACATCGCTGCGCACATTTCTGATCAACCTGTTCATTACATAGCGCCCATAATTCATCGTGCGGGGCAGGGTTGCGCTGAATAAATTGGCCACGTGGACACATTAACCAATAATCGTGCAAGGTATAAACAATCGGTATCTTCTGTTTGACAATCTCTAAAATCAAAGAGGTTGATAGATGGCTTAAATGACCAATATGAACAATATCAGGTCTAAATTCTAAAAGTAAATTATAAAAAATTTGATCTACCTGTGGAATTTGGTAGCAATAACGGAATTTATCAGATGGAATATTAATAATATTTAATTTGATAGATGGGTTAAGCGTATCGGATGATACTCTTAACCTAAAATCTACAGCAAAAGAATTTTCTTCACGAGTAAAAACACAGACTTCATTTTTTTTTGATAAACCATGGCATAGCAGCTGGCTATACACTTCTGACCCCGCATTATAGAGAGGTGGATATCCATGAATGACTTTTAAGATCTTCATCGCACTGAATAGCACTGATCGACTTCGTCTAATTCCGCTTCCTGCATATATTGCTCAACCAATCTTGCAATCCCATCCTGAAGTGGTATTTTTGCTTTCCAATTTAATAAGCGATGCGCAAGCCTAGGGTTACCCAAAAAACTGGAAACATCAAAGGTACGTGACGGAGCCTCCATATATTTCACTGAATAGTGACTGGCTCTCTTTGCCAGTTCTGCTACTTGCCATAAGGTTGTAGCGCGTCCGCTCGTAAAATGTATGGTGGGCAAATCCATGCAACCCTCTTGTAATTTTTTAATGATTTTGATCAAACCATCCACCACATCATCAATATGTGTAAAATCAAGGATATTATCTTTTCCCTCAATCCGCATCACGCCACCTAATGCAGCTACGCGGCAAAAAGCTGGAATCACTCGATCAACATGATCATCGGCCGATCCATAGACACTTGAAAAACGGACCGTCGCGGTCTGCAAGCCATGTTCCCGGTATTTTGATACTAAATTCTCGGCAAAGAGTTTGGAGCGTGCATAAATATTTAACGGCAATAAATCTGCATCCTCACTAACAGGTAACCGCGTTTGCTGACCGTAGACCTCACGACTACTCGCATAAACAATCCAGGGCTGATTAGATAAGTTTCTAATGGTTTTAAGCATATTATCTGTGCTATTTACATTAATCTCCCAGCAAAGCTTTGGATTTCTTTCACCCCAAATGACCCTGGAAACGGCTGCCAGATGTACGATACCTATACATTGAGCAGCTAACTCTTCAAATCGTTTAGAGTCACGTATATCTCCATACGCTTCATGATGAGTTGGATAGTCAATATCCATTCCAACGACCTGTATTCCAAGTCTTTCTAAACAGCTCTTGAGAGCGTTACCAATGAGTCCCTTGGACCCAGTAATCAAAACTCGATTTTCGATCATTGCCTCACACCCAAAAAATATTTCAAATATTTTCTGCTTAATTTATTACTTGCCACTTAGCTTTTTGTTCGGCTAAATTTTTCTTTTAATTTCTTATACACAGAGTTTGTGTATTCACTCTTAACGGCGAAACTCTCACAAACCACTGGTGAGCACACTGCTTTTAACTGGTGATATTAAAGTAGTTCATCTTCACTAATTGTCAAGGACTGTTTTCATATTTAAACGTGGAGGCAAGCTAGCGAGTGAATGCTGAGCAAGCCTCGAAAGACGCCTGGTGAAGCGTCAATTTGTTGCCGATGAGCCGAATCAGTGGTGGGTAGCGGATGCCACGTTTGTGCCGACTGGGGCTGGTTTTACCTATCCATTTTGAAAGGAAACATTCGCAAAAAAACCACATTCAGCCTGATGACTCTCTACATGACTTAGGTGGTCTGGAGCTTTGCACAATGGATTCTGTTTTGCCTAGGGTTTAGGCCGACTTACACAATAATTTCACATCCATTTACTGTCTGCGAGAGAGAGGGGCAACTTCACCGTTAGACACAGCGTGAGTGCTGCATCTGGTAGATTCTGTTGTGCAATGACATGTCGAGATGTGATATGTTGTTAGCAAACAATATTACGTTGGAGCCGTGTTCATGGTTGGCTCCATGCCTAAAAATTTCCCCAAACCCTTGGAAGGACAATAACTATGGTTACATTCGCACTACCCCCAGCATCTCCTAGTTTAGCTCCATTGACAGTCCCTCTTTCTGCTCAAAATAGGCCTGAGCATTCACTTTCTGCTTACCATGCAAACCATAGCTCATTAGGTAGCCTGCCGTCTTTGATGCCTTCCGCATCGAACAAAACTCAGACCTCATCCGTCAACGCTAGCGACGCTACATTTGTTGAGACAATTTACACAGAATATAAGAAGGAATTGAGCTATCTTGCAGATCTCGATGCTCATGTAACCAATGACGGTGCCAATGAAGGTAATAAAGACGCTACGCTAAGTATCGACGGGCAGGTATTGCCATCCCAGCAACTTGAGGGCCACTCGTATCCAGAATTAAATCGTAGTATTCAAAGTTTACGTGTCTTAGACTGGGTTATCCGCGGTAATGACGATGCCTATAAGGAGTTTATTGGTTCTCAGAATGAACTGAAACTGTCGCGGGAAAGCTTTCAGAAACTTCACGATTTTTATCAAAACCTTGAAACCGTTTATAACGGCAAACATAGGTGGGAACCTGGTGTCTTACGGCGCACTCTAGAAGTTGCACTGGTGATGGGCGATCTTGGAAAATCGACCAAGCTGCGCGACGAACTTCGCCGCTACGAAATTACAGCTGTTGACCACGACGATTTTTATGCGCAGTTAATGGAGTCAGATTCAGCCCTGAAAACCCTTCCGAGCTTTCAAGCATTGCCTAAGCCAGCACAAGAATTGCTTAAAAAGACAGCGGATCTCGCTCATTTCGGCCATATTACTCACCTGGAAGGAGGGGCTCGGATGTTTGCTGGTATAAAAGACGAGCGACTTAAAAATGAACCAGAAGCGTTTGATTTTGCGTGGCTTGTCCATCTGTGTGATGTGGCAGGCGCACTCGGCCATAAATTTGCGCTGGGTTCAAAGGTGCTTAACCAAGCGACGTTCGAGAATATGCAGCTTACCTATGACGCATGCAAGCTTTTAAAGGATCAGAACGGGCGGGCTGCGATTAACTATATTGTGGATACTCGCAGTAAATGGTTGAAAATTAAGGATAATGATCCGGATCGTGAAGTGCTGGCGCGCTTAAGTGCGATGCTGCGTGTGACACCCTTAGATGTAGAGAAAGGGAAGCGGTTGGTGGATGCTTATAACTTACTGCCGGATGAGCTAAAAAATCAGGTCCGCAAGGAATTGAGTATTGCGGCGGCAGATCGCCTACCCCTCACGCCAACCTATGTCCCAGCAATGCTCGTTAATGCTGTTGGTCAGAAGACGGGGGAGGCTTTGCGAAGTGCATTAGAAACAAGCCTAACTCTCCTTTGCAACTCTCTATCTCTATACCGGAAAGGTATCGAGGATGGCTCTATCTCGCGGGATATTCGGCTTGAGTTTAACCATCTTGCCGGTCTTGTCAGCACGGGTGGAAAACTGGACGCAAATCAGCTCTCAGTTAATCCCAAAAACGGACAAGCTTATATCAAGCTAAAACATCCAAGCTAAAAACTTTTCTCTTTCGTTTTCTATGCCTCGGGCGTTGAGTGCGCTTCCGAGGTAAATAGAGGGCCGTCTTACGGAGTAGCGTTATCCAAAAAACTGATCCTACCTCCAAATTGCGGAGCAAATAAAAAAGGCTCGCATCGCTGCAAGCCTTTTAAAATCTGGCTCCCCGACCAGGGCTCGAACCTGGGACCTGCGGATTAACAGTCCGTCGCTCTACCGACTGAGCTATCGGGGAAAAGAACCCGCTATTCTATTGATGGGTTCAGAAATTGTCAACAAAAATCCTGTGCTTGTGCGTAAGCGTAATCCATAGCCGAGTGCTTTGCGTTACGCCAGCACACCTTATCGTTCAAGCAATGGCAACTTATTGGGTTTATCTTTCCAATCATCGGCATCAGACAGCGGTGCTTTGGTTTTGGTGATGCTGGGCCAATGTTTAGCAAGTTCTGCATTCAGCGCAATGAATTGTTGTTGTTCGCCAGGTACATCTTCTTCCGCGTAAATTGCGTTGGCTGGGCATTCGGCAACGCATACGGCACAATCAATGCATTCTTCAGGATCAATTGTAAGAAAATTAGGGCCTTCGCGGAAGCAATCGACAGGACACACGTCTACACAATCGGTATAACGGCATTTGATACAATTTTCAGTTACTACATGAGTCATGCAGCTCATCTCCTTACAAAGAGCATAATGGTTTTAAAGCTATCCAACCAATATAATAGCCAAACCTTGTTAAAGTGCGCTAAATCTTAGCAGATTGGCGAAGCATACCAGTGTACTTTGTTTTCACTTGATTAAACGATGCGCAGATCTTTCCAAAGCCTACGACATTTTTCAAGCCAAGCAAAAGATCTCTCGACCACCCAATGTTTAGGCATCACAACACATTCTATCTTCTCAAATTTAAAAGATTATGAATAGGCTCTTAGAAGGGGTTAGCACGAGCTCTTCAAGGTTAATACATGGTCGAAGTGCGTACAAACATTCAGAATCTTAGCTGCATTTGGCTTGAGCGTCAGTGAATCACTCTCGTGGTCTCAACTTTCTTCCGTTACTACGGTTCCCCGCTTGACCTTGGTCAGGCAATAACAATCGAAAAACTACGGGTTTTTAGGCCGTATTAAGGCGAATTAAGCATGGGCTTTCCGAAGCAAATTTGACATAGAATTACGCGAAGAAAACTTCGAATACTTTCGAAAGTTTTGGCGTTGCCTATGTGCCCGCTTTGGAGCAAGATGTTTTATTTGGTGAAGCTGGATTGTTAACTGTGTATTCTGAGACAAGTAAACATAAAATATAAAGAGGAGCTGTGAGCATGTTGCCCGTTTCAGGTTCGAAAATCCCCCAAACTTCCAACACCTCAACTTCCTCCAAGCTGCTGACACAGATCGATGCAATCCATGAGCAGGCGAGGGGAGAGGGGCAGAGCATTGTGCAAGCCAGCGAAAACTGTGTAGTGAGCAATCAACTCTATGGAGAGAACCATACCGTCACAACGAATTTCTTCTTAACGGCTTCCGATTCAAATGCCAGGTTAATATTTGAAAAATTAAATGTCTCTGCAGAGGCTACGCGTTATAAGCCTTTGGCCCAATTAGGCCCCCACATTGAAGAGCTAAGAGCGGCCTACCTTAATGTGCTCGAAGAAGTCGATGAGATCAGAGACGGTCTGACGTTATATATTCCCTCTGAAGGACAAGAAACGGCGGATAGCAAAATCTCTTTTACGCTGATTGAAAAAGTACGCGATTTCTTATCATCCAACAAAAAAGTGCTTTTGCTGCTTGGTGAGGCGGGTTCAGGTAAATCGACCTTTAATCGAGAGTTAACACGCACGCTCTGGGGGGAGTATCAACCATCCTCTACGGCTCCTATCCCGATTTTTATTGCGCTTGCCGAACATACGCCGTCTTGTAAGGATTTAATAGAGAGCTATTTGCTGGAGCAAGAATTTTCGCCAGAAGAGATTGCTCTGCTTCGTAAAGAAAAAAGGCTAGTTTTTATTTTAGACGGCTTTGATGAAATTGAAGATCGTACGCAAGCATTTTATACGCAGCATAAGCTCGATCACTGGAAGAATGCGCAAGTTATTATTAGTTCACGCCCCGAGTATCTTGGTAAAAATTATCGCATTCAGTTTCAGAAACGTGGTCAAACCTCGGCTTTGCAAGAATATTGGCTTTCGCCAACTTCAGATGATTGGATCACCGCATATATTCAAAAGTATATTCGGCATACCGAACGCACTGAATGGAATCTAAAACGATACCAGGATGCCTTAAATAATTTACCGACTTTAAAAGAAGCGATCCGCCGTCCATTTTTACTGCGGATGGCGCTCGATCTTTTGCCCGATTTGACCGCAAGCAAGTCAGGGCCGGTCACTCGTATTGCACTGTATGACGCATTTATATCACGTTGGTGGAACCGCTCAGAAGAGCGGTTGCTGCATATTACATTGACCTCTGAAGAGGAAAAGGCTCGATGTAAGTTGGGGCAGAGTCTGGTTGAAAAAGGGTTAAGGGCGAGCCAAGAGATGGCAATGGCTCTAACTCAAAAACGTCTTGTACAGGCCTTCTATGACCCTGAAAAGGAAGACGTTATTCCAGAAGCCTGGCGGACGTACCTTAATGAAAAGGATGCAGAAAAACGTTTATTACTGTTTAACGCTCCGCTGATTCACCAAGGGCAACACTATCGCTTTATCCATAAATCGATCCAGGATTATTGTGTGGCGCGAGCGATTTGTGGGCCGCAATTTAACAGCGCTCAGCCGGGCGTTAATGCGGCGCTCAATCAATTCTTACTGGTGGATGAACCGCTGATTCTCGATTTTTTAGCAGAACGGGTTAAGCAGCATCCTAGCTTTAAAGCACATTTGCATGCCTGGATAGAATCCTCTAAAGACCCTAGCTTTCCTGTGACTGTGGGTGCGGCGAATGCAATTACGATATTGGTTAGAGCAGGCGTGCAGTTTAACGGAGCGGATTTAAAGGGGATTAGGATACCTGGAGCAGATCTGAGTTATGGTGTGTTTGATTTATCACAGCTGCAAGGGTCGGATTTGAGTGGTACCAATCTTTATGCGAGCTGGCTGCGGCAGGCAGATTTAAGCGGCGCGCAGATGGCGGGCGTGCAGTTTGGAGAATGGCCTTATCTGAAAGAAGAGAGCTCTGTGAGGTCGTGCGTTTATTCGCCGGACGGAAAAACCTTTGCTGTGAATCTTGGATACGCGATCAACGTGTATGATGTCTTGAGTTGGGAGAAAATCTACACCTTATCTGACCATGAACAGGGTTATTGGGACCATGATAGGATAATGTTATATTCTCCTAATAGTCAGCAAATTGCCACTTACGTTGATACTAAATACGATATAAAGCATGGAAACACAGAAGTGCGGCTGTGGGATATGCGATCTGGTCAGCTTAGTCGCACCTTAAGTGGTCATAGCGATAAGATTTATAGCGTTATGTATTCACCGGATGGTGTTCGGCTTGCTTCTGGCAGTAAAGATCAAACAGTGCGGCTTTGGAATGTAGAAACTGGGGCTACTCTTTACACCTTATGCCATACCGAACCTGTTGATAAGGTTATATATTTGCCTCGCGGTCAGCAAATCGCCTTCTGCACTGAGGGTGGAGTATGGCTTTGGGATGTAGAAACTGCGGTTGCTCGTTACGCCTTAAACCATACCAAACCTATTTATGAGGTTATATATTCACACAGCGGCCAGCAGATCGCTGCCCGCAGTTCTAGTAATATATTGCTGTGGAATGTGCAATCTGGTCAGCTTAGCCGCACCTTAAGTTTAGGCAAGTTTAGAGGATTTATATATTCGCCCAACGATCAGCAGATTGCCTCCTACGATTGGGAATCAGGAGTCAGTTTGTGGGACGTACAATCCGGTGAACTTATTCACAACTTAAACAATAACAGTCCGATTCGTGGAGTAGTGTATTCGCCCAACAGTCAGCAGCTTGCTTCTTACAGTTCGGGAAATACAATACATTTGTGGGACGTGCAATCTGGTCAGCTTAATTATGCTTTAAGCGGGCATACTGACTTAGTTCGGTGCATTGTATATTCGCCTGATGGCCAGCAGCTTGCCTCTGGTAGTGACGACCATACAGTGCGGCTGTGGGATGCGCAAATCGGCCAGTATAAGCAGCATACCTCAAGCAGCCATAGCGAGACAGTTTACTGTGTTGCATATTCGCCCAACGGCCAACAGATTGTCTCCTGTAGCTATGACCATACAGTGAAGCTGTGGGATGTGCAGTCCGGTCAGCTTAACTACACTCTAAGCGGGCATACCCGTAAAGTTGAGTGTGTTATATATTCGCCTAATGGCGAGCAGATCGCTTCGGGCAGTGGCGACAACACGGTGCGTCTATGGGATGCACGGTCTGGTCAACTCGAACATATCTTAAGTGGACATACCCATTCGATTTCTTGCATTGTGTATGCACCTGACGGCCAGCAGATTGCCTCTGGCGGTGAGGACTCCACTATACATCTGTGGGACGCTCAATCTGGTCAGTCTATCGACACATTAAGCGGGCATACTCTTACGGTTTGCGATATTGCGTATTCTCCCGACGGTCAGCAGCTTGCTTCCGGCGGTGCGGATTATGCAGTGCGTCTGTGGGATGTGCAATCTCGTAAACTCCGATTCACCTTGTGCGGACATACCAACTCGGCCTTGAAGGTAACGTATTCTTCCGACGGTGAGCAGATCGCGTCCGGCAGTACGGATGGTACGGTGTGTCTGTGGGGCGTGCGATCCGGTGAGCGCATCCACATCTTACGCGGCCATCGTGGTTTTGTTGATAGAGTTGTGTATTCGCCGCAAGGGGATCAGCTCGCTTCAGGCAGTAATGACAATACTGTGCGCTTGTGGGACGTGAAGAATGGTGCTTGCCTCCGTATTTTACGTGTCCCTAAAACAGGTTATATTGGCATTAACAATAAAGGGGTTACTAGCCTTGTGTATTCACCAAAAGGTGATCAGATCGTTTTTAGTAGTGGCGATAGGACAGTGCGCTTGTGGGACGTGGAAACCGGTCGGTGTCAGATGACGATTCAAAGTTTTAATGGGATGGTGAGGAGCGTTGCCTGGAAAGAGGCGTCTAACGGCCATTATTTAGCGACTGGCGATGGCGAGGGATTCGTTCGGCAGTGGCAGATTATCAAAGAGGAAGATCAATATAAGGCGAGTCTATGCTGGAGTTCAGGGCATCCGCTTACCACGTTTGGCACTTTCATCCAGGGGGTGAGAGGTTTAAGCAAGGTGAATGAGCAACTCTTGAAGCAGCGTGGAGCAGTGTCAGCGTATCGAGATCATGAAAGTATCACAGCATCTTTCGAAGAAAACGCTGGAGCAATAACTTCTGAGGAGGATATAAGCCTGGCTTGAGAAATGCCGTAGGCTTTGGAAAAACTGTGAACGCAAGCTCAACATCAGCTTGCAATTTATACACTTTGCCTTTCTTGCTCTTTTGCTTAAAAGATTATGAACCGGCCCTTAGGAAAATAGGATGGATATTTCATTGGCTGTCCCAGTCTTGTCCGCTAAATGGAGCATACCGTTTGCGGGTATGCTGCTGTCAATTGCATTGTTGCCACTCTTGACGGCTGCTTTTTGGCATAAGCATTTCGGTAAGGTCTCTGGCTTTTGGGCGCTAGCGTTTATTTTGCCATACGCAGCGCTATTTGGCATAGGCGAGGCGAGCGAAATTGTAGTGCATGCATTTGTTGCTGAATATCTGCCTTTTATTATCTTGCTCGCTGCCCTTTATACGGTGGCAGGCGGTATTTGTGTGCGGGGTAATTTACATGGTTCACCACGGGTCAATACCGCATTGCTTGCCCTGGGCGCGGCACTGGCTAGTTTTATGGGAACGACTGGGGCCGCCATGTTGTTAATTCGTCCCTTGCTGCGCGCTAACGATAATCGTCGGCATGTCGCGCATGTGGTGATATTTTTTATATTTTTGGTGGCTAATATCGGAGGGGCGCTCACGCCGCTTGGCGATCCGCCACTGTTCCTTGGTTTTCTGAATGGCGTGGGGTTTTTCTGGACGACGGCGCATTTATTTAAACCCATGTTGTTTGTCACTCTTGTGTTGCTAGCGTTGTTCTACTTGCTTGAACGGTATTATTTTTACCACCGCGAAGAAGAACGTGTGCCTTTTCTAGATCCAACGCCTGACTCAGCTCAATTCACGATCGAGGGCAAAATAAATTTTATATTGCTTATATGTGTGATTGGACTGGTTTTAATGAGCGGTGTTTGGAAGCCTGGGATTTCTTTTAATCTATTGGACACACCACTGGCATTACAAAATCTGCTGCGTGACGTATTTTTGCTCGCGGTGATTTTTGTTTCCTTGCGCTGTACCCCAAAATCAGCTCGCGAAGGCAATGCGTTCACGTGGGAGCCGATTGCGGAGGTAGCAAAGCTCTTTGCGAGCATCTTTGTGACGATTGCGCCGGTGATTGCGATTTTGCGTGCGGGTCAGGCGGGTGCTTTGGGTTTTGTCACACAGTTAGTCAACGATGAGCAGGGGCAGCCGATCAATGCAATGTATTTTTGGATGACTGGGTTGCTTTCTTCGTTTCTTGACAATGCTCCGACCTATTTAGTGCTATTTAATACGGCCGGTGGTAATGCGGCTCACCTCATGCATGAAGGAGCGACAACCTTGGTGGCGATTTCCGCGGGCGCCGTTTTTATGGGGGCGAGCACCTATATTGGCAATGCGCCTAACTTTATGGTTAAGTCAATTGCTCAATCTAATGGGGTGCGGATGCCGAGCTTTTTAGGCTATATGGTTTGGTCGGGAGCTGTATTGCTCCCCGTTTTTGCTCTAACCACGTTAATTTTTTTCTGTTGAAACGATAAGCGTTTTTCGGTATAGGTCGATATTTTTTGATGCCAATATTTATGTTTGTGATGGTCGGTATAGGGTGCGCTCTTATACTAACGATTGGGTTAATCCTTTGGCTGCGGGCGAATCTAAGCACTCAGCTTACCGCGCTGCGGACCCGGCTGGATGAAGTACATAACGCTCAAACTCATGCATCTGAAGGTCTTGAGCGTGAATTGCGTAGTGATGTGACTGAAACGGCACGCATGACGCGCGTAGAGTTAAGCACGGGATTAGTTCAGTTCCAGCAAAGTTTGTCAGCGCAACTGACCAGTATCGCTACTTTACAAAACAACCAAATCGATTCTTTTGCGCAGCAGCTCGCAAAATTGACGGCCGGGAATACAACGCAGCTTGAAGCGATGCGGCACAGCGTGCAGCAACAGGCGCAGCAGGCACGCGAAGAACAAGGTATGGCGCTTAAACGCTTTAGCGATACGCTGCATCAGCAGCTCTCGCAATTGTCTGAAGAGAATAGCCGGCGCATGGCTGAAATGCGCGCTACGCTTGAGCAAAAATTAAAAGATATAGAAACCAACAATGCGTTAAAACTGGATGAAATGCGTCATGTGGTGGATGAGAAATTACACGCTACGCTTGAGCAGCGGTTAGGAGAATCGTTCAAGCTGGTTGGTGAACAACTGGAACAGGTACACCGAGGATTGGGTGAAATGCAAACGCTTGCCACTGGCGTGGGCGATTTGAAAAAAGTCTTAACCAATGTTAAAACGCGCGGGACTTGGGGGGAAGTGCAGCTTGGCGCATTGCTTGAGCAGATATTAACGCCTGATCAATATGCGCGGAATGTGGTGACGGTTCCTGGCAGTAGTGAGCATGTGGAATTTGCGCTGCGCTTGCCTGGCCGTTCCGATGTCCTGGATGCCGGTGGTCTTGCCGCGCCAGTTTGGTTGCCAATTGACGCTAAGTTCCCGCGCGCTGATTATGAACGTTTAATAGAGGCTCAAGAACTCGCCGATCCAATTGCAGTAGAAGAAGCGTGGCGAGCATTGGAGGCGTGCGTGCGGCAAGCCGCGCGCACAATTGCGCAAAAGTATCTGGCGCCACCGCATACAACGGATTTTGGTTTACTCTTTCTGCCAACCGAAGGACTCTACGCAGAAGTGCTGCGCCGTCCTGGACTCAGCGATGCAATACAGCGTGATTACCGCATTACGATTGCTGGGCCCACGACTTTAACTGCATTATTAAATAGCTTGCAAATGGGATTCCGTACCTTGGCTATAGAAAAACGTTCAAGCGAGGTATGGCGGTTGTTAGGAACCGTAAAAACGGAGTTTATGAAGTTTGGTGAAGTTTTGGCAAAGACCAAAGCGCAATTAGAAACCGTGACGCGTTCAATTACAGCTGCTGAAACGCGCACGCGTGTTATGCATAAACAGCTGCGCAATGTTGAGGCATTGCCAAGCGAGGCTAGCCCTCATTTGCTGATGGAAGAGGAGTAAATTGAATCCACCAGAGCGCCTTGTTGGTGGGGGCTTAGGAGCCTTAGTCTTCTTGGCTAATCTCATCCAGTGTGATTTCAATGCCGCCCACATATGACGCGACCCAGTTATAAATTTGGCAGGCCAGCCATAAGAGTGCAAAACCAAGCGCAGCATTAATTAAAAGGGCGCTGAGCAACGCGCTTATGGCGAAGACCTGATAGCGTACATAAGCCATGATTGCCCCCAATAGGACAATCGGCACGGAGAAGGTCAAGTAAATTAGGATCAGCGCTTTTGCTGCTTGGCCAGGAGCGATATAGGAAATTTGCTTTTTCATGTTTTTTCACCAAGAGAATTTCAACCTTGCATTATGAGGGCGCTGCAGGCGAGGTTAGTGCGCAAACGCGCTTTGTATTATCTAAGTTAATTTGGAGGGTGGTGTGGTGTATTGAGTATTGATGAGCAAGAGTGTGCGTCACCGTAGTCAGAAAAGCATCGCCAGGGTGCCCAGCTGGCATGGTTAAGTGGGCGGTTAATGCGTTTTCAGTTGTCGAGAGGGCCCATACATGCAAATCACATACATTGACAACGCCCGCAAGTCCGGCAAGGTACTGCTCAATGTGCTGTAGATTTACGTTAGCGGGTACTGCGCTAAGCGCCAGTTGTAGCGACGCGCGCAATAGCCCCCACGTGCTGTAGACGATCAGTAGCACGACGCCGATTGACAGCGCCGGGTCAACCCAGTGCCAGCCTGTCCACAAAATAATCAGCCCACTGATGGCAACCGCAAGTGAGATGGCTGCATCTCCAACCATATGTAAAAAGGCACTGCGGATGTTCAAATCATGGCGACTCCCCGACATTAATAGCCAGGCAGAAAAACCATTGATCACGGCGCCTACCGTGGCGACAATAAAGACGGTTGCTCCTGCAACTGGGGCGGGATTTATAAAGCGAGGTACGGCTTCCCAAATAATTAAACCCGAGGCGCAGAGTAAAAGCACTGCGTTGGCGAGCGCGGCCAGAATCGAGGCGCCCCGTAGCCCGAAGGTATAACGTGGGTTGGGCTGTTTTTTAGCGAGCCAGATAGCACCCCAGGCCAGTATCAGCCCCAACACATCGGAGAAGTTATGACCTGCATCCGCGAGGAGCGCGGTCGAATTTGCTAACCAACCGTAAATGAGCTGGCTTAAGACAATCGCAAGGTTGAGCCCGATGGATAACGCAAAAGCTCGCCCATAACTGGCGGCTGTCCTATGATCATGATGCGCGTGCGAATGGCCGACCATGGGGTTCCTTGAGCTAAAGAGAGATTTTTAATATATTACCGAAATTTTTAGGACTTGAGGCCCCCGCTTACTCGCTCGATGTGCGCTAGATCGCGCTCTGAGCGTACCTTGCTAAAGCCATGCGCAATCAGTTGGGCGCGGGTTGCAGCGGCTTGATTATAGCCATGCTCTAGCCATAATGCGCCGCTGTCTAGTAGCCAAGCACTGGCTTGCGCAATAATGGTATGGAGAGCGCTCAGGCCATCGGCTTGATCAGTGAGGGCGTGGCGTGGCTCAAAGCGCAGGTCACCTTGGGTCAGGTGTGGGTCGTGAGCGGCGATATACGGTGGATTGCTGACAATCAGATTAAAGCGTTTAGGGGTGGCCAGTGCGTGATACCAATCGCCTGCCGCAAAATTGAGAGGGCCGCCGGGCCGATCAGCTGGCAATAGATGGTGGGCATTCCATTTGGCAAGCGCTAGCGCTGCATGGGCTTGATCCGTTGCTGTAATCTGAGCGTCAGGCCGTTGATGCGCAATCGCAATCGCAATCGCGCCACTCCCCGTACCTAAATCCAGCACTTGTGGCGCCTCGATGGATGCAATTGAGGCCAAGGCTAACTCGACCAGTAATTCTGTCTCCGGACGAGGAATCAAGACTGCGGGTGTGATACGAAAGGTGAGCCCGAAGAATTCGCGTTGCTCAATAATCTGCGCCATAGGTTCGCCAGCGAGGCGGCGTTTTTCAAGTGCCTGAAAAGCGGCTATTTGGCTTGCTGGCAGTATTTCATCTGCCCGTGTGATTAATTCAGTGCGTTGCCAGCCGAGCACATGCGCCAACAGGATCCGAGCCTCCATCGCTGTAATTGGCGCTGCGCGCAGCAGTTGCGCCGCCGTAGCTGTCGTCGCCAGTTGGGCGGGGTTAATTGGTTTCTCCCAGTGCAGCGAGCAAATCAGCCTGATGCTCGCTCACCAACGTGTTAATTAAATCATCCAGATCCCCATCCATCAACGCCTCAAGTTTATAAAGCGTTAGGTTAATCCGGTGGTCGGTCATTCGACCTTGTGGAAAATTATACGTGCGAATGCGTTCTGAGCGATCTCCGGAGCCGATCAAGCTCTTGCGGGTTGCGGCTTCTTTGGCTTGTTGCTCATGGTAGCGTTGGTCTTGAATGCGCGCGGCGAGTACTTTTAAAGCGCGCTCCTTATTTTTATGTTGGGACCGGTCATCTTGGCATTCAACCACAATACCGCTTGGCAAATGCGTGATACGCACGGCCGAATCGGTTTTATTAATATGCTGGCCACCTGCGCCCGAGGCACGGAAAGTATCAATGCGTAAGTCGGCGGGATTGATTTCAACGGCGCCTAATTCGTCTGCTTCTGGCATCACAGCCACGGTGCAAGCAGAGGTGTGGATCCTTCCCTGCGTTTCGGTTTCCGGTACGCGTTGCACACGATGGCCGCCGGATTCAAATTTTAAACGTGAATAAGCGCCTTGGCCGATGATGCGAATAATCACTTCTTTATATCCCCCCAGTTCAGAGAGGTTTTCAGAAATGACTTCGACTTGCCAGCGTTTACGTTCGGCATAGCGCAGATACATACGGAGCAGCGCACCCGCGAAAAGCGCGCTTTCATCGCCACCTGCTCCAGCTCGGAGTTCTAGAAAAATATTACGCTCGTCGTTGGGATCTTTTGGCAGCAGCATGGTTTGCAATTCTGCCTCAAGTTGCGCCATGCGTGCGCGAGCGCTGTGGAGCTCGTCTTCAGCAAAGGCGCGCAGGGTAGCGTCTGTGAGCATTTCTTGCGCGGTTTGCTCATCGGTTTTGGTGTCCGTCCATTGGCTGTAATGTTCAACCAACGGCGCCAATTCGGCGTGCTCGCGTGTCAGCTTGCGGTATTGATCAAGGTTCGCCGTAACGTCCTCTTTACTGAGTAATTGATTTAATTCCTTGAGCCGCTGTGAGAGCTGATCAAGTTTGTGCTGCATGCTTTGTTTCATAAAATTAGCTAAGGGCAAGCAAGTTATTTTTATCGCTGCTTATATCTGCTTGCGCGTTTAAATAGAATGGTTAAAGAATTTCCGATGCATAGTCGGCTAGACGGGATCGTTCGCCACGGGCCAGCGTAACATGGCCACCGTGTTGCCAGCCTTTGAACCGATCTACGACATAAGTGATGCCAGAGCTGCCTTCCGTGAGATAAGGGGTATCAATTTGTGCGATATTGCCGAGGCAAACAATCTTGGTGCCGGGCCCGGCGCGCGTAATGAGGGTCTTCATCTGTTTAGGGGTTAGATTTTGCGCCTCGTCAATAATCAGATATTTGCTCACAAAAGTGCGCCCGCGCATAAAACTCATGCTTTTAAACTTAAGCCTGGAACGGATCAAATCTTGAGTTGCCGCTCGCCCCCATTCTCCTGCGCTGTTATCCGTTTTTTGCAAAACCTCAAGGTTATCGTCAAAGGCTCCCATCCAGGGTTGCATTTTTTCTTCTTCAGTGCCAGGCAAGAAACCAATATCTTCTCCTACTGACACAGTAGCCCGGGTGACGATAATTTCATTGTAACGTTTATCCTCTAGCACTTGCACTAAACCTGCCGCGAGCGCGATTAAGGTTTTACCTGTCCCGGCTTGACCCAGCAATGTCACAAAATCGACTTCTGGGTCCATCAGTAAATTTAACGCAAAGTTTTGCTCGCGGTTACGCGCGGTGATGCCCCACACATTATTTTTATAATGGCCATAGTCGCGCAAGGTTTGTAAAAGAGCGGTTTTGCCGTTAATTTCACGAACCTGGGCACGTAACGGAAGCTCACCGTTATCGGGCTCAAAATAGACAAATTGGTTAATTAAGAAGGATGCGCATTGTGGGCCGGTGATTCTGTAAAGCGTAGTGCCGGTCTTCGTATCTTGCCAGCTTTCCATATTTTGACTATGGGTACTCCAGAAATCAGGCGTTAACGCCTGCATGCCAGAGTACAGCAAGTCTTTGTCTTCGAGAACCTGATCATTGAAATAATCTTCAGCAGGTAACCCAAGTGCATGAGCTTTAATGCGCATATTGATATCTTTCGATACCAAGATGACTTGTTGTTCAGGGTGTTTGCTTTGCAGCGCATGGACTACGCTGAGAATTTGATTATCGGCCTTGCCCTGTGGCAAGCCATCGATGGGGGCAAACGGTTGGAGCTGTGTTTGAAAGAAAAGATGGCCGGTCGCTTCACGATGCCCAAGGCGCGACAAGGAGATGCCGGTGGTCAGCAACTCACTCGCATTGGCTACCAGTGCATCCAGTGTGCGGCTAACTTGGCGCGCATTGCGCGCGACTTCTGACATGCCCTTCTTATGGTTATCAAGCTCTTCGAGCGTCATCATGGGCAGATAAACGTCATGTTCCTCGAAGCGAAAGAGGCTTGATGGATCGTGCATTAAGACATTGGTATCTAGCACAAAAAGTTTACGCACCGAAGCAACTAAAGCAGGTGGTTGAGCTGGCTGATGGCGTGTGCGGTGGGTGGGTGGCCTGGCGGGAACAGGCGTTGGCGCGCTATTTGCCGGCAGCGGGACAGAGCCAGACTGGGGCGAGGGCGTCTCTTTTTCTTTTCTTCCACGCTTTACAGGGCGAGCCTTAGCTTGATAATCATCAAGCGGTAATTGGCTACCCAGTTTGTTCGGCATCGTTGGCAAAGGCATGGTCTTCCTTGATATTTAGATACGTAAATTTTACGCTTTTGCTAGCGTGTGTACAGCATCTAACACCTCTGTAACGTGCCCGGGTACTTTGACGCCACGCCATATTTGGCGTAAGACACCTTGTGCATCCAGCAAAAAGGTTGAGCGCTCGATGCCACGCACCTCCTTGCCATACATGTTTTTAAGTTTAATCACCTCAAACAGAGCACAGAGTTTTTCTTGCGGATCTGAAATCAGGCTAAATGGCAAATTGTGTTGTGCCTGGAAACTCTGATGAGATTTTAAGCTATCACGAGAAATGCCGATAATCTCCGTGTTGGCTTGCTTAAATTGCGCATACGCATCACGAAAATCTTGGCTCTCAGTGGTGCAGCCTGGGGTGTTGTCTTTAGGGTAAAAATACAGCACTACATTTTTGCCGCGTAAGCGGCTGAGCGAGATTTCTTCCTCACCCCCGGTCAAAGTAGCGCTGCTAGCGGCTGCGCTGAATTCTGGCACGGCTTGGTTAAGAGCGATGGACATCACAATTCTCCATTTTTTCGATTACGTTAAGACAACGACTTGGGCTAGGGCTGTATGATCAGTTCACCCGCGCGTCCAGGGATTTCGCCCCAGCTTATAGGATATAAAGGTAAATCATCAAGCTTAAGCGTTGCATAATAATCGGCTAACGCGACTAATGCATGGCCTTGTGCGCGCCAGCCAGCGAGAAGCTTGGCAAAGAAAGGCGCAAGCTTTTGTCCTTCTAGTTCTGCATGTAAGGTGAAGACGTGCGCGCTATCGTGATTGGCCTGATCGGGCTCGGTGAGCGCTAGCAATTGGCGCACCACTTCAGTCGCATCGGCACCCTTTACGCCTAATTTTTCATCGAAAGTGGGCAAGGTTGTTGGGAGTTGGACCTGGGCTAGCGGCTGGCCGCCAAGCGTTGGCCGGTATGGGCCATGGCCGCGGCCATCAGACGCATAGGCCATCTGCCAAGCGTCAAGTTGCGCAAAAGCGTAGTCATTCATTTGCCAGCCCGCCGCACCGTGTGTCGTCGGCACTGCACCAAAAATTTCAATAAAACGCGTATAGCTTTTTTGCATCTGGGCGAGGGTCCAGTCACGTCCGCGCTGGCGTACATTATCTTGCCAGCGGACATGATCCCACGTATGAATGCCACATTCAAAACCCGCATCGCGCACGGCGCGCATTTCAGCCGCGGCTTGGCGGCCAATATCGGGTCCGGGCAACAACACGCCATATAGCAGGGTTTTCAAGCCATAGTGTTCAAGCACTGAAGTGCGCGCGACTTTTTTTAAAAAGCCAGGGCGGAGTGCGCGACGCAAAGCCCAACCAGTATGGTCTGGGCCTAAGCTAAATAAGAAGGTCGCGCGCGCTTTGGCGCTTTCTAATAAACGAACCAGCGCTGGCACGCCTTCCCGCGTGCCGCGCAACGTATCGACATCGATTTTAAGAGCGATCTGAGCCACGCGTGAATGGCCGGCTAAGCGATTAGAGTGTGTGCTGCGGCAACCTGGCTGCGATAGGCATCAAAAACTTTGCGTAGCGCTTGCTCCATGTCAATGGTTGGCTTCCAGTTGAGCTCAGCGCTTATATTATCAATGCTTGGCACGCGATTTTGTATATCTTGATAGCCTGCGCCATAGTATGCGCCTGACGAAGTCTTAACCAGTTTGACTTGTTGTGCGTTGGTGGCGTATTCGGGGAACTCAGCGGCGAGTTTGAGCATCATCTGAGCTAGCTCTTGCACGGAGAAATTGTTGCTTGGATTACCAATGTTATAGATTTTGCCAAGCGCCACATCGGCTGGGTTTTCGATGATGCGCATGAGGGCGCTAATCCCATCGTCAATATCGGTAAAAGCGCGCTTTTGTAGGCCGCCATCCACTAGGCTGATATTTTCTCCACGCACGATATGGCCGAGGAACTGAGTCACAACCCGCGAGCTGCCTTCTTTTTGCGTATGGATTGAATCGAGTCCAGGGCCCATCCAGTTAAAAGGCCGAAACAAAGTAAAGCGTAGCCCTTCTTGCATGCCATAAGCCCAAATCACGCGGTCCATTAATTGCTTGGAGCAGGCGTAGATCCAGCGGGGTTTATTAATCGGGCCATAAACCAGGGATGAGCTTTGCGGATCGAATGCGTCATCTTCGCACATGCCATAAACTTCAGAGGTTGACGGGAAAACCAGATGTTTGCCGTACTTAACCGCTGAGCGAACGATGGGTAAATTAGCCTCAAAGTCGAGCTCAAACACTCGCAGTGGCTGTTTCACATAGGTGGCAGGAGTCGCAATTGCAACCAGTGGCAGAATGACATCGCACTTGCGGATATGATACTCAACCCATTCTTTATTGATGGTGATATCGCCCTCGGAAAAATGCATTCTTTCATGCTGAACCAGATCCCCCAAGCGATCGGTCTGCATATCCATGCCAAAGACTTCCCAATCGGTTGTGTTGAGAATACGCTTAGATAAATGATGGCCAATAAAGCCATTAACACCCAAAATGAGAACTTTTTTCATGAGATCGAAAGCAAGAAATAAGGCGCAGCATTTGAAGAGAGCCTGGGCTAAGTATTGGTCAGTTCCGCAAACTCAGCGAGGCTAATTAGGCATCCTTCGTGCTGCAATTCGTGAATAGCAATAGCGCGGCCATCGCCGCATATGCCCAATAGCGTATTATCCACTATCTGCAAGCCTGGCGGCAAATTTGCGCAGATTAACGGCTCGGTTGGGGCCAGTCGGGCGCGTGCAATCACTAGGCGTTTACCCTTTATTTCAGTAAAAGCGCCAGGGTACGGCGGGGTGACAGCGCGGATCAAGTTATAGACAGCTAGAGCGGGCTGGCGCCAGTTGATACACCCATCTTCCGGTTTACGGCCGCCAAAATAACTGCCATTGGCGAGTATATTCGGCAGCCGTGGAGCTGTCCCCGCCAGTAACGCAGGCAAACTATTCCAGAGAGTTTGCTCGGCGGCAACGGTGACCTTATCAAAGACTTGGGTTGCCGTGTCATCCGGTAAAATTGGCACAGCTGTTTGCGCAACGATAGCACCCGCATCCGGTTTGGCTGTCATTTCATGGAGCGTTGCGCCGGTTTCCGTTTCACCCTGCAAGATCGCCCAGTTCACCGGTACGCGCCCCCGATATTTTGGTAAAAGCGAACCATGCATATTAAATGCCCCATGTCGCGCCAAAGCAAGCAATTCAGGGCTGAGCATATGCCGATAATAAAAAGAAAAAATAAAATCAGGGTTGGCGGCGCGTACGGCGGTGTTGAGCTCGCTAGGGTTTGCCTCGGTGGGCATTAAAGTGGGCAGCCGATGCTCGGCGGCAAGCGCAGCAACACTGTCAAACCAGATATTTTCTGCCGGATTATCGTGGTGCGTGACAACCAAGGCGACTTCAACGCCGCGCGCCAGTAAGACTTGCAAGCAACGCACCCCAACTTGATGATAGGCAAAGACAACCGCGCGGAGAGTCATAATGGGCGAGAGGTTGAGTCTGGGCTAGCGTTAGTTTCAAGCACGGTTTGGATTAAATAACGTGGCCGCGCGCGTACTTGCTGATAGATGCGGCCGATATATTCGCCCAGCAGACCTAGTGCAAGGATAATGACCCCAAATAAGAAAAACGTAATTGCAAATAACGTGAAGACCCCTTGTACTTCAGCGCCAATGATAAAGCGGCGCACGATGAGCAAGATAAAGAGCCCGGCGGAGCCCAATGACAGTAAGAGGCCAATAAAGGATAACCATTGCAACGGCGCTACCGAGAAACCTGTGACTAAATCAAAATTAAGCCGCATCAGGCTATAAAATGAATATTTTGAGGTACCGGCAAAGCGCTCTTCATGAGCGACTTCGATCTCTACTGGACGCTGGGCGAAAGTGTAAGCAAGCGCTGGGATAAACGTATTCAGCTCGCCGCAGCGATTGATCGTATCGATAATGTGGCGGCTATAGGCGCGCATCATGCAGCCTTGATCGGTCATGCGGATATGCGTAATACGCTCGCGCAGTTGGTTCATTGCGCGTGAGGCTTTACGACGCCACAGACTGTCTTGTCGTTGGCGGCGGATGGTGCCAACGTAATCGTGACCTTCGTGCATTTTTTGCACAAGTTTGCCAATTTCTTCGGGTGGATTTTGCAAGTCGGCGTCAAGCGTCACAATAATTTCGCCGCGCGCGGCCTCAAAGCCGGCAAGAATCGCCATATGTTGGCCATAGTTGCCGTTGAGTAAAATCACCCGAGTGTGCTCAGGCCGCGCACGAAATTGATCCGCCAGCAAGGTTGCCGATTGATCTTGGCTACCATCGTTTACAAAAATCACTTCATAGGGCAGTGCGAGCGCATCTAGCGCTGTGTATAAACGAGCAAATAATGCATTAAGTCCTGCTTCTTCGTTATAAACGGGAATTACAACGGATAATTCAGGTGTTTTCATTTTTTTAATGAGTGAGTGAGGAGTGTTCGCAAATTTCATTCACGGCAGTCACGACTCGTTTAACGTCAGCTAGCCGCATAGCTGGAAACAACGGTAAGGTCAAAATGCTAGCGCCGATACGTTCGGCATGCGGAAATTTATTCAGAGTGAAACCGCGTTCTCGATACAATTTGAAAAGATGAATGGCTGGATAGTGTGCGCCACTGCCAATACCTCGCGCATGCAGCTCAGCCATAAAACCAGCCCGGTCAAGTTTAAGCGTTGGCAGCGGCAGCACAATCTGAAACATATGCCAATTGGTATGCTCAAAATCATCGGGTGGCAACTCTACGCCAAGCGCCACCGCTGCGCTGTTAGCAAAACATTCAAAATAATGCCGAGCCAGTTCTCGCCGCTGCTCGTTAAAACGCGCCAAATGCGGCATTTGGCCAAGGCCGACACGGGCGGCAACATCGCTCAGATTGAATTTGCCCCCTAATACATCGACTTCCATGCCATCAAAGCCGCTGCGGGTTACGCCTTGTAAACGGTATTTCTGTGCTAAACAGGCTTCAGCCTCATCATTTAACACTAAGGCGCCGCCCTCTATCGACGTAAGGTTTTTATTCGCATGAAAACTAAAAGAGACTAAATCGCCTATGGCGCCAATGCGTTGGCCGCGCCAGCTTGAGCCGAGCGCTTGGGCGGCATCTTCAATCACCCGCAGCCCATGTTGGCGTGCAATCGCGTAGAGGCGATCCATATCGACTGGCAGCCCAGCAAGATAGACGGGCATCAACGCTTTAGTGCGGGGCGCAATCGCCTGCTCTAGTAGATTCAGATCAAGATTGCGTGTGCGAGGATCAATATCCACAAAAACCGGTGTTGCGCCTACTTCGAGAATCGTATTACTGGTTGCAACCCAGGAGAGGGGAGATGTGATGACCTCGTCGCCTGGGCCAACGCCAGCGATGCGCAAACCGATTTCAAGGGTGGCGGTGCCCGAACTAAAAGTACGGACCGGACGGCCGCCGACATATTCGGATAAAGCTGCCTCAAAGGCGAGATTTTGGGCGCCCGTTGTAATCCAGCCACTACGCAAAACATCGGCGACACCGGCGATGGTTTCCTCATTAATCGTCGGGCGGGTAAAGGGCAGAAACTCTTGATCCATCAAGAAATCCTTCAAATTAAATAAGGGCGGCTAGCCAGCGACGAGTGTCACGTACGATACGGATTAACCCCGAGCTAACACGTAAACGCCAAGTAAAATGATGGCGGTGCCTATTAAGCGTTGTAGCGTAAGCGTTTCGCCAAAAAAATAAGCGGCGAGTAGCGCGTTTAATACGTAACCCAGCGATAACATTGGGTAAGCGATGGACACATCCACTCGTGATAAGCCAATGATCCAAACGACCAAGCTGAAAGCATAACAGATGAGGCCGCCGATAATCGGCCACTGCGCTATCAACTGTAGCCCAATAGGCACAATATTTGCGCGGCTGAATTCAAATGGGCTGACTGCGTTGACGCCTGCTTTGAGGAGGAGTTGGGCGCTGGTGTTGAGGAGGACGCCGCTTAAGATGCAGGAGAGAGCAGTCGGGTTCATGCGGATGAGGAAAAGGATTAAATTTGAATTCTAATCCTTTTCTGGGGTGATGCTAGGCAGGGTTTTAAGGGTACGGCCAATTTTTTCGAGGGGCCGCAAATTTTGCTGCCGCTTGTCTAAACGCTAGAATGGTTTCTGGGTTAGCCTTTTCCTCATACGAATCATTATGCCTCGAATCATAATGTTCTTTCAGAAGAAATTTATTATTTTTTGCCCTAATAAAATTAGGGTTGTATCTAATAAAGTCCCCTTCAAAAATTTCTGGAACTTCCTCTCTTTTTATTTTTACTTGCTTATCTATCATTTTTTCAATGGTTTCTGGTATCTTAATGCCAGATAACTCTATTATAGATGCATCCATTCCGAATTCATCAATCAGGTATTTGATTGTTCTTTGTTCGATTATTCTATATAGCGTTGCTATAAAGTCAAGTAGAAATGTATAGGTTCCATCTTGAAATGCCGGTTTTTCTGAATCAAGATCTTCAATTATTTTTTCTATTTTTGATTTTGTTAGAGAGGGTGTGGAGAAAAAGTCCTCTATAAAATCTATTCCAAATAAATCGCTCTCAAAAATAGAATCTGAAAAAGATTTTGGGGTTTTCTTGATGGAATTTTCTATATTGTAAATATCTTTTAAGGTAAAGTTGAATATTGCTATATTAGGATAATGTCGAGCTATTGTACTGTGTAGCCAATTTACATGATCTTTTGGGTCTTGAGACAAAGCGTTTAATAACCGCTGTTTATTATAATTATCGCGACGCAGCACCACAAGCGCTTTGTCTATATCAATAATGATCAGCTCAGAATTTTCAAAATTAGGATTTGATTCAATATTGAATTCATTTGAGATATTTAGGCTGTAAAGTTCATTAACCGCACGTATGACATTTCCAATATTTTTTTGCCGACCAAAGATGCCTGTTTGGTGAAGATACTTTTCGTATGAAATATCGTGATTGTGACGAACTTGATTCCAGTCTGCCGCCAACATTCCTCGTGTGTAAGGAGGTTCGTTAGGTGCTTTGCTAGCATAATATTTGCGCATGAGCCTACGTTGTTGGCCTGAAACTCGAGGATTGCTTTTAATAGCAATCAAATTCATATAACGCTCATATTCATCTGGGGTAATAAGAAGCTTGCCTAAAGTCACATTGATGGCATGAATAGCACAATTTGCGTCTGTTTGTTTTTCAAAGTGTGGTAATGATAGTGCTTCAGGGTTTTGCATTTTTAAATCTTCTGCTTTTTTTTCATCACCACCACAAGCGACAGTAAGTACTATCAATGAGGTGGTAGTGATGAATTTGATTATTTTCATCTGAGCGATATAGGAGGAGTATAGATTTATCATGAATAGACGAGGAGAGCTCTTTGGATATAATTTTATTTTAATAAATTTACTGAATTAATTTTTGTGTAGTGAAGTGACTTATTACTACCTTAGTAATATTTAAGGAATATGGAGCCTAAAGGGGCTTGCTAAAGCTAGAAGATTGGCGCCGTAAAAGTATACTTCAAGAGGCTAGGGATTAATTTAATGCATTTTGAAAATCTTCCATATTTTTTGAGGTAAAGTAAAGGACGCGGAAATCTCTAATTAAGCCATGTGCATGAAGTTCTAATTCCAACTTCAGTTGTTCAATGTAAGAAATATGATCAGCTATGAGCCGGTCACCGCTCTCTTTGCGCCAAAAGTCACTTTCATCTTTATAAAATCCATCAAAATGGTTATTTGTAAGAATGATGAAGCCTTTGGCATCTATAAAATCACGTTTAGCGCAAAGAGCATCATTAAATTCCTCCAGAACAGTTTGAAACTCTAATCCAAACTTAAACTTGATTACATCAATAACATGTTCAACGGCCTTGTTACGGCCAAAAAGGCCGTATTCTGTCGCAAGGTTATTGAATGTTGGATCAAATGAAGCAGATTCAGAAGGGACTTTGGCCTTATCGAAGGCCTCTTCTAGTTTTTTGAGCACAACAGGATTATATTTTTTCGTTTTATCTTTATAGTGCTCGCGCAGCAACTTTTTTTGCTCTTCAGAAAACAGCTGATTGTCTATGCTTATGCTCTGATTTTCCATATATTCGTAGTATTCTCGGGGGGAAATAAAGCGCTTATTTCCTAACGCCCAATTAACCGAGCGAATGGCACAATTTCCAGTTGTTTCTATATCAAAATAAGGTTCTTCTGTTATTTTGGGGTGCCCTATACTAGGGTCTTCTTCTCCACCGCCGCCGCAAGCGGAAACAAAAAATAACTGTAGTAAAATTATTCCAAGAACTTTAGAGAGTTGCACAATATTTGCCCAAGTAAATTTCGTTTTTAATTATGGCAGATATCAATTTGAATGATGCGATAGATGTGTTGTTTTTTGGTAAGAAAAGGCTCTTTATCTGAAAATTAATTTCCAGATAAAGAGAAATAAACGAATCTAAAGTTTACGCTGGCTTAGCAATAATCATGCGATGCACATCGCGCGCAATGATCCGCATTGGCACGCCACGCGCAACCAGCGTTTCGTAAAGTGACACCGGCACTAGCGCCAGCGCATGCTGATCGTGTTGCCAGCGTTGTATCCAGAGTTCAAGTGTTGGTACCCATTTTTCGGGCTCTTGCTCAATGCCAAAACGCAGTTCATCTTGGTGCTGAACCATGATCATCGTATGTCGTAGATAAAACGGCATCGTATGGTCAAGTGCCATAACTGAATAAAATGGCGTATGCGCAGGCAGTTTTGCCAGCTCGGCTTGCACTGCGCTTGCGAGGGGCGCACCCGAGCGTACTTTGCCGAATATTTCATGAGCGTTGCCTGCAATCGCAATCGCGATAAACCAGCCACAGGCGTAAACGCATAATGCTCGTAGGGTTGCCGTGGGATGATTACGTTGGTTAATCCAAGCAGATAGCGCAATGCCTATCAATGCGGTCGTGAGCGCCAGATAAACCCAGCTTTGATAACTGCGATAGAGTGCATTTTCAGCGGGCGTATCGCCTAAATAGGCCAAAACTAATGCGCCGACGTAGCCAGCGCTAACCAGTGCCGCTTGGCCGAGCAGATGTCGGCGCCATTGGGGGGCTTCAAGTAAGGGTAAATAGCGGCCAAGTAACAGCGCTAGTGCGGGCGCGATGGGTAAAATATATGAAATGAGCTTTGAGTGCGAGGCGCTAAAGAAAACAAAAATAAAAACCGACCAAACTAGCAGTAATTTCACGGGTGAGAAACCATTCGACTGGGGCGGAGTTTTGAGTGCGTGCCGGATACTCTGCCAAAGTAGAGATAACCAGGGTAAAAAACCAAGTATGAGCACGGGTATGAAATAATAAAACGGCCCAGGGCGGTTTTGCTCAGGCGTTAAGTAGCGGCGAAATTGCTGCACAATAAAGAAAAACTCGAAAAATGCGGGGTTGCGTTGTTGAACCAGTACGAACCAGGGTACGGTAAGCGCCCCAAATATGAGGCTGCCACTGAGCACATGGAGCCGTTTCCAAAGCGCCCAATCGCGGGTAATCAACGTATATAAAACCAGTACCGCAGCCGGTAAGATTGCGCCGACCAAACCCTTGCTTAATACGGCAAGCCCAATTGCCGCCCAGCACAGCCACATCCAAGAGCGCCTTGCCGTGGTTGTAAGGCCGGGACGCTGCGCCAGTAATAATGAACATAAAGCAGCTTGCATCCAAAATGCGAGCCCCATATCAAGCACATTGAAATGGCCCAGCAAATTCCAATAAGGCGCAGAAGCGAGCGCAAGCGCGGCAAAGAACCCCGCGCGCGCGCCAAAAACCCGCGCACCAGTCAATCCAGCGAGCAGCACGCCACCAAAACCACACAAGGCGGTGTACAAACGCGCTTGCCAATCTCCAATGCCGAACCAAGCAAAGGTCGCGGCATTAAACCAAGTTTGTAGCGGCGGTTTCTCAAAATAAAGGTAGCCGTTGTAGCGTGGCGTAATCCAATCGCTGCTCATCAGCATTTCCCGTGCTATTTCAGCGTAACGGCCTTCATCCGACGGGACCAAATGGCGGATATTTAATTGCATGAACCAGATCAGGGCGAAGAGGGTACCCAATACAAGCAACGTAGCGCGGGAAAAAGGCTTAGATGAGAAAGCGTCATGCATAAGAAGTATCAGCGTAGGAAATTAGAGGGAATACATCAGCTTTTATTGGGTGTCGAGCCGGGCTTCAGTCGGTTCAATCAGCAGCGCAGCAATCACGCGGCGGCCTTCGGCTACTAAAATGTTGTACGTGCGGCAAGCAGCGTAAAGATCCATGGTGTCAATTCCAATTGCGCATGCGGTCAGCGCGCTAGTGAACGCAGGAGGAGGAAAGCGTAGCTGCGCGCCACTGCCAAAAATGACAACCTCAATGGCTTCCGTTGACGCAGCGCTTGCGAGCAGGTTGAAATGTTCGTCGCTTAAAGCGCTAAATGATGGCGCCGGCCAGGTCTGAACCGGTGATGTCGGCCGTACCAGAACGCTATGAGTGTAGCGGGCTTGATTAATTTCAACATATCCGGCACCGTAAGCGGTGATCATGTTATATGTTGATGCAGGGTCCGGGTGGAGTTTCAAAATGTTATTTCCGAAAGATCTGAAAAAATAGATACAAGCTACAATTTGTCCAAATTATATCTGTAGAGGTGAGCTGTGAGGCCGATTCATAAATCCAACAAATTACTCAACGTTTGCTACGATATTCGTGGGCCTGTGCTGGAGGAAGCTCGGCGACTTGAAGAAGAGGGCCATCGGATTATCAAGTTGAATATCGGTAATTTAGCGCCGTTTGGTTTTGCTGCGCCTGACGAGATTGTACGGGATATGATGCGTAACCTGGACGCTTCAGCAGGTTATTCTGACTCCAAAGGCATATTTTCTGCGCGCACAGCGGTGATGCATTATGCACAGCAAAAGGGTATTGCTGGTGTAGAGCTTGATGATATTTATTTGGGTAACGGCGTCTCCGAATTGATTGTCATGTCGATGCAAGCGCTCCTGAATAATCACGATGAAGTTTTGCTGCCCGCGCCCGATTATCCATTATGGACTGCGGCGGTGAGTTTAGCGGGCGGAACGCCGGTGCATTATTTATGCGATGAGCAAAATGGCTGGTTGCCCGATCTTGATGATATGCGCGCTAAGATCACGGCAAATACCCGCGCCTTGGTCATCATTAATCCCAATAATCCAACCGGCGCGCTGTACCCGGAAGATTTTCTTAAAGCCGTGGTTGAGCTGGCGCGCCAACATGATTTGATTGTTTTGGCGGATGAAATTTATGACAAGGTCATTTATGATGATCTTTCACATACATCAATCGCGGCGCTTTCTAAAGACGTATTGACCATTACTTTCAATGGCCTGTCAAAGAACTACCGCGCCTGCGGCTATCGCGTTGGCTGGATGATTCTATCCGGCCTGTCAGAGCCCTTGCTGCGTCAGCGCGCGCGTGATTATATCGAGGGCTTAAATATTTTAGCCTCGATGCGTTTATGTCCAAATGTGCCAGGTCAATACGCGATTCAGACCGCCCTAGGCGGTCATCAGAGTATTCAAGATTTGACTGCACCCGGTGGTCGGCTTTTTAAGCAACGTGCTTTGGCTTATGAAATGCTGAGCGCGATTCCAGGGGTTTCATGCGTTAAACCCAAAGCTGCGCTTTATCTTTTTCCGCGGCTGGATCCGGCGCTATATCCGATTCAGGATGATCAGCGCTTTATTTCTGAGTTACTCCTAGAAACGCGCGTGCTAGTCGTGCAGGGTACCGGATTTAATTGGCCAACCCCAGACCACTTCCGTGTCGTGTTTTTGCCCAACCTTGACGATTTGCGCGAAGCCATCGAGCGTATAGCGCAGTTTCTGGATAAATACCGTAAGCAATATAAACGCTGATTGCGGGTCAGCAGACGGCTTATTTAGATGGACTGGGTCGACGATAGAGATTGATTGCAGCACGGGCTTCCCGTGCGGCTTGGCCCGCTGCGGCTGCAAAGTCATGGCTATTACTGGCATATAAGATGGCGCGTGAGGAGTTAATTAACATGCCCAAACCTTGCGCGGTACGCCCAGCTTTGACCGTTGCGGCAATATCGCCCCCTTGCGCGCCAATGCCCGGAATGAGTAATGGCATATCGCCCACCATCTTGCGTACCGTGGCGATTTCATGCGGAAACGTAGCGCCTACGACTAGGCCAATCTGGCCATTTGTATTCCATTTCTGACTCGCATATTCGGCGACAATTTGATAAAGCGGGCGTCCGTTGCTGTTCAGAAACTGTAATTCGGAGCCACCTGGATTAGAGGTGCGGCAAAGCACAATGACGCCTTTATCTTGATAGGCGAGATAGGGTTCAATTGAGTCAAAACCCATATAAGGGTTTACGGTTACGGCATCTGCTTGGTAGCGTGTAAAAGCTTCGTGGGCATATTGCTGAGCTGTACTTCCAATGTCGCCGCGCTTTGCGTCGAGGATGACGGGTAATCCAGGATATTCGGTGTGAATATATGCAATCAGTTGTTCGAGCTGAGTCTCTGCGCGATGCGCGGCAAAATAAGCAATTTGCGGCTTAAAGGCGCAAGCATAGGTTGCGCTTGCGTCGACAATGGCACGGCAGAATTCGAAAATTTTATCAGGCTTTCCCTTAAATGAAGCTGGAAAACGAGCGGGATCGGGGTCAAGACCAATACAGAGTAATGAATCATTACGCTGCCAGGCGTTTGTTAGGCTTTGAATAAAAGACATAGCAGAAATGGGGTTATATTAGGTTAACTGGCAGCATGATAACTTCTGTTCGGTGTTTGAGCCAGTATGCAGCATCGAGGTGTATTGACGCAGATGGCTACCCAGTTTGCTCCGCAATAGCTCAGGCAAGGCCATGCAAAAATGCCGAGGTGACAATGTATCACCTCGGCATAGCACGCATAAAGTACGAGTGATTCTGGGGGGGCGCTATCGCTTAGCGCGGCTTGGAGAGATAGGAATTAGGTTAAATTTCCTAATAATAAAAGAGCAATAGTGATCGTAAGCGCGCCGCCTAGGCGGGTCGCCATTTGGGCAAATGGCATAAGTTGCAAGCGATTAGAGGAAGTGAGGATCGCCACATCGCCAATGCCGCCCATGCCACTATGGCAGGCATTAATAATCGCACCTTCAATCGGATACAAGCCAACCCAACGTCCTACAAAAAATCCCACGGAGGTTAGCGTCAGCACGGTAGCGACAATGGTGACAAGGTTCGCTAAATTGAAAGCCGCTAGCAGCTCGTTCCAAGGGGTGATGGTGATGCCAATGGCAAACAGCAGAGGATAGGTCACCGCCGTCGAGAAAAAGCGATAAACGGTGCGTGCGCCATCTTCTAATTTAGGTGAAACTGCGTAAGTGAGCTTGGCGAGCACTGCAAGAAAGAGCATGGTGACTGGAGCGGGTAGGCCGGTTAACTTATGGGTAAGGATGCCTAAGATATACAGCATAATTGCGATCAGGCCAGCCGCCGCAATATTTTCCACCGGAGCCACACTATTGTTGTGATTTTTTAATAATTCTCCATCGTCTTCGGTATGTAAGCGCCCATTGCCGGTAAAATGAGTATAACGCTTACCGAGTTGATTCAATAAACCAGCGAAGATAATCGCGGTTAAATTGCCGAGCATAACTGCGGGTAAAACCTGCGCGAATAGCTGCTTTTGCGGCAGGTTCATAATATCAGCATAGCCGAGTGTGAGAGGAATGGCGCCTTCACCGATGCCGCCGGCCATGATAGGAATCACAATATAAAAGAACGTGTGATGTGCGCCTAAGCCCAAGGCCATGCCCGTGAGGGTGCCGACTATCGCCGCGGCGACAGAGCCAACCGCCAGCGGAATAAAGATTTTAGCGAAGCCTCTTAGAATTGTCAGGCGGTGCATGCCGAGGATACTGCCAACGACCACAGAGGCGATGAATAGATAAAGTATATTGGTCGTTTGCCAGAAGTCATTAATTGAGCTGACTAATTGGTTGGGCAGAAGTTGATAATAGACTAGGCAGGAGGGCAGAAAGGTGGTGACAATTACGGGGCCGCCGATTTGGCGTAGCACCGGAATGCGAGCACCCAGTTCGGCACATGTAAAGCCGAGCACGGTGAGCATCGCAATCATGATCGAAATGTCGTTTGGAATTTTTTGTAGAGCAAGCAAAATACTCAAACAAACAACAATAATGCAATATACTGGCAACGGGATAATGCCGATGCGTTGATCCATGCGTTGGTGCCAATAGCTTGACCAGGACTTTTTGCGAGGCCGCAATAACTCAGTGCTGGCTAAGGAAGTTTGTTGCATCGTATGTATCCTCGTAATGCGACTTATTTTTGTTCTCGCACGATTTATTAAAATTACGAATTCGTTTAACCTCAATTTTGATACTGTAGTGACATAAGTGCTATCAATCTAATCATTTTTTCTTTAGGATTGATTCCATTTGGTTATTAAAGTTTTGAGAGCAATATATGCATACTGCGTTGTGTACTTTTCAAGCGCTTAGCAAGCAACTCAAATTTCGCCACTTGGTGTTACTCGACGCATTGGCGCAGACGAAAAATATGCGTATAGCCGCCGAGCGAATAAATGTAACACAGCCCGCTGCCACTAAAACGCTACACGATCTCGAAGAATTATTGGGTTTTTCTTTATTTGATAGATTACCGCGCGAAATGCGGCCCACTGAATTGGGCATGCTAGTGATTCGCTATGCACAGCGTGTGCTGAATGATTTAGAACGCTTCGTTGGCGAAATGAATGTTAAAAAAGATGGAGGGTATGGCTACCTTTCGATTGGCGCTATCTCGGCTTCTCTGGGGAATGTGGTTACCACTGCCATTAAAATCATCAAGCAGCGCCGCCCATTATTAACCGTTAGGCTTTTTGAACAGAGCAGCGATCAATTATTGGTTGGACTAGAGCAGAAAAAGTTTAATTTTATTGTGGGTCGCTTCACAGAAGCTCATCAAAGAAATATCTTTAATTTTGAGAGCTTGATCGACGAAACGCTGTGGGTAGTAGTGGATGGTCGGCATCCTTTGCTTAAGAAAAAGAAGATAAACATACATGAATTAAGAGATTGGCCGTGGATTTTGCAGCCTCCTGCTAGCCCATCGCGACAGCTTCTTGAAGAAAGTTTCTCTCAAGCGGGAATCCCTATGCCAACGAATTTAACCGAGATGCCTTCGGTTTTTCCGGCGCTGCAGCTTTTGCAGTCGAGCAATATGATTGCTTTACAGTCGCGCTCGGCCGTGAGTGAATATGTCCGACGTGGGGTACTTGGGCGTTTGCCGATCGAATTTGGTCGTAGGATGAGTCCCTATGGGATTTTAGCCCGTAAAGATGAAACCTTATCTGAAAGTGCGCAAGAATTTGTTGCTACTTTGCACGAAGCCGTGCGTGAGATATGCGTGGAATAGGTGACTTGGTGGGCCATTTATTTCAAGCGTATGACCGTTAAATGCAGCAATATTGCACTTAATAGCATCAGCCCAATCTGGATAAAAAATTAATATGGATATTAAGGCGCTACGCTACTTCTTAGCGATGGTTGATTATGGCAGCTTAACCAAAGCCGCTGAAGTTGTGGGGGTGGCGCAACCTGCGCTCAGTCAGCAACTGACTGCTCTTGAAGCGGAATTCGATGTGCAGTTACTCCATCGTAGTTCTAAAGGTATTGCGCTCACTAACGCAGGTAGGGTGCTTTATCGGCATGCATGTACGATTTTGCGGCAATTGTCTTTGGCGAGTGACGAGGTTAAATCAATCGGAGCAAAAGTTTCTGGTAAGGTCTCAATAGGATTGCCGCCTACGGTTGCTGCTCGACTTGTCATGCCATTGATTAAAACGGTACGAGAACGGTTCCCTGAGGTGTGCTTACAGATATTTGAAGGCTCGAATGAACAGATGCGAGCGCGCTTCTTTAATCAGCGCTTAGATTTTGTATTTCTGTTTCGCAATACCGGTAGCCAAACGCTTGAGGCGTTGCCACTCGCACAGGAGGTATTGTCTCTCATTGGTTATCCGGAGCAACGTTTACTGCGCGCCGATCAACCTGGCGCAGCGCCGATTCTACCGATAGAAAACTTGGGTAGTTTGCCGTTAGTACTGCCGGCTAATTCACAAGAAGGGCTGCGCCATCAGATAGGGGAGATATTAGCGCAGAGAAATATTGGCGTTAATGTAGTCGTCGAGTTGGATTCTCTGAAATATTTACTACAGTGTGCACGGGAAGGCTTAGCGTGTACGATTTTGCCCACATCGGTTTTGGTCGGCGAATACGCCGATCTTCCGCACTACCAGATCCAACCCGAGATTAAAAGGCCGGTGTCTTTGTGTTGGCTAAGAAGCGCGCAATTGATGCCCGCGGCTCATGCGGTCAAGGAGGTTGTGCAAGAAATTACCGGCCAGCTTGTAAGTGCAGGAGAGTTGCTGAGTGTATAGCGCTTCTTTTGGGACGCGTGCAGAGCTTCACACACGGCAGGTTACTGGCTCTGCATGCCTGAGCCGTGCGGAAACAAAACAATTGATTTAATAAGCTATACTCACATAACGCTGAAATTCAGGGGATTTCGGATTATATTTCTTTCAAGCTGGATTTTATTTAGCTCTAAAACTAAATAGGAATGGAGACCAATATGTCTGATGGAAATATTGCTATGCATGCAGCGCCTAGTCATTTAGAGGCGCAAGCGTATAAGAAAGTGACGTTGCGACTGGTGCCTTTCCTGGTGCTCAGCTATTTGATTGCTTGGCTAGATCGCGTAAACGTTGGTTTTGCTAAGCTGCAAATGTCGGCTGACCTGGGTTTTAGCGAGGCCATTTATGGCCTGGGCGCGGGGTTATTTTTTATTTCTTATTTTCTGGTTGAAATACCGAGTAATGTATTGCTGCACCGGCTTGGGGCGCGCCTTTGGATGGCGCGTATCATGATCTCCTGGGGCATTATCTCGGCAGCCATGATGTTTGCCAAAACTCCATTTACTTTTTATGTTCTCCGTCTGCTGCTGGGTATTGCCGAGGCCGGATTTTATCCAGGCGTTATTTTATACCTCACTTATTGGTATCCATCCTATCGACGCGGCAAAATCCTAACGATTTTCACATTAGGCGCTCCGCTTTCAGGATTGATTGGCGCTCCTGTGTCGGGCTGGATTATGCAGAGCTTTAATGGCATATATAACCTGGCGGGTTGGCAATGGCTCTTTCTACTGGAAGGTATTCCCGCCATCTTTATTGGTTGCGCGGCGTTTTTCGTATTAACGGATCGAATTAGTCATGCAAAATGGCTCTCTACAGAGGAAAAAGATCTGCTTGCTCAGCGCATCCACGAAGATAGCGCACACAAACTGCCATACTCGTTTCGCACCGTGCTCACGAATGGCCGGGTTTGGTTTCTCACGTTCATTTATTTTTGCCTGATTATGGGTTTTTACACGGTTGGTTTCTGGTTGCCCACCATTATTCAATCTACCGGAGTTAAAAATCCACTGCATATTGGACTGTTAACGGCGATTCCCTATCTAGCCGCAATGATTGCCTTACCATTGTTTGGGTATAGCGCGGATAAACATCGTGAAAGACGCTGGCATCTTGTCTTGGCTTGTATGATGGGTGGTTTGGGACTCATCACCAGCGTTGTTTGGAGTCATAGTGTAGTGATTACGATCTGTGGCATGACGATTGCTGCTATGGGAGTGATGAGCTCGTTGCCGCTTTTCTGGAGTTTGCCCACCTCCTTTTTGGGTGGCATTGCAGCCGCAACGGGGATTGGGCTTATCAATTCGTTCGGTAACCTGGGCGGCTTTGTCAGTCCGTATGTCATTGGCTTCATTAAAGACTTAACGCACAGCATGGATATTGGTCTGTGTATTATGGCCTCAATGCTTTTCTTGGCGGCTGTGCTCACTCTGATGGTGCCTGCGAAGCTGGTCAATCGTTAATCAATTTGAGCTTAAGGAAAGGGCTAGCGGTACAATCTTGGTTTTCTTAGAACGACTGCCGCTATGCCACTTTTTTCTATTACCGGTGCCCAACTCGCGTTTGGGCACGTGGCGCTGCTGGATCGCGCCGATTTCTCAATCGAAACCAATGAGCGGGTTGGCCTGATTGGCCGCAATGGGGCCGGCAAATCATCGCTGCTGAAAATCGTGGCGCAGTTGATTGTGCCTGATGATGGGGTGAGCGCGCGGCAGCAGGGTCTAGTCACGGCGTATGTGCCGCAAGAACCGGTCTTCGCTGAGGGCGAAACGGTGTTTGAGGCCGTGGCCTCAGGGCTTGCCGCTGGCCGTGCGTTGCTTGACAAATTTAACGCTGTGACTACGCAGTTGGCTGAAATCCAAGAAGCGGACCAACATGATGCACTGCTAACGCAAATGACAAACCTGCAAGCCCAGCTGGATGCGGCTGATATATGGCAGTGGTCGGCCCGGGTTGAGACGCTTTTGACGCAGTTGGAGTTGGATGGCAAGGCGCTGGTGCAGGCTCTCTCGGGAGGTGGGCAAAAACGCGTTGCGCTGGGTGCCGCGCTGGTGGCGCGCCCGGATTTATTATTGCTTGACGAGCCCACCAATCATCTTGATTTCGCTGGCATGCGCTGGCTTGAAGAGTTACTGATTGCACAGCGCGCCAGTGTCTTATTCATTACCCATGATCGGTCTTTTCTGGATCGAGTGGCGACCCGCATTGTTGAGTTGGATCGTGGCCGTTTACTCTCTTTCCCCGGTAATTTTGGTGCTTATCAGGTCCAAAAAGCACAGCAGCTAGAAATTGAGCGGATCGAGAATGCAAAATTCGACAAATTACTCGCGCAGGAAGAAATCTGGATTCGTAAAGGGGTTGAAGCGCGCCGCACGCGTAGTGTAAGCCGGATTGGGCGCTTAGTTGAAATGCGCGCCGCCCGCGCTGAGCGGCGCTCAGTGCAAGGCAATCTCAAACTGAATGCCAGCCAAGCAGACAAATCAGGCAAGTTGGTGGCTGAGCTCAAAGAGGTATCTAAGCGCTATGGCACTCGTGTACTGATTAAAGATTTTTCAGTGACGGTGACGCGTGGCGACAGAATCGGTTTAATCGGTCCGAACGGAGCCGGCAAAACCACACTATTGAAGCTTATCCTAGGCACTGTGTCACCCGATCAAGGCCAGGCGCGTACTGGCACTCAGCTTCATATTGCGTATTTTGATCAAATGAGAGCGCAGCTTGATCCTGAGAAAAGCTTGCTTGAGACCATTAGTCCAGGCAGTGATTGGGTCGAGATCAATGGGAAAAAAAAGCATGTAATGAGTTATTTGGGGGATTTTCTATTTGCGCCTGAACGCGCGCGCTCACCGGTAAAATCCCTATCCGGTGGTGAACGTAACCGGCTGTTGCTGGCGCAACTCTTTGCCCGTCCATCGAATGTATTGGTATTAGATGAACCAACCAATGATCTGGATATTCCCGCGCTTGAGTTGCTTGAGGAGTTACTTGGCGACTATGATGGCACCGTGTTATTAGTGAGTCACGATCGCACCTTTTTAGACAATGTGGTGACCTCAGTCATTGTGGCCGAAGGCGATGGCGCGTGGCGTGAATATGTAGGTGGTTTTGCAGATTGGCAGAGGCAGCATGCACGTGCAAGACCAAGTGCATCAGCCGGAACGCCTAAGAATACGGTGACTCCTGCATCCAAAGAGCGCCCGATACAGCGCGCGCTGAAACTGTCTTACAAGCAGCAGCAAGAGTTGAGTGCCTTACCTGCTAAGATCGCTGCGCTTGAAGCTGAACAAAAAGCCATCAACGAACAACTTGTAGAAGGCTCGATTTTTATGCAGGATGCACAGCAAGGCGCGCGGCTGGCCGAGCGTTATGCTGCGATAGAAGATGAATTGCTCGCGGCCCTTGAACGCTGGCAAGCGTTGGAAGCAAAATAGAATGGCGAAGATTTCACTTAAATTCTAAGCCAAGCGTTGTTTAATGAATGACAAACTCCCGCGCATCCAACGATAAAGTTTGCTTAAACATTTGTAAAAATACGCTACATTTTTATCCTTTTTCCTCATGGCTATTAAAAGAAATCTACCTGCATATAGCGAAGCATCGATTAAAGTATTGAAGGGCTTGGAGCCGGTCAAACAGCGGCCCGGCATGTATACCCGTACTGAAAACCCCTTGCACATTGTGCAAGAAGCGATCGATAACGCCTCCGATGAAGCGCTGGGTGGTTATGGCCGGCAAATTATTGTCACTTTGCATATCGATGGCGCGGTGAGCGTTGAGGATGATGGGCGAGGTATTCCATTTGGCTTGCATCCTGAAGAAGGCGTGCCGGTGGTTGAACTGGTTTTTACACGGCTTCATGCGGGCGGGAAGTTCGATAAAGCGGCAGGCGGCGCTTACACTTTCTCGGGGGGCTTGCATGGTGTGGGCGTGTCAGTGACCAATGCATTATCGACGCGACTAGACGTCACTGTTTGGCGCGAAGGTAAAGTCGCACAAATTGGTTTTGTGCAGGGTGAACTCGCTCAGCCGTTAGTGGTACGCTCAGCGGGCCGTGGTGAAAAAAAATGCGGCACGCGAGTCACCGCATGGCCGGATCCAAAATACTTTGATGCGGCACATTTGCCAGTGGGAGAGTTGCAACGGTTACTCCGTTCAAAAGCAGTTTTATTACCCGGCATTGAGGTTTGTCTTGTCATTGAAAAAACCGGAGAGCAGCAACGCTGGCAATATGAAGATGGATTCCGCAGTTATTTACAAGAAGGACTCGCAGGCGCTGAACTCCTCATCCCGCTTTTTGAAGATGAGCGTTTTGTTGGCGCAAACCGTAACGGTGACGAGAATTTCGCTGAAGGAGAGGGCGCGGCCTGGGTCGTCGCTTGGAGTGAGGAAGGCCCGCTGGTGCGTGAATCCTATGTCAATCTGATTCCCACTTCCGCCGGCGGCACGCATGAGTCTGGCTTGCGCGATGGCCTGTTTCAGGCGATTAAAGGTTTTATCGAGCTGCATAGTCTGTTGCCCAAGGGGATTAAACTGCTAGCGGAAGATGTGTTTTCGCGCGTTTCATTTTTACTCTCGGCCAAAGTCCTTGATCCACAATTTCAAGGGCAGATTAAAGAGCGTTTAAATAGCCGCGATGCTGTGAGGCTAGTATCATCTTTTGTGCGGTCGGCACTTGAATTATGGTTGCACCAACACGTTGAGTACGGCCGTAAACTGGCCGAATTGGTGATTCGACAAGCGCAGGCCCGTACGCGCGCTAGCCAGAAAGTAGAAAAACGTAAAAGCTCTGGGGTGGCTGTATTACCGGGCAAACTCACCGATTGCGAATCGACCGAGATCACGCGCAACGAGTTGTTTCTGGTTGAAGGAGATTCTGCTGGCGGCTCCGCTAAAATGGGCCGTGATAAAGAATTCCAAGCGATTCTGCCCTTGCGTGGCAAAGTCCTGAATACTTGGGAAATGGAGCGCGAACGGCTCTTTGCGAATAATGAAGTGCACGATATTGCAGTAGCCATTGGGGTCGACCCGCATGGTCCGGGGGATACACCCGATTTATCCGGCTTGCGCTATGGCAAGATCTGCATTCTGTCCGATGCCGATGTGGATGGCTCGCATATCCAAGTATTACTGATTACGCTGTTCTTTAAACATTTTCCGCAGCTTATCGCGCGCGGTCATTTATGTATTGCACAATCCCCATTATTCCGCGTTGATGTGCCTGCGCGTGGCAAAAAGCCTGCACAGAAACTATACGCTTTGGATGATAGTGAACTTGCCTCTATTCTCGATAAGTTGAGTAAAGATGGGGTGCGTGAACAGCAATGGAGCATCAGCCGTTTTAAAGGGCTAGGCGAAATGAGTGCTGAGCAGTTGTGGGATACGACAATGAACCCTGATACTCGGCGTTTGCTGCCAGTTGCTTTGGGCGCGCTGGGGTTTGAGGCAACGGTAGGTCTGATGACTATGCTGATGGGCAAAGGGGAGGCGGCTGCGCGGCGTGGGTGGCTTGAGGAGAAAGGGAATGAAGTTGAGGCGGATGTGTAAAAGCAATGGAGCGTTATGCAATCAATTTCTATAATAGAAAATCTGCCATTTTCTATAAAGCTTAATCGATCGATGACTGAATAAACATTGAATGGAACAACAAAACATCAACTTCATTGCCCCCAACGGAGCAGACACTGAATTCCTAACCCTTGGCGACTACGCAGAACGTGCTTATCTCGACTACGCAGTCAGCGTAGTCAAAGGCCGTGCGCTACCCGAAGTAGGCGATGGGCAAAAACCCGTACAGCGCCGTATTTTGTTCGCCATGAATGAGATGGGACTCGCCGCTGACGCTAAACCTGTGAAATCGGCGCGCGTAGTGGGCGATGTGCTGGGTAAATACCACCCGCACGGCGATCAATCGGCTTATGATGCTTTAGTCCGGCTTGCGCAAGATTTTTCATTGCGTTACCCATTAATTGATGGCCAAGGCAACTTTGGCTCGCGTGATGGCGATGGCGCTGCTGCGATGCGTTATACCGAAGCGCGCTTGACGCCAATTGCTCAGCTTTTGCTGGCCGAGCTAGCTGAAGGCACGGTCGACTTCATGCCGAATTATGATGGGTCGAACGAAGAGCCGAGAGGCTTGCCGGCCCGTTTGCCTTTTGTCTTGCTGAATGGCGCTGCGGGAATTGCGGTTGGTTTAGCCACTGAAATTCCCTCTCACAATCTACGTGAAGTGGCGCAAGCGGCGATTGCGCTGATTCGCAATCCAAAGATTTCTCATGCAGAACTCATGACAATCCTTCCCGGGCCGGATTTCCCGGGAGGGGGGCAAATTATTTCAAGCACTGATGAAATAGCCGCCGCTTATCAAACCGGGCGCGGCAGCCTGAAAGTGCGCGCGCGCTGGAAAATTGAGGAGCTTGCGCGTGGGCAATGGCAGTTAGTGATTACCGAATTGCCGCCGAATGCCTCGGGGCAGAAGGTGCTTGAAGAAATTGAGGAGCTGACTAATCCAAAGTTGAAATCCGGTAAGAAAGCCCTCACGCCAGAGCAACAACAGACGAAGCAGCATCTCCTTTCATTGCTGGATACGGTACGTGATGAATCAGGGCGGGAGGCAGCGGTGCGTCTTGTGTTTGAGCCAAAATCAAGCCGTATCGAGGTCGATGAATTTATCAATACGCTGCTTGCCCACACTAGTATGGAGTCCAATGTTGCGCTCAATTTAGTGATGATTGGCACAGATGGCCGGCCGCGCCAAAAGCCATTGCTCGAGATTTTGCGTGAATGGGTGGCGTTTCGTTTTGTCACGATCACGCGGCGTAGCCGCTTTCGGCTAGCAAAGATGGAAGATCGCATTCATATTCTTGAAGGGCGGTTGATTGTCTTTTTGAATTTGGATGAAGTGATTCGGATTATTCGTGAAGCGGATGAACCCAAGCCTGCATTGATCAATGCATTTGGTTTAAGTGAGCGGCAAGCGGACGATATTCTTGAGATCCGTTTGCGGCAGCTAGCGCGGCTCGAAAGTATCAAGCTAGAAAAAGAGTTAGCCGCATTGCGCGATGCGCGCGCCAAGCTGCAAGAGCTGCTTGGCAGTGAGGCGGCAATGAAGCGCTTACTCATCCGCGAGATAGAGGCGGATGCTAAACAATACGGTGATGAGCGGCGTACGCTGATGCAACAAGAACGGCGCGCAGTGATTGAGGCGCGTGTGGTCGATGAACCTATCACCGTGATTATTTCGCAAAAAGGCTGGGTCCGTGGGCACAAGGGCCATGGACTGGATACCGCGCAATTTACGTTTAAGGCGAGTGATCAGTTGTACGGCGCTTTTGAATGCCGCACGCCAGATACTTTAATTGCCTGGGGTAGCAATGGCCGGGTTTATTCGGTCCCGGTTGCAACCTTGCCCGGGGGGCGTGGCGATGGGGTACCCCTTACTTCGTTGCTTGAGTTGGCGGCAGGCACGCAGCTTTTGCATTACTTTGCGGCACCGCTTGAACAGCGGCTTTTACTTTCGATGAGCACCGGTTTTGGTTTTATCGCCAAGATTGGCGACATGGTGAGCCGGGTTAAGGCGGGTAAAGCATTTATGACCCTTGAGGCGCAGGCCACGCCGTTATTGCCGGCGCCATTGTTGCTGCAGGCCGCTTATGTTGCGTGCTTATCAAGCGCTGGCCGTTTGCTTGTATTTAACTTAGATGAGCTGAAAACTTTAGCGGGCGGTGGGCGGGGTGTGACTCTCATTGGACTTGATGCCGGAGAGACTCTGCTGCAAGCCGTCGCTTTCGGAGCGGCCGGTTTAGTTTTGATGGGGGTTGGGCGTGCGGGCAAGCCGGCCGAAGCCACTCTGTCGCTTGCTGCGCTGGCACCCTTTTTAGGTAAGCGAGCTCGCCGCGGCCGCGTACCAGAGCTTAAATTCAAACTCGTGGGTCTGCGGCCTGCGTGAGGCGAGGTTTTTTTATCTAGGTAGAGTTGTATTGAGCACCTGCGTAATGGCCTGTGCGACAGTTTCAACATTTCTGGTGTTCAGCGCTGCAACACAGATGCGGCCGGTACCTACCGCATAAATGCCAAATTCAGTTTTTAAGCGCTCAACATGTTGAGTGCTTAAACCTGAATAAGAGAACATGCCGCGTTGGCGGTTAACAAATTCAAAGTCACGGTTTGCCCCATATTGTTTGAGTTTGGCGACGAGACTGCCACGCATTGACAAAATCCGGTCGCGCATTTCGCTTAACTCTTGTTCCCATAGCGTGCGCAATTCTGGTGTATTTAAAATAGCGGCGACAATGGCTCCGCCATGGGTCGGCGGGTTTGAATAGGTGGTGCGGATCACCAGCTTGAGTTGCGACAGTACGCGCAAGGTTTCAGCTTGACTTGAGGTGATGACTGAAAGTGCGCCAACCCGCTCGCCATATAACGAAAACGATTTTGAAAATGAGTTAGCGACAAAACTATTGATGCCCGCTTCAGCAAACAGCCGTACCGCAGCAGCATCTTCTTCAATGCCTGCACCAAAACCTTGATAAGCAATATCAAGGAATGGAACCAGTTGACGTTCTTTGACGATTTGCACCACCTGTTGCCATTGCTCAAGGGTGAGATCCACCCCGGTTGGGTTGTGACAACAGGCATGTAATATCACAATCGTACCTGGCGCATAGGTCTTGAATGCGTTAACTAAGCTCGCAAAATCAACATCTTGGGTCTCAGCGCTGTAATAAGGATAGCTGACGACTTCAAAGCCTGCGGTTTGGAAGAGGGCGCGGTGGTTTTCCCAACTGGGGTTACTGACAGCGACTTTGGCGTTTGGGTTTAAACGTTTCAGAAAATCCGCGCCGATTTTTAAGGCGCCTGTGCCGCCTAAGGCTTGGACCGTGGCGATGCGGCCCTGCGCCAGCAGAGGAGAGGCTGCGCCAAATAATAATTTCTGCACCGCAGCGTTGTAAGTGGTGATGCCATCGATGGGCAGATAACCGCGAGGCGCGGCTGCCTCAAGGCGGGCTTTTTCCGCTTCACGTACGGCGCGTAATAGCGGAATGCGTCCATCATCATTCGTATAAACACCAATGCCGAGGTTAACCTTAGTGGGCCGTGTATCAGCGTTAAATGTTTCATTGAGGCCCAAAATAGGATCATTCGGGGCGAGTTCGACGTTGGAAAAGAGATTCATAAAAGCTGCTCGAATAAAGGACAGGATAGAATAAGGAGGTTGTGCCTAAAAAAACAACGTAGTCACCTGGGCTAGGCGCTATGGTATCCAAACTAACCCCACTATTTTATCTAAAATGACTGATCTGCGGGAAACTCAAGATACGCTGGATGAATCCAAATTTGTTACTTTCGGTGATTCTCCTTATCAACTGTATCAACCTTATCTCCCTGCTGGCGATCAGCCAAAGGCGATTGAGCAGTTACTCAGTGGAGTTGAGGATGGCTTATTGTTTCAGACGCTACTCGGTGTAACCGGCTCGGGTAAGACTTATACCATGGCGAATGTGATTGCCAGGCTGGGGCGGCCAGCGATTGTATTTGCGCCAAATAAAACCCTTGCGGCACAACTCTATTCAGAATTTCGTGACTTCTTTCCACGTAATGCGGTTGAATATTTCGTGTCTTATTACGACTACTATCAGCCAGAAGCTTATGTGCCACAGCGTGATCTTTTTATCGAAAAAGATTCGTCAATTAACGAACATATTGAGCAAATGCGGCTTTCAGCAACTAAAAGTTTGCTAGAGCGGCGCGATACGATCATTGTAGCGACGGTGTCAGCGATCTACGGGATTGGTAATCCAGGTGAATATCACCAAATGATTCTGACGTTGAGAACGGGCGATAAGTTAGGTCAACGAGAAATGATCGTGCGCTTAATCTCAATGCAATACACGCGCAATGAAACTGACTTTCAGCGCGGCACCTTTCGCGTGCGAGGCGATACGATCGATATTTTCCCCGCTGAACACGCGGAAATGGCCGTGCGAGTCGATTTGTTCGACGATGAGATTGATTCATTATATTTATTTGATCCGCTTACAGGACAAATCCGGCGCAAGCTTTTACGCTTTACTGTATACCCGTCTTCTCACTATGTTACGCCACGCGAGACAGTGCTGCGCTCGATTGAAACCATCAAAACGGAATTACGCGAGCGGCTTGAATTTTTTAATAGCTCAGCAAAGTTGTTGGAAGCGCAGCGTATCGAGCAACGCACACGTTTTGATCTTGAAATGCTGCAAGAACTCGGTTTTTGCAAAGGCATTGAAAACTATTCACGCCATTTATCGGGGGCGGCTCCAGGTGAGCCACCGCCAACGCTGGTTGACTACCTACCACCGGATGCCTTGATGTTTTTGGACGAGTCGCATGTCCTGATTGGCCAATTAAATGGCATGTACAACGGCGATCGAGCGCGTAAAGAGAATCTGGTGAATTATGGTTTTCGCTTGCCTTCGGCGCTAGATAACCGGCCCCTTAAATTTGCCGAATTCGAGCGCAAATTACGCCAAGTGATTTTTGTTTCAGCGACCCCTGCGGATTACGAAAAACGCGTATCTGGGCAAGTGGTTGAGCAGTTAGTTCGCCCCACTGGCTTGATTGATCCAGAAATTGAGGTGCGTCCGGCGCGCACGCAGGTGGATGATGTATTAGCGGAAATTCATGAACGCGTGCAGGTTGGCGAGCGTGTATTGATTACAGTATTAACCAAGCGCATGGCCGAGCAGCTTACTGAATTTTTATCTGAGCATAAGATTAAGGTCCGTTATTTGCATAGCGATATTGAGACGGTTGAGCGGGTTGAAATTATCCGTGATTTACGGCTCGGTGTATTTGATGTGTTAGTGGGGATTAATTTATTACGCGAGGGGCTCGATATTCCAGAGGTTTCGCTGGTCACGATTTTTGATGCGGATAAAGAAGGTTTTTTGCGGGCGGAACGCTCGTTGATTCAAACCATTGGCCGCGCGGCCCGAAATGTAAATGGCAAAGCCATTCTTTATGCAGACTCGATAACCGGTTCAATGCAACGAGCCATCGCCGAAACGGAGCGGCGGCGTGCTAAACAGCTTGCGCATAATGAAGCACATCAAATTACACCGACTGGGGTCGTGAAGCGAATCAAAGATATTATCGACGGTGTCTATAACGTAGATGATGCGCGTGCTGAACTGAAGATCGCCCAAGAGCGCGCAAAATTTGAGGGGATGAGCGAGAAGCAGCTGGCTAAAGAAATCAAACGGCTTGAAAAGCAGATGATGGCACACGCAAAAAATCTTGAGTTTGAACAAGCCGCACAAACTCGGGACCAACTTGCTTTACTGCACGAACGGGTATTTGGCGCGAATACCCATGATCCATTGAATAGCGAAAATTGAAATAATCTTTGAAATAGGGCATTTTCAACTTTAGAGCAAGCTGCTATAATCTCTGCCTTAGTGTGCGGCTGTAGCTCAGTTGGATAGAGTACTTGGCTACGAACCAAGGGGTCGTGGGTTCGAATCCTGCCAGCCGCGCCAGTGTTTATAAGCCCCGCAGCAATTTTTTGCTGCGGGGCTTTTGCTTATGTGTATTAGTTGCGAATTGATCGTACAACGTTGGCGCCAACTTAACTATTTGAAAGAAAGTAAACTCAAATAGTTAAGTGTCCCGTCAACTTAGCATCCACTGATTAAAGCGTTCGATAATGGCGCTATGCTTATCTGCCCAATACAACCCGTTGCTAGGCATCCCTTTTTTTAAATTGTCTGGATACGTTGCCAGCAACTTTACATATTTTGGATCAATTCGGTTTCTTTCCAAAACGTCTTGTTCCAATGCGCTAGGCTGTGTAGGGCTAATTCCATAGGGTATAAGGCGTGCCTGCCGCTCTGGATCGGTGGCAAATCGAATAAATTGACGGCAAGCATCCGCATTAGGCGTTCCCTTCAAAATCGTCCAATTATCATATCCATAGATATGCTGGTCCCATGAAAATGCAACGGGTGCGCCTGCATCAATAGCGGATATAGTAGAAATTATAAAAGCGGGGATTAAATCTACTTCGCCTGTTTTTAATAGCTGTTCGGCATGCGGTGTATTCTGCCACCAACTGGAGATATGTGGTTTGATTCTATCCAGGCTGCGAAACGCACGGTTAAGGTCGCAAGGGTAGATTTCGGTTGGAAGCACACCATCCGCTAGCAAAGCTTCTTCAAGGGTATCGAAGGGGATTTTACGTAGACTACGGCGGCCAGGAAAATTTTTTATATCCCAAAAATCCATCCATGTCTTTGGGGTTGGGCGTCCTCTAAAAGCATCTGTGCGATACGCGAGTACGATAGAGTAGACGTTCATACCAACGCTATAGTCTGACAAAAGGTGCGGCATAATGCTTTTGACAGCATCATCGTTTCCAAGTCCATGTGCCTCTAAATAACCCTGTTGCCCGAGCACAGGAATAGCTCTATTACCAAGGCAAGCCATATTCCACTTGTACTCTCCTGTATCGACCATAGTTTTAATTTCTGCAATAGGCTCTACATTTGACGGAATGCCGATTACCTTAATACCGGTTTCTTTCCTAAAAGGCTCAAAGAGTATTTCTGTATAAGCCAAATGACTTTTACCGCCCGAAGTGCGGATCACAATCTGATCTGCGGGTTTTGTGGTAACTTTTTTTGAAGGTGTGGTTTTCCGGGATGTGATGATATAGGGTATAGAAATTGCCGCTGCGCCTGCGGCAATGATGGCCTTAATTGCATTACGGCGATTATTGCGATCTGGATTTTTATTCTGCATTTGACGCCCCGAGTGGAATTAACGAATTATTGTCTGTCTCTGGCAAGCTTGCTCGAGACTAGGGGGTGATGTTTCACATAGTCAACCACAGAAAATTACAAACCTCAACACGCCCTAGTACAAGTAAGTTCAAATAGGTTAAGCGTTTAGCTAACTGAGCATCCACTGATTAAAATGTTCGATGGCTGTACTTTGAGTCTTAGACCAGTATAACGGATCGCTATATAAACCTTTTTTGATGTTATCTGGATGGGAGGGAAGGCGCTTGGCCAGCTTTGAATCGGAAGCAAATTGGATGAATTGGCGGCATGCATCAGCGTTAGGCGTACCTTTCAAGATTGCCCAGCTATCACATACATAAATGTGTTGATGCCATGAAAAAGCAACGGGCATACCGGCATCGATTGCTGACTGCACGCGAGGAATCCAAACCGGAATCATGTCTATTTCTCCGGTTTTTAACAAGTGTTCGCTCTGTGCCCCATTTGTCCACCAGGCTCCGACATGAGGCTTAATTTTGTTGAGCTTATCAAATGCCCTATTAAAGTCGCAAGGATAAACATTGTTAAGCGAAACATCATCGGCTATCAGCGCGATTTCGATAGTGTCGAAGGGATGTTTACGTAAACTCCGGCGTCCAGGGAAATTATTTACATCCCATATATCCCGCCAGGTTTGCGGTGCCTGACGCCCTTTGAACACATCAGTACGATAGGCCAATACGGTACTGCATACATTGGTCCCCACTCCATAGGGCGATCTAAATTGCGGCGAAATTTCTGAAATGACAGGATCATGTTCAAGTCCATGCTTTTCTAGATACATGTCATCTATTGATAAAAGCAGGATAGCAGCTTGGCTAAGGAGCGCCATATCCCATTGGTACGTCTTGGATTTAACCATCGTCTGGATTTGCGCAATGGGTTCTGGGCCTGCAGCGACACCTATAACTTCAATGCCAGTTGCCTTTGTGAAAGGTTTGTAAAGGACATTTTCATATATCTGACTAATAACTCCGCCTGGATCTCGAATAATAATTTTCTGCCTCGAGCTAGCCCGAGAGGGAGTCGAAACGAATGCTGAGACTAGCGCAGCAGCACCGGCAGTTACTACTTTAATCACAGTACGACGGCCTGCATTTTGTAGTTGGCTAAGATCGCTCATCTAATTTTCCCTACATGATGATTGTAGAAAGCTTAATAAATTAATGAATGTGACTGTTTAAAAATCGATAATTTTGCTGCAAGCAGCCTAATTAGTTGATTAACTGCGGGTGAAAATTGCCTGCCCCTCCTTACCACCAAACCAAATTCTGAGGCCATAAAAGCGGGGTGGTCGATCTCTAAAGCAGTTAATTGACCTAGCTCAATTTCTTGACGGGCTATATAGGCTGGCATAAATGTTCCGCCAGAGCCGATGCAGGCGAATTGTTTTCTAACGACGGTGGAGTCGCTAATCAGGGTTGGTGTTAACTGAATTTTTTCTGAAATTTCTACCGATTGGATCATTTGCCGTAAAGCCCATGAAGTTGGCGGCAGTGCAAGCGAGTAACATGCTGTTTCTGAGAATTGAATTTTTTGCTTGTCAGCAAGCGGATGATCTTTGCCCACTAACATATGCACTGGAAGGGACGCGCGCTTATAGCAACATATATCTGGGTGATCGATAATGGGATGAATGGCACCTATATGCGCAGCATCTTCAAGTACTGTAGAAATGATCTGAGGGGTTGCATTAATTTCTTTGATACTAATATGTAAATTAGGATGTGTTGCGCAGAAGCTGTTAAGGACGTCTTTCATGAACATATCAATATATGCATAAGGTACAGCAAGCTGAATACAGCCACGCTGCAAATCGCCTAACTCTTGTAAACTAAGCTCTAAATCTGCTTGTGCTTCTTGATCTCGTTTGTAATATTCAAAAAGTAATTTAGCGGTATCAGTCGGGACTACTCCGCGGGGGCGACGCTCAAATAATTTGTGTCCTATTTCCTTTTCAAACAGCTTAATCTGTCGCGTAATGATGGATGAATCGGTATTTAAATAATCTGCGGCTTTACGAATTTTCCCATGGGTGTAAACTGCGTGGAAACAGCGTAACCTATAATTATTGATAATCATGCCTTCCACTCCTAAAAGAATACTGTCACTTAATGTAGAAGGGTTATAAAATAGACCCCTTGAAAATCAAGGGGTCTCGTATCTAAAAGCGCAGCTAATATCTAAGTGTCTTAGATTTTTAATTAACTTAGCATCCATCGGCTAAAACGTTCAATAACTGTGCTTTGTACATTAAGCCAATAAGACGCATCAATAAATATTCCTTTTTTAAGATTTTCAGGGTGAGTTGAAAGTAGTTTGGCGCGCTTTGGATCAATATATTTAAAAGCATCGGGTTGGGTTACTCCGATTGCGCCATATGATGCGAGAAGTGCTTGCCGCTTCGGATCGGAGGTAAATTTGATAAATTCACGGCAAGCGTCAGCGTTAGGCGTTCCTTTCAAAATGGCCCAACTGTCACATCCATAAATATGCTGGTCCCATGAAATTGCTATCGGCGCACCAGCATCTATCGCGGCTTGTGCGCGAGAAACAATAGAGGGCATGAGGTCTACCCCGCCAGACTTGAGTAATTGTTCGGATTCAGGCGCATTTGTCCACCAGATAGAGGTATACGGCTTGATTCTGTCAAGGCTACGAAATGCTTGGTCGAGATCGCACGGATAGACATTTTTCGTAGATACACCATCAGCCATCAGAGCCTCTTCGACGGTGTCAAAAGGGAGTTTGCGTAGCCCCCGGCGGCCAGGGAATTTATTTATATCCCAGAGATTTTCCCACGTTTGAGGTGGGCGCTTTTTGAAGATATCAGTACGATATGCCAGCACAGTAGAATAGACGTTTGTTCCAATCCCATAAGGCGATATGAATTTTGGGGGAATTGCCGAGACAATAGGATCATGCTCGAGTCCATGTGGTTCCAGATAAACCTTGTCAGCAGTTAATAGTGCGATTGATCTATGGCCAATAGCAGCCATATCCCAATGCAAAACTCCAGTATCGACCATTGTTCGAATTTGTGCCGCTGGTTCAACACTTGCTACGGTGCCAATAACTTGAATACCAGTTGACTGTGTAAACGGCTTGTAAAATACATCTTGATATATCGTGGACATAATCCCACCTGAATCACGCACAACAATTCTTTGTTGCTTTTGAGCGACTCCTCTGGAGGGCGTGATGACAAAGGGCGCACAAACTGCTGCAGAGCTAAAACTCATCATTTTTTTGATCATCTCTCTACGGCTAGGGCTGTAACGCTGATTTTTAGTATTCATAGATCCTTCTTGTTGCTCTCTAAAGACTGTGCAAAAATGGATAGCTTCGAGCTGAGTAATCTGAGCAATTGATGCACTGCTGATGAGAGTGGTTTACCCTGCCTAATAATTAAACAAAATTCTGAAGACATGAAAGCCGGATGCTCAATTTTTAGAGCAATCAGTTGGCCCGTATTGATTTCATGGTGTGCCGCCAAGGCGGACATTAATGCCCCGCCATCGTTAGAAGAAGCGAATTTTTTCCGAGCATAAACAGAGTCGCTCGTAAATGTTGGAGTCAATTGAATCTTTTCTGATTGCTCTGCCAAACGAACCATTTCCCATAAACTAAATGAAGTAGGTGGCATGGCAAGTGGATAGCGTGTTGCTTCTGCAAAAGTCACACTTTGTTTTTCAGCTAGCGGGTGGGATTTGCTTATCAATAAGTGTATGGGTAAAAGCGCTCTCGCACAATAATGAACATCTGGATTTTGTGGAGAATGATGAGTCATCATTCCTATATGCGCTTCGTCTTCGAGAATTTGAGTCACTACCTGAGAAGATGCCTTAACTTCTTGAATATTAATTTGTAGTTTAGGATATTGATAATAGAATTCTTTGATTACATCGTCCATCAATGTATCGATAAATATAGGTGACGTCGCAATCTGGATTGTACCGCGCCACATATTGATTGATTCTTGTAAGCACACTTCTAAATCTGCTTGTAAGCTACGATTCACATGATAGTATTTGAGCAAAAATTCTCCTGCCTCAGTCAGAACAATATGGGGGCGGCGTTCAAATAGTTTGTGTCCTATTTCTTTTTCCAACAGCTTAATCTGTCGTGTAATGATGGATGAATCAATATCTAAATGGTCTGCGGCTTTGCAGATTTTTCTGTGGGTATAGACAGCATAGAAATAACCCAACCTCTTTTGATTTATGATCACCGTTCATGTCTCTCAAAAATTGCTTCTACTTATTGCCAAGAAAATTATAGAGTTAGTCCAAAAAGACTATGCTGTTTATTTATTTCTTTAATGCTGCTTTGTCAGCAGTAGGTAGTTTAATTTGAAAAAACAGCAACCAACAACTGGTTAAATATACAGTGGTGTAAAAGCAACAAAATGAAGAAATGTTTTTTATGGAATTCCATCAAAAAATTTAAATTAAGAAAAATATTTATTTTGATTTGTTGCGGGATATATAGAAAATATTTAAAAAAGTCTTTTTAGATATTTTTTGACTTTCTGTACTTATAAATCTTTATTCTGCCAGTCTGTATCGTGTATCTGATCTTTTTTAATTTCCTACTCATGGGCCAAAGAAACATTCGTTCTTTACTAAATAAGCAGCAATAATAAATATGAACTCCATTGTTATGACTACTCTTCTTTAACCATACTGGCACTCGAATTAGTTCATTAGAGGTAGGCATACCTTTAATACAACAAGATTCCATGTGTATCTATCCATTTAAGCAGCGGCATTTGCACATCGTTGCTTTTTTTAGATGAGCTCTGATCTATAGCGTTTTAGAAAAACGCCTAAAGGCTGTGTTTGATAGCGAGGATTAAATGAAGATTCAGAGCAAGGAGATAAAGGAAAATGAATAACTCATCTGCTGATAGCAGTGTTTTGACGCATAAAAAGTGGCGCTACTTTCTGCTGCGCAATCAAATAGGGAAATTGAGTTTTTTATTTAAATGTGTTCACTGGCAAAGGCTAACGAACAGAAGAATTGGAATTATCCCGCTACCGGCATATTTCATGATCCTTGCTTGCTTAGGAACTCTTCTAACTTCAAAAAAAATCTCTGGCGATATTTCAATCATGATCGCGTTACTTGCCGCATGTGGTTTTACCTGCGCTGAAATAGGCGCACGTATTCCAGGATTAAAGCAAATCGGCGGACCTGTTATCGTGAGCATCTTCCTGCCCGCCTATCTAGTTCATTGCAAATTCCTACCGGCTGAGTTAGTCGGATCAATTAGCGATTTCTGGCACTCAACCAAATTCGTCTATTTATTTAGTGCCTGTGTGATCGTGGGCAGTATCCTGAGCATGGACCGCCAAGCCCTTATCATTGGCATCGTTAAGATTTTTATTCCCCTTGGGGCTGGTTCTGTCATTGCGGCGACAGTTGGAACATTGACTGGCATGGCCTTTGGGCTAAGCGCGCACTACACTTTCTTTTATATCGTTATCCCCATTATGGCGGGTGGCATTGGCGAAGGTGCGATTCCTCTTACCCTTGCTTATGGCGAGATTTTGAATGCTCCACAAGACCAGATATTTGCCCAAGTCGTACCGGCTATCGTGCTGGGGAATTTGGTCGCGATTATCTGCGCGAGCGTGCTGAATCAGTTGGGCAAGCGTTATAGCCGCTATAGTGGAGAAGGGCGTTTATACGATGTTGAAGATGACGTACTGGCAAAGCCCATCAATACCTCATCGGTCAAAGTTGAGCATATCGCAGTCGCGGGGATGGCTGCGATCGCTTTCTATATCGTAGGCATTGTCGTCCATAAGCTGATTGGCTTGCCTGCTCCCGTCGCCATGCTGTTTCTTGTGGTGCTGGTTAAACTCATTTATACGATTTCACCCAAATTAGAAAAGGGTGCTCGTACAGTTTATCGCTTTTTCTCTATAGCAGTGACATATCCGTTGCTATTTGCCATTGGGATCACGACCACTTCTTGGGCTGATTTAATGGCGGCGTTCAACTTAGCCAACATCGTGACAATTGTCGTCACGGTCTTTACGCTAACCACAGTGGGTTTTTTTGTGGGGAAATGGATCGGTTTATATCCAATTGAAAGCGCTCTTATTAATACGTGTCACAGTGGCATGGGCGGTGTTGGCGATATTGCGATTTTGACTTCCGCTCACCGGCTAGAACTGATGCCATTCGCGCAAATAGCGACTCGCCTAGGCGGCGCTCTTACTATCACAGTTGCAATTCTTTTGTTGGGAGCTATTACATAGATGCTGAGAGGCTTGCTTACATACATTTGTATGCAGGCTCTGGGCTGAGGTTCTTGAGATTTTCTTTGAAAGGGACAAGAAGCCAACTAAGATTTGTATCAGGCTGACGTCGTTGGAGGCGGGAGTCGGAATCGAACCGGCGTCGACGGCTTTGCAGGCCGCTGCATAACCACTCTGCTATCCCGCCAAGGATCTGACTTTTGGAAGACGATCTACGTTTCCAATTTGGCTGGCCGGTCAACAAAGCGAGGGAATATACCCCAATAATGCAGACCGATAAATTGGAGCGGGAAACGAGGCTCGAACTCGCGACCTCCACCTTGGCAAGGTGGCGCTCTACCAACTGAGCTATTCCCGCGTACATCGCATCGCGCTTTTAAAAGATCTAACTGAATGCGAAGACGAGATTATGAATAAGTGATGATTTTGTGTCAAGTGATTGCTACAATTGGTTGCGACTCTTTGTGAAAAAAGAGGCGGTGTAGAATCGCTGAAAGTGTTGGCAGGGCGTTGCAAAGCTAGATTAGAAAAGGTTTTACGGTGAATACAGCAGGGCTTAGAGAATCACATCCAACCGAGCAAAATGAAGTCGAGCTCGAGCAATTTCAGATACCTGTGGGGGCCAAGAATTACATAACGCCTGCTGGCTATCATAAATTGAAGACGGAATTGTTGGATTTACTTGATCATGTGCGGCCTGAAGTGGTTCGAACGGTAGCATGGGCCGCGGCAAATGGGGATCGTTCAGAAAATGCCGACTATCTCTATGGCAAGCGGCGCTTGCGCGCAATCGATAAACACATTCGCTTCTTGACGAAGCGGCTTGATAATGCGCAAATAGTAGATAGCAGCTGCCAGGAAAATGTAGATCAGGTGTTTTTTGGGGCGATGGTGACCTATGCTACAGAGGACGGGGCTGAGCATTCAGTCACGATTGTCGGGGTGGATGAAATTAATCTGGAGCACGGTTATGTGAGCTGGGTTTCGCCGATCGCTCGGGCTTTACTCAAAGCAAAACTAGGGGACCTTGTGCCACTTCAGACACCAACGGGTACGGTGCAAATTGAAGTGCTTAAAATCCAATACCCTGAGCAAAGCTGATGCAAACACATCAAATTTTTATATATTTTCGTCTCACATGCAGTTTTTAGGGCAGGCGCTTAAAATTTAATAATCTGGCCGCTCGCGGTCAATCTGCATCCCACCATTGCGGCGATGAGATTGCGTTTCATTGGACTTTTCGCGCGTGATGCGCATCACATCTTGATTGATCCGCGTACGGCGCATGACATTTGCTAGATGCACGCGGTTGGCGACTTGAATCACTAGGCGCAGCACGACAAATTCTTGGGCGAAATCTTCGTCCATTGAAATATGGGCAATATTGGCGTCGGCAGCTGTAATGTCTGCTGCAATGCGGGCAAAAACACCTTTTGTTTTACGCACCAGGATTTTAATCATGACATCGAATAAACGTCCTGGTTGGGGTGCCCAGGCGATATCGATCCAGCGTTCAGGGTCGCGTTTATGAATGCGGTGAGCGATGCGGCACTCTGTGGTGTGAACTGCCATCCCCAGGCCAAGCCCAATGTAGCCCATGATGGCATCTCCTGGAATCGGACGGCAGCAGGGTGATAACTGGACTGACATCCCTTCAGCGCCGCTAATCACGACTGGGGTTGGAACATGGGTGCCTAGGTTGGGTCCAGAGTACTTGGTGGCGGGGTCTTTATTCGCTTCATCTTCATGTTCTCCGAGCAAGACTTCAATGCGCTTTGCCATGAGGGCCGCAACGCAGCGGCCTAGTCCAACGTCAGCGAAGATTTCTTGACTGCTGTGGTGAGTCCATTGTTCGAGTTTATCCCAGGCTTGCGGCGTCATATTGTCTAACGATAGGCCATAGCCTTTTAACGCTTGCTCTATAAGCTGCTTGCCCAATTGCACCGATTCATTGGAGCGCATCGTTTTGAGGTAATGCCGAATGGCCGAGCGTGCTTTCCCGGTGCGTACAAAGCCAAGCCATGCTGGGTTTGGTTTTGAGGAGTCGGCCGTGATAACTTCGACAATATCGCCGCTTTGCAGCTCAGTGCGCAACGGTAGCAGTTCATTATTAATTTTGACTGAAGCGCATCGATTGCCCAATTCACTATGGATTGCATAAGCAAAATCAAGTGCGGTAGCGCCGCGGGGCAACGTTATGATGGTTGATTTCGGCGTAAATACATAGACTGCGTCTGGAAAGAGGTCGATTTTAACGTGCTCTAGGAATTCACTCGCGTCGCCGGCTTCCAATTGAATATCAAGCAATGATTTGAGCCATTGATGCGCGCGTTGTTGCACGTCGTTTAGATCTGCGCTGCCATTCTTATAGAGCCAATGCGCGGCGACGCCGGCCTCGGCTATATCATGCATTTTCCGGGTACGAATTTGGAATTCAACGGGCGTTCCAAACGGGCCCACCAATGTAGTGTGCAATGATTGATAACCATTGATTTTGGGAATTGCAATGTAATCTTTAAATTTACCGGGTACGGGCTTATAAAGAGAGTGCAGCACCCCCAAACATAAATAACATTCAATCGGTTTTTCGACCACGATGCGGAAACCATATACGTCAAGTACCTGCGAAAACGACAATTGTTTGTCGCGCATTTTGCGGTAGATGCTATAGATGGTTTTTTCGCGGCCCGTTACTTCGCAGTTGATTTGCTCATCAGCAAATGCGTACTGCACGGACTCCAGGATTTTGCTGACTACTTTGCGGCGATTGCCGCGCGCTGCTTTTACGGCTTTTTCAATCGTCGCATAACGATGTGGATGAAAATTTGCAAAACTGGTTTCTTGTAATTCTCGATAAGTATTATTTAAACCTAAGCGGTGTGCGATGGGTGCATAAATATCGATGGTTTCGCGCGCGACGCGGCGGCGTTTCTCTGCCGGTACGGCGCTTAGCGTACGCATATTGTGCAAACGATCGGCTAGCTTAATGATGATCACGCGCACATCGCGCGCCATGGCTAGCATCATTTTGCGGAAATTTTCCGCTTGCGCATCTTCCCGACTGCGAAACTCCATGCGGTCGAGCTTGGATAGCCCATCGACTAATTCAGCAACTTTGGGCCCAAAATGCTCGGTAAGTTCAGTTTTGGTGACCCCTTGATCTTCGATGACATCATGCAGTAATGCCGCTATGATGGACTGCGCATCGAGTCGCCAGCTGGCGCAGATTTCGGCAACCGCGACCGGATGCGTGATATAAGGCTCGCCACTTTGCCGATATTGACCAAGATGAGCTTGATCGCTGAAATGGAATGCAACTTTGATTTGCTCGATTTCTGACTGTTCGAGGTATTCAGATAAAGCCGCGGTTAGGGTCGCGATTGAAACGACTTTATGCTTACGCGGATGTTCAGGCGTGACGGTGGGGCCAAATAAATGCTTAACCGACTGCTCAAGCACTACGTCGATATATTTGCGCGTGCTTGGCGTTTCTGAGGTGGAGGCAGACGACGAGTTCTCGTTCATATTAGCCTCCATATATTAAGTAGATGCTGAGTTTAAACGAACTTCGCGGCGCGTGTTTATAGCGGAACTTTTTTCAGCATCTCGTTAATATCTATAATGCCGTCGGCGATTTCGCGCAAAGCGGCGACAGGTGCCTTATTGCGGTTGCCAACTTTGGTGGCGTGCCCTAGTATGAGTTGGCGTGCTCGATAAGTGGCAGCCAGCGTAAGGTCAAAACGGTTGGTGTTCGGGACGTTTTGCAAGCAGTCTTCAACAGTAATGCGGGCCATGATTCATTTTTCCTTTATAAGAATGAGTCTATTTTACATCAGCAGGGTTGAGTGGGGGTTTTAGCCATTTTTGTTTTTCTAATCCGTCGTCGCAGCATGAATGCCCAGCTCTGCAAAAAGAGCCGCATGGCGCGCGCACTGAGAAGCAAAACGCAACCGTGTCGTGGCGATAATCGATTGCAATTGTGTCAGTGCATTGGCAAAATGATCATTGATCACCACATACTCAGCCTCGGCGGCGTGAGCCATTTCGCTGCCTGCTGCAAGTAATCTTCTCACAATCACATTAGGCGCATCCTGTCCGCGTTTTTTAAGCCGTTCTTCGAGCGCATCCAGCGAAGGCGGCAAAATGAAAATGCTGACTGCATGACGAAACTGCCGGCGTATTTGGCGCGCCCCTTGCCAGTCAATTTCAAGCAGCACATCATGGCCAATTTCGATTTGTTGTTCAATCCACAGGCGCGAGGTGCCGTAATAGTGCCCATGTACCTCTGCACTCTCGATAAACTCGCCCCGCGCACGGCGCGCGAAAAAATCGTCTTGTTTAACAAAATGATAGGCGCGCCCATCTACTTCGCCAGGCCGAGGCGCGCGTGTCGTATAAGAGACCGATAAACTGATGCCGGTATCTTGCTCAAGTAAAGCGTTAACCAGCGTTGATTTGCCTGCACCGGAAGGTGCGATCACCATCAATAAATGCCCAGGGTGATGATTTTCTGCTGAGTAACTGGGTGGCGTAACGCAAAGAGGTGTATTAGATGGGGTTGCCTGGCTCATAAATAACAATAATAGGCTCTAGGGTTAAAAATTAGAAATACTGCCTCGTATGATTGAGGAGCGCGAGAAAAAGCCTATAGCTTAAAAACCACGACCACATTATCAACCACAAGATTACTCCAGATTTTGTATCTGCTCGCGCATTTGCTCGATTAAAAGCTTAAACTTCATCGCGCTATCGGCCAGTTCTTTAGCCGCAGCTTTTGAGCCTAGCGTGTTGGCTTCTCGGTTGAGTTCTTGCATCATAAAATCCAGTTGTTTGCCAACGCGGCCGCCTTGCTGGAGGATGCGTCTTGTCTCGTGCAAATGTGTGGAGAGTCGGCTTAATTCTTCGCTAATATCGATGCGAATGCCATACATCGTCATTTCCTGCCGGATCCGCTCTGCGGTTTCCTCGCGCGAGATGGGCGCTGGCGTATTACCTGCTGTGGCGAGGCCAAGGGCTTCTTGCAGGCGTTCGACAATTTTTTGTTGGTGTTTGCTGATTAACTCCGGCACCCAAGGCGTAATTTCAGTGACAATTTTTTCTATCTCGGTCACTTGATCAAGCAATAGGGTAACGAGCTGCGCGCCTTCGCGTGCGCGCATATGGATTAATTCATTGAGCGCTTGTTGGGCGCATTGGATGACGGTTGCACTCAAGTTGTCTGTCGTCTGCGTTTTGCTGTTATTTTTACTCAGTACGCCAGGCCAATGCAAAATCTCGTTGGCTTTGAGCCGCTCAGCTTTGGGAAAGCGGCTCAGGATTTGATCTTCAATCAGTGCTAGCTGCGTTAGCGCATCATGATTAAGCGCGCCAATGGTCGGCAGTACTTCACTCCGTTGCAGGTTAATGCGAATCTCGACTTTGCCACGGCCTAACTTTTGTGTAAGCATTTCGCGCATGGCAGGTTCCGTGGCGCGGAGCTCGTCGGGAATGCGGAAAGTCAGATCAAGAAAACGCGAGTTCACTGTGCGCAGCTCGACCGATACACTGGTTGCGGGGGCCTCGCTATTCGCTACAATGGGTACTTCGTGGGTGACGTTGGCGTAGCCAGTCATGCTATAAATCATCAATTACGCTCGCTCGAGGTTGCAACGCCAAATCATGGCGGGGGAAACTCATCTTAATCAGAAACAAGGGAGAAGAGTGTATTTTAAAGGATATACGCCCTTTGATGCCGGTATCGATGCGTTCAAGGTGCGGAGCAGTATATAATTTGGAAGTCTATGAATCTACTCTCACTCCGGCCAGATGGCCGCGCGCCCGCTCAAATGCGTGAAGTACGCATCACCCGCCATTACACAAAACATGCCGAAGGTTCGGTGTTGATTGAATTTGGTGATACTCAAGTGATCTGTACGGCAAGTATTGCGGAGCGGGTGCCAGAATTTTTACGGGGCCAAAATCAAGGTTGGCTCACTGCAGAATATGGCATGTTGCCACGGGCGACGCACACGCGCAGCGAGCGCGAAGCGGCGCGCGGCAAACAGACTGGCCGCACTCAGGAAATTCAGCGTTTAATTGGGCGTGCGCTACGTGCAGCTTTTGATCTTAAAAAGCTCGGTGCGCGTACGCTGCAGATCGATTGCGATGTGCTGCAGGCGGATGGTGGCACGCGCACAGCGAGTATTACGGGCGCTTTCGTGGCTGCGTATGATGCCGTCACGCAACTGTTGCACGACCAGCACATTGCACAACTGCCGATTATCGACTGGGTCGCTGCAGTATCGGTTGGCATGGTGGATGGCGTTCCTGTGCTTGATCTTAACTATGATGAAGATGCCACGTGCGGCACAGATATGAATGTAGTGATGACAGGCCAAGAGGGTTTTGTCGAAATTCAGGGTACTGCCGAGGGTGCGGTTTTTTCTCGCACAGAAATGAATCAGTTACTTGACCTGGCGCAAATTGGCATTGCTGATCTAATCAAAAAACAAAAAGCCGCGTTGGAGTTAAGTGTTGCTTAAAACCATCGAACCTTGATTTATTTATTGTGATGGCCCGCGATGGATACAACAACTCTTGCTTCGTCTATGACGCTAAACCCGCATCAAGTGGTGTTAGCCTCTAACAATGCCAATAAGCTGCGCGAATTTACGGCTTTGCTGGCGCAAGTAGGTTTGCCCTTAGTCTCGCAAAGCGAGCTTGGCATTACACCTGCGGCAGAGCCTCATCCAACCTTTGTCGAAAATGCGCTGGCTAAAGCGCGCCATGCCGCGCACCTCAGCGGTTTGGCCGCGTTGGCAGATGATTCCGGGTTATGCGTGCATGCCTTGCATGGAGCGCCCGGAGTGTATTCAGCGCGTTTTGCGCAGCGCGCGGGCGGTGCTAAAACAGATGCCGCTAATAATGCGTTGCTACTCAGCGAGCTTGCAGCTTGTCGTGACCGGCGCGCCCACTATATTTGTGTCTTGGTTTACGTCGCCCACGCGCAAGATCCTGAACCTATCATTGTTGAGGCGCGTTGGTATGGTGAAATTGCAAAAGTAGCGCGCGGCGAGTACGGCTTTGGCTATGATCCGCTTTTTTATCTGCCTGAGCTCGGACAGACGGCAGCGGAACTGGCGCCTGCAGTTAAGAACACCATAAGTCATCGTGCACTTGCGAGTGAGCATTTAATTAAGCGGCTTAAAAATGAGAGGATGAAAAACCTGTAATATGGGTTCAGATGTAAATACAGCTCAGCCAGTTGCGCAAACAGAGCGCACTATAGCGGCACCGCTTTTTTCGACAAAACGCATTCGGCTTAGTGCGTTACCGCCACTCTCGCTCTATCTGCATTTTCCATGGTGTGTAAAAAAATGCCCTTATTGCGATTTCAATTCGCATGAATGGAAGGGCGTTGGCGAGTTTCCAGAAGAGGTTTACCTGGATGCGCTGTGCGCTGATCTTGAGCAGGCGCTGCCCCTCATTTGGGGGCGTACCATTCATACGGTATTTATTGGCGGTGGAACGCCTAGCTTATTGTCGGCCAAAGGACTCGACCGGCTCTTGGCAGATGTGCGCGCGCGCGTGCCACTGATCGCGGATGCGGAAATTACATTAGAGGCGAATCCTGGCACATTCGAGGCTGAGAAATTCAGCCAATTCCGTAGCAGCGGCGTCAATCGTTTGTCGCTTGGGATACAAAGTTTTGACGATGCTCAGCTGGCTACGCTGGGCCGCATTCATGATGGGTCGCAAGCGCGCCGCGCGACGGAAGTTGCGCAGCGCCTATTTGATCGCTTTAATCTTGATTTAATGTTTGCGCTTCCTGGGCAAACCTTAAGTGCGTGTCAGGCTGATTTGGAAACGGCACTTTCGTATAGTCCGCCTCATCTCTCTCTGTATCAACTGACGCTTGAACCTAACACGCGCTTTGCAAAATACCCGCCCACGTTACCGGACCATGATATCTGCGCGGATATGCAGGAATGGATCCATCAGCGTATGCATGAGGCGGGCTACCTTCATTATGAAGTATCCGCGTATGCGCAGCCGCGCCAAGCCTGTCAGCATAATCTGAATTATTGGCGTTTTGGCGATTACTTAGGGATTGGTGCAGGTGCGCATAGCAAGCTTTCCTTTCCCGAGCGTATTATTCGGCAAATACGCTATAAACATCCAGCGACTTACATTGCACAAGCTAAGCAAGCGCTTTTTGTGCAGGAAGAGCATGAAGTGAATGCGAGCGAATTGCCGTTTGAGTTTATGTTAAACGTATTGCGTTTGCCAGAAGGGTTTCCGGTGTATCAATTTACGGAGCGCACGGGTTTGTCCATGACGACGATCGCGGCATCTTTGCGCGCTGCCGAAGCGCGTGGCTTACTTTTGTGCAATCATGAAACGATTGCGCCAACGCCGCTTGGCCAGCGTTTTTTAAATGATTTACAAAGCTTGTTTTTGTGAGCTTAAGCGGCAGGCGAAAGAGTGATGTATGAGTTATATTATGCTCAATCCTGAGTTACAATAGCGTTTTTTTGGGAGATGTGGCCGAGCGGTTTAAGGCAGCTGACTTGAAATCAGCCGTACGGGCGACCGTACCGTGGGTTCGAATCCTACCATCTCCGCCAGCTGTACTACAGACGTCGCCAAGCTTTAACAAAAAGTATTAGTATTTAAAAGGGTTGGCGGGGGTTTTGTTGCAAATAATGCCCAGGTTTAGCAAGGGGGCAGCCAGTGCAAAAATTGAGTAGGTCGGATGGATCTCCACAACCGACTTTTACTTGCCGCTTTTTATCAACCCAAAAGCCAATGGTTATAGCGTTCAATCACAGCACTGTGCCTACTCGCCCAATATCCCCCATCGCTCGGCATCCCTTTTTCCAAATTCTCTGGATAAGTGGCAAGTAGTCTTACATATTTGGGATCAATGCGGTTTCTTTGTAAAACCTCTTGGGTTAAAGCGCTAGGTTGGGTCGGGGCTATCCCATAGGGGATAAGGCGTGCCTGTCGATCAGGGTCTGTGGCAAATTGGATAAATTGCTGGCAAGCATCCGCATTAGGCGTATCTTTTAAAATGGTCCAATTATCGTATCCGTAGATATGTTGATCCCAGGAAAACGCAACGGGCGCACCCACTTCAATAGCAGCGAGTGCACCCAGTGAAAAGATAGGAAGTAAATCGACTTCGCCCGTTTTCAGGAGATGTTCAGCCTGGGGCGCATTTTGCCACCAGACGGAAATATGCGGCTTGATTTTATCCAGGCTACGAAAGGCGCGCTCAAGATCATTACCGGAATAGACGTCTCCGGGTGGTACGCCATCGGCCAGTAAGGCTTCTTCTATCGTATCAAACGGAATTTTGCGCAGGGCGCGACGGCCTGGGAAATTTTTCACATCCCAAAAATCCTTCCACGTTCTCGGTGCTTGGCGTCCTTTGAATGCCTCTTCACGATAGGCGAGCACGGTAGAGTAGACATTCATCCCAACGCTACATTCTGACAAAAAGTGCGGCATGATGGTTGAAACTACGGGATCATGCTCAAGCTCATGCTTTTCCAAATAACCGTCCTTGCTTAGGATCGGAACGGCCCGATTGCCCAGGCACGCCATATTCCAATGATATGTCCCCGTATTGACCATGGTTTTAATTTCGGCGATAGGCTCTACATTGGATATGATGGCCTCGACCTCTATCCCGGTTTCCTTTGTGAAGGGTTCGAAGAGTATTTTGGTATAAGCAATATGATCCCTTCCGCCCGAGGTGCGGATAATAATTTTTTGCTTTGATTTTTGGGTGAGTTTAAGAGACGGTTTAATGAGGGGGACACTCACCACGGATGCTACACCCAAACCGGCTATCACTGTCTTAATCATATTACGTCGACTCCTGAGAAATTGATTTTGCCCTTTCATTTAGCCTTCCTCCCTAGACCTGATGAGTGAGCTATCGTTAGCCGTTGACTCCTGCGTAAAAATAGAAAGCCCTCCATGAAGCAATTTAAGCAATTGGTGAGTAGCGGGCAGCAAGGGTCTACCCCGTCTAACAACCAAAGCCAGTTTGGCTGACTGAAAAACGGGATGAACAATTTCTAGCGCAATAAGCTCACCCTTTTTAATTTCTTCTCGTGCTGAAAAAACCGACATAAATACTGTACCCAAGCTGTCGCAGGCAAATTTTTTCCGTGCCGCCGTTGAATCACTTTCAAATATGCAGGGGGGAAGGGCAATTTTTTCTGTGTGGCAAGCGGACTGGACCAGTTCTCGTAACACACCCGAAGCCGGTAGTGAAAGTGAGGAGCTCATCGCTTCTTTAAGTGTGACCTTTTGTTTGTGAGCCAGAGGGTGTTCTTTGCTCACTAACATATATAAGGGTAACGGCACGCTTGCATAAAGTTGAAGATCCGGTCTTTCAGGGCAAAGGTGGATGATTCCTATATGCAAAATGTCTTCGAGGATTTGATGAATAATTTTATGCGGCTCGAAAATTTCTTCGATATTCAGGTTGACATCGGGAAATTGACGATGAAATTGATTGAATACGCCCATGAGTGGGGCAACGAATGTACTGGCGGTAGCGATATGAATACGTCCTCGTCGCATTTCACTCAGTGCCTGTAAACCCGCTTCAAACTCTGCTTGTGCCTCGCAGTTCTTGCGATAATATTCAAGTAATAATTTGGCCACCTCGGTTGGCGCAACACCGCGGGGCCGTCGCTCGAATAATTTAAATCCGATCTCTTCTTCTAACAGACAGATTTGCCGCGTAATCACCGAGCAGTCTGTATTCAAATAATCAGAAGCTGTACGAATTTTTCCGTGGGTGTAGACCGAGTAGAAGTACCTCAGCCTGCGCTGGTTAATTTCTCTCATTTCCAGCTCCTAGAGTTTAGCGGATCAAGCTTTGCTTAGAAGCGAGTGCGGCTTCGCAATATTCCTCAGAATCAGGACGTTTTGGCCGGTAAGGCGTCGAAAAAGGAGGGGTTGGCCGTATTAGAGGAAGGTGAGGTGCTTTGGGTTTAATCATGACCTCAATCGAGGATTGAACTTGAGCAAGATCGGTGAAGTGAAAATAAAATGCGCAGAGGGAAGGAGCGAGTTTTTTGAAGGAAAATGGAGAACGTCGAGAATGTTGTAAATTAGCAGAGTGTTTTTTAGGACATTGTTTAAGAGATAAAACTCGAGGAGATGAAAAGAGATACTTCGGGGGAGAAGGGTAAGATTCAAGGCAATACATCACGCTGCTCCTTGTGTTTGGCTTTAAACTCCGACGCACCCCTATGTCAAAAGAGGTGGCGGAACCGAGCAGGGTTGACATACCGAAACACAAGAATCGGCGTACCCGAAGGTACCCCTACCCGGCCCCGCCATAAGCGCGAGCCTTCTTTCTTTGTGTTGCCGGGATGTCAAACCCAGACCACTACTGTATTAGTGGCGATTAGAGTATAAGTAATTTGATTAGAAAGGGTAGATATGGTGCGGTTGATTAATTGCCTATGCCAGCGTGTCTATTTTCTTTGCCCCTGGCTAGTTTTTACTCGGTGCTTTTCCTTTCTCCTGGGCCTTGGCAATGTCTGCATAAGGCTTTCCTGATTGGAGTTGAGCCATCGTCTCCACCGGATCTTGGTGCATAGCCTGCATAATTTGATGGGCTGTCTCAGGTGAAGGCGGTGGCGAATCGGACTCTTTTGGGGGCTTGGGGTTTGTTACTTGAGCGGGGCGGCCCTTGAGAGGTTGGTGATCAAAGGTCGTTGTGGGACTAAAAGGGCCATGTCGGCCAATGCGTTGCTTTTCACCCTGAGGAACTTCAGGCGTGACACGCACGTAAGAGCCCCCCTCTTCATAATTTACGGTTTCTGGATAATTAGAGTGGACGCCACCTGGTGGATGGTACTCGATTCCGCCTTTGAATTCGGTCACCGTAGCACCTTCATCGACCTGTTTGGGGGCTTTTGCTTTAGGTTTTTTCTCTAGCACTTCTTTGAATTTTGCCTCTCGTCTTGCATTCTCTTGAGCAATTTCTTGGGATGTAAGGGCCCGTTTCTTCTCCGTAGCTACAAGAAATCCTCCTCCTTGTTTGTAGTGAAGATCTGGGTGACTACCGCTTTTAGGGCCGAGACTAGACTTCACCGTACTGAACGGGTCTGCCTGTGCTGCCTTGTATACCCGGGACATACTTGCACTCGGGCTGCTGCCGGGTCTGGGAGGTCCTACCAGATCAGAAAGTAGGCCTTTGGGTGAGGGAGTACGGGATCTTTCCTTCCCCTTATCTGCCGATTCCATGGAAGAATCGTATTTCTCGGTATTCCCTGCACCGATGGTTAAATTAGATTTAGACGGCAGCATGTCCATTCCTGTGGCGATTAATCGGATTAGCGTGTTTGAAGTAACGCAGTAATCCCAGTATTGACGACAGGAGCTCCGTCTGTGATTACAATGCGAAGCTTAGTATCATGATGCGAGCCTGTTGAAATTGTTCAGGTAAAACCGTGATGTGTGCTGACTACTTATGATGGTATGCTGGAATTCTACGCAGCATCTAAAAAAATCATGGTCACACTACTGAAGCGGGTGATGTGGTGTGCTTCTGCGTGTGCTTTTATCGCTATGGTCTTTTTTGAGTAAGCAATTGCTTGCGTGTGATCTCCTTGCGGAGCGCTCCAGCTAGGTTTGTAACGATTGAATCATGGTTTCAAGTTTAGCGCTATCCACGGCAAATTGACGAATGCCTTCAGCAAGTTTCTCGGTTGCCATAGCGTTGTCATTAAGCTGATAACGAAACGCTGATTCGTTTAGCGTGATGGGTTCCAGCGCTTCGCTGGAGGGATTCTGTGGCGTAAGCTTGCGCTCAAGCGCGGTTGTGCGGGTTTGTAGTTGCTCGAGTAATGGCGGGCTGATGGTGAGTAGATCGCAGCCGGCAAGCTCGATGATTTGCGCAGTTGAACGAAAGCTCGCGCCCATCACCTCGGTCGCGTAGCCGAATTGTTTGTAATAATGATAAATCTGCTTAACAGAGCGCACGCCAGGATCGTTAGCGCCCCCATTTTTCTGCTCATCCCATGCAGCACCTGCATTGGCTTTATGCCAATCATAGATCCGACCCACGAATGGCGAGATTAAGCGAGCGCCTGCTGCGGCGCACGCAATGGCCTGTTCTAGCGAAAAAACCAGTGTCATATTACAGTGGATGCCTGCTTGCTCGAGTTGTTCGGCGGCACGTATGCCTTCCCAGGTGGCGGCGATCTTGATTAACACGCGCTCGCGTGCAATCCCTGCGGTTTCGTATAACGCCATCAATTGATGCGCTTTGGCGACCGTCGCGGCCGTATCAAACGATAAACGGGCATCGACTTCGGTAGATACCCGGCCTGGAATAAGCGCTAGAATTTCCGTGCCAAAAGCGATAAGTAATTGATTCATGATGGAATCAATGCCTTGGTGGCAATCATCATTGACGATCTTAACTAGGAGCGGGCGATATTGATTTTGCTGGACCGCTTTTAAGATAAGCGAGGGATTCGTGGTCGCTTCATGCGGTTGATATTGCTTGAGTAGTTGAAAATCGCCGGTATCGGCAACCACGGTGGTGTATTTTCTTAGCGCATCAAGGGTTGTCATCATATTTTATGTTGCTCAAGCATGAAGGTGGCTGCTGTATCCCGCCCAAGTGTTTGCACTAGGTAGGGTAAAGCGGTTCTTAGGTTTTCTGCTAATGAGTAAGGCGGATTCAGTATAAACATACCACTGCCATATAAGCCATAGCCATCTCGCGGTGGGGCACAGGTTTGCAGCAAAGCATGCAGCCAGTTTTTTTCGGCGATGCGTTTGAGCTGTTCGGCAAAGCGCTGGGCTTCAGGCCGTTGGACCTGCGGATACCACACTGCATAGGTGCCTGTCGCAAAGCGGCGTAAGCTTTGTTGTAACGTATCTAATACGCGCTGATAGTCTTGTTTGTCTTCGTAAGAAGGATCCAGTAACACGACCGCTCGTCGCGGTGGGGGTGGGAGGAAACCCTTGAGCCCGCTAAAGCCATCTCCTGCATGTAATAGGGCGCGTGGTTTTCCGTTCGGTTGTAACTGGGCAAAATTATCGCGTAGGATTTTAATTTCGGTTGGATGGAGTTCAAACAGCCGTAATCTATCTTGGCTGCGGGTCAAGTGCCAGGCAAGCCATGGCGAGCCGGGGTAAAAGCGTAAAGCTTCAGTCTCATTCAGGGCCCGCACTTGGGCGATATAATCTGCTAGCAGAGGGGGTAAATTGGAGGATGCCCAGAGCCTTGCAATGCCGGTTTCGTATTCGGCAGTTTGGCTTGCATATGCCCCCAATAACTCATAGACTCCTGCGCCTGCGTGCGTGTCTAGGTACCAAAAAGCTTTTTCTTTCTGGGCGAGATGGCGCAAGATGTGCACAATAATGCTATGTTTGAGCACATCGGCATGATTGCCCGCATGAAAGGCGTGGCGGTAGCTCAGCATGTTTGGTGTTTCCTCAGTTACAATCAATAAATATGCGAATTTTACTCAGTAATGACGATGGTTATTTGGCGCCTGGCTTAGCTGCACTCTATGAAGCTTTAAAGCCCTTGGGCGAAGTAACCGTGCTTGCGCCAGAGCGTAATTGTAGCGGCGCATCTAATTCATTGACTTTATCGCGACCATTATCCGTGTTTACTGCGGCGAATGGTTTTCGCTATCTGAATGGCACGCCGACCGATTGCGTTCATATTGCGCTCACGGGTATCCTCGATTACAAACCGGATCTAGTTGTTTCGGGCATCAATAATGGGCAGAATATGGGGGAAGACACGTTGTATTCAGGTACGGTGGCAGCGGCAACGGAAGGGTTTATGTTTGGCGTTCCTGCTTTCGCCTTTTCTCTGGCCGATAAGGGCTGGGCGCATTTGGGGGCGGCCGCGCGCGTGGCGGGCGATATTGTGGCGCACTATCTGGCGCACCCATTAGCGGCACCGTTTTTATTAAATATTAATATTCCCAACCGGGCTTATCACGATTTGGGTGAATGGTGTGTGACGCGGCTGGGCAAGCGGCATCCATCGCAATCGGTGATTCAGCAAATGAGCCCAGAGGGCGAGCCGGTTTATTGGATTGGCCCAGCGGGCGATGTATGCGATGCAAGTGAAGGAACGGATTTTCATGCGGTAGAGCACGGGCGAGTGTCCGTTACTCCATTGCAGCTTGACCTAACCCATACGCAATTGCTTCCATGCGTGCAAGACTGGGTGTTGGCGGCGGAGTCAAAATCATGACGCACGCTAAGCGTTTTCCGCTTAGTTTAGCCGAAGTGCGGGCGCGCCAGGCTAAAAAGAGCGGCGTAAGCGCTGTGGCGTGGCGTCACGCAACTATGCTTCAAGCCCGTCCGCCTAATCCGGTAACGGTGCTGCATCCAGCTTTGGCCTCGGAACGGGTGCGCGAGCGGATGGTTGAGCGCGTGCGGGCTAATGGTGTAAGCCATGCGCGGGTGCTGGCGGCGCTGAGCGCGGTGCCACGGCATCTGTTTGTGGATCCGGGTTTGGCGGCGCAAGCCTACCAAGAAATGGCTTTGCCCATCGGTTATCAGCAAACGATTTCTAAACCTACAGTGGTGGCGCGGATGATTGAATTGGCTACGACTGATAGAGGGTTAAAAAAAGTGCTTGAGATTGGTACCGGCTGTGGTTATCAAGCGGCTGTGCTAAGTCATATAGCGCAAGAAGTGTATTCGATTGAGCGGGTGCAGCCGTTGTTTGAGCGGGCTAAAAGAAACTTGCGTCCACTACGGCTAGCGAATCTTCGGTTACAGTATGGCGATGGATGCTTGGGGTTGCCCGCGGCCGCGCCATTCGATGCGATTATCATAGCGGCAGCTGGCATTGGCATTCCCGAAATATTGCTTGAGCAGCTTGCAATTGGCGGGCGTTTGGTGGCGCCGGTGGTGCTTCCAGCCCATCCAGAAAGCAGTAGTGAAACGCAGATTTTGATGCTGATTGAGCGTATATCAGCAACTCAATGGCGCGAGTCAAAACTTGATCGCGTTTTTTTTGTTCCCTTAAAATCCGGAGTGATTTGAAATTGATGACTACGTTGCGAAGATTCGATAAAAGCTGCTGCCTAGCAATTTTTCCGCGCGTCCTTTGTGGGTTGTCGGTGCTCGTCTTTGGCGCATGCTCGACACGACTTGTCCACGCTCCAATCAGCGACCGCTTTGAGGCGAGCGCGTTGGCGAGCCAGTTAGTGTCGGCGCCGGCACCGCCTGGCTATTACCGAGTTAAGCCAGGCGATACGGTATATCGAATCGCGCTTGAAAACGGCCAACATTATCAGGATATTGTGGCGTGGAATAACCTGCAAAGCGCATCTCAGGTCGCAGCTAACCAATTGCTGCGTGTGACGCCGCCAGGAGCAGAACCCGCTCCCGATACACCCGGCGTTTCAACCGCGCCGGTAATCGATAGCGCGGTTCAGGTGCGGTCGCTCGAGAGTAGTCCAGCCGCTGACCCTTCTGGTCCTAGCACTGAGCCTGGCGCGCAGACTCCTGCGGCCGCGCCGGTTACTGCGCTTGCCTGGCCAGTGCGTGGCCCAGTACTGGGTACGTTTGATGAATTAAAAAATAAAGGCTTGGATATTGGCGGCGTCGTAGGAACGCCAATCTCAGCTGCGGCTGACGGCCGCATTGTCTACGCTGGCAACGGCTTAAGAGGGTACGGCAATTTGATTATTATTAAGCATGATGCTACATTTTTAACGGCTTATGCGCATAATAGAGCGCTTTTCGTTAAGGAAGGCGAGGCCGTAACTAGGGGCCAGAAAATTGCCGAGATGGGAAATAGCGATGCAAATCGCGTGATGTTGCATTTTGAAGTGCGTCAGCGGGGTAAGCCAGTAGATCCAATGAAGTATTTATCGACTCCTTAATAAATTAGCTCTCTCAATCAATATGCCGAATTCAAAGCGTCAACAGCCGTACGATAGAGCCGATCCACTATTTGGTCAGCTTGATGATAGATTAAGCTCGGAAGAGACGCCTGACTTGCCATTTGAGCGTGGCAGTGAAGTGGCTGAAGATGTGCTGGACGAAAATGACAGCGAAAATACCCCGGATGCGGTAGCGATTGACGAACCCGACCCAAGTGATTTTGGTGCTTTGTTACGATCTGAGCTAACCGCAGACACGATTCAGCATTATCTGAACCGGATTAGCGCCAAGCCTTTGTTAACGGTTGAGGAAGAGCAGCGTTATGCAACGGGCGCGCAGCAAGGGGATTTCGAAGCGCGGCAAGTCATGATTGAGCGTAATTTGCGGCTTGTCGTTAGCATTGCTAAAGGATATTTAAACCGTGGCGTGCCGTTGCTCGATTTAATCGAAGAGGGCAATCTTGGGCTGATGCATGCGATTAGCAAGTTCGAGCCACAGCGGGGGTTTCGTTTTTCTACTTATGCGACTTGGTGGATTCGGCAAAGTGTTGAGCGTGCCATTATGAATCAAGCGCGCACAGTGCGTTTGCCGGTTCATGTGATCCGTGAGTTAAATCAAATATTACGTGCTAAGCGTCATTTAGAAAAAAGCACAGTAAATGCCGATGGTTCTCTTGAGCGACGCGATGCGAGCGTGGATGATATTGCTCATTTAACCGGCAAGACGGTTGATGAGGTATCTGATATTCTTGGCTTAAGCGAACGGACGACTTCGCTTGATGCGCCGCTAGAGCTCGATCCAGGAAGCAGTTTGCTGGACTTCTTATCTGACGAGCAGAGTCAATTGCCTGAGGCAAAAATTCAGCAGCGTGAGCTGGAAGAATTAATGAAGGCTTGGTTAGCGCGTCTGCCAGACAAGCATCGGCATGTGGTTGAGCGTCGTTTTGGCCTTGGCAATGTTGAGCCTGCTACGCTTGAGGAAGTGGCTGACGAGATGGAGCTGACGCGTGAGCGGGTGCGTCAAATTCAGCAAGAAGCCATGACGCGTTTAAAGCGTTATTTCATCTCCAGCGGCGTGCGCAAGGATGCTGTGCTGTGACCCCTATTTTAGTTTTTGATATTGAAACCGTGCCTGATATTGCAGGTGCGCGTCAATTGGATGATTGGCCTAGTGCTCTGTCTGATGAAGAGGTTGCGCAACGCGCGTTCGCTGCGCGCCGCGAAAAAACGGGCTCCGATTTTCTGCCGCATTATTTGCAACGGGTGGTCTCGATTGCTTGCGTATTCAGAGACCGCGAAGGCTTTCGGGTAAAGTCGCTGGGCACTAAGCACGATGCGGAAGCTACGTTGCTTCAGTTATTTTTCCGCGTCATCGAAAAATATTCTCCTCAATTGGTGTCATGGAATGGCGGAGGATTCGATTTGCCAGTCTTACATTATCGTGCTTTGGTGAATGGCGTCGCTGCCCCAAAATACTGGGACCTGGGCGAAGATGATCGAGATTTTAAATGGAACAACTACATCAGCCGTTACCATACTCGCCATACGGATTTGATGGATTTACTCGCGCTCTATCAGCCGCGCGCCAACGCACCGCTTGATGCATTGGCTAAACTATGTGGTTTTCCGGGCAAGCTGGGAATGGATGGGAGCCAGGTCTGGCAAGCTTTTAGCGAAGGGCGCATCGATGAAATTCGTGATTATTGTGAAACAGATGTCGTCAACACTTATTTAATGTACTGCCGTTTCCAGCACATGCGGGGAGGCTTTACGATGCAAGAATATGAGCAGGAAGTGATGCGGGTTAAAGAGGCGTTGGCGGTTGAGGCTGGCGCGCATTGGGTAGAATATCTGGCGGCTTTTGCGAGATAACCCCCCCCGCCTAGCGTATCTAAGCGCTGTGGCGAATCAGGATAATGATAAGGCTTGCGCCGTGCTCTTGAATTTGTGCCAATGTGTCTCCATATTCAGTATAATTAGCACTCGTTAGCCAGGAGTGCTAATAAATCTTCGCTTTTTGGCTCGGGGAATACTTCTCCCTATGAGCTTTAAAAATTTAGTTGTTCTCTAGTATTTCTAGTATTTATTGAGAGGAGTCTGTATGAAAAAGCTGCGTCCTTTGCACGATCGTGTCATTATCAAGCGTTTGGACCAAGAGACCAAAAGCGCCTCAGGCTTGGTTATTCCTGAGACGGCTGCTGAAAAACCAGATCAAGGTGAAGTGCTGGCGATTGGGCCAGGCAAGAAAGATGAGAAAGGTGCTTCGATTGCGCTAGATGTTAAAGTGGGCGATCGCGTGCTATTCGGCAAATATTCCGGTCAGTCCGTCAAGATTGACGGTAATGAGTTGCTGGTAATGCGTGAAGAAGACATTATGGCTGTGCTCGTTAGCTAAGCGTAGTTTTCAGTTCATCAAGTTAGAGAATTCAAGGAGTTTCAAAGATGGCAGCTAAAGAAGTTGTATTCGGTGATTTGGCCCGCGCTAAACTGGTTGAAGGCGTCAACATTCTAGCCAATGCAGTTAAAGTTACATTGGGTCCAAAGGGACGCAATGTTGTGCTGGAGCGTAGCTTCGGCGGCCCAACTGTGACTAAAGACGGGGTTTCAGTTGCGAAAGAAATTGAGCTCAAAGATAAGTTGCAAAATATGGGCGCGCAAATGGTTAAAGAAGTCGCGTCAAGAACCAGTGACAACGCTGGTGATGGCACGACAACCGCAACCGTGCTAGCGCAATCTATTGTGCGCGAAGGCATGAAATCCGTCGCCTCGGGCATGAACCCAATGGATTTGAAGCGCGGTATTGATAAAGCGGTTTTGGCCGCAGTTGAAGAATTGCGCAAAATCAGCAAACCCTGCACCACGACTAAAGAAATTGCTCAAGTGGGTTCAATCTCAGCGAACAGCGATGAGCTGGTTGGCAAGCTGATTGCCGAAGCCATGGAAAAAGTAGGCAAAGAAGGCGTGATTACGGTTGAAGATGGTAAATCGCTGGAAAACGAACTCGATGTAGTCGAAGGCATGCAATTCGATCGTGGCTATCTGTCGGGCTACTTTATCAACAACCAAGATAAGCAAGTGGCAGCTCTGGATAATCCATATGTGTTGCTGCATGACAAAAAAATTACCAACATTCGCGATCTGCTGCCTTTGCTTGATCAAGTTGCAAAAGCAGGCCGTCCATTGTTGATTGTCGCTGAAGATATTGAAGGCGAAGCACTGGCTACGTTGATTTTGAACAATATGCGTGGCTTCTTGAAGTCTGCCGCGGTAAAAGCGCCAGGCTTTGGCGATCGTCGTAAAGCCATGCTCGAAGATATTGCGATTTTGACGGGTGGCCAAGTGATTGCTGAAGAGACCGGCCATACGCTTGAAAAAGCGACACTGGCTGAGCTAGGTCAGGCAAAACGCATTGAAGTTGCTAAAGAAAACACCACGATTATTGATGGCGCAGGCGATGCGAAAAACATTGAAGCGCGGGTCAAACAAATTCGTGTGCAGATTGACGAAGCAACTTCTGACTACGACCGTGAAAAACTGCAAGAGCGCGTTGCTAAATTGGCAGGCGGTGTAGCGGTGATCAAGGTCGGCGCTGCGACTGAAATCGAAATGAAAGAAAAGAAAGCACGGGTTGAAGATGCACTTCATGCAACCCGCGCTGCGGTTGAAGAAGGCATTGTGCCAGGCGGTGGCGTGGCGTTGATCCGTGCGCGTCAAGTGGTTGCTAACTTGAAAGCCGATAACCACGATCAACAAGCGGGCATTAAAATCGTGCTGCGCGCGATGGAAGAGCCGCTGCGTCAGATCGTGGCAAACGGTGGTGAAGAAGCCAGCGTAGTGGTGGCAAAAGTGGCCGATGGCAAAGGTAACTTTGGCTACAACATGGCTTCTGGCGAGTACGGTGATTTGGTGCAAGCGGGTGTGGTTGATCCAACCAAAGTGACTCGCACTGCATTGCAAAATGCGGCCTCAATCGCTGGCCTGATCCTCACGACAGACTGTTCTGTTGCTGAGTTGCCTAAAGAAGATGCGCCTGCGGCTGGCGGTATGCCAGGTGGGATGGGCGGTATGGGTGGCATGGGCATGGATATGTAATGGCCTAGGCTTGCCTTTATTTGCGCTGCGCTCTTATGAGCATGGCGCAATTTTCTGCACAAAAAACCCGCATAACTGCGGGTTTTTTGTGCCCTCTTGATGAGATTTATCTCAAAATGTGAGCAAATCAAGCCGCAACCGCGGTACCATCGCCCTTTTGAGATATTTTTGCAACGTCTAAATCATAGCTTGTGGGATGTAGTGGTATAACAGTATGGAATATAAAAATTGGATGTGCCTCATTTGTGGCTGGATTTATGATGAAGAAGCCGGTCTTCCAGAAGAAGGCATTGCGCCGGGCACGCGTTGGGAAGATATCCCGTTGAACTGGACTTGTCCGGAGTGCGGTGCCCGCAAAGAGGATTTTGAAATGGTGCAAATTTGAGGCGCTGTGAGCAAAATAAAGCCTTGGGACGAGTCGGCTGATTTTGCGGCATGGCCATTTGCTAAAGGAATTCAAGGGTTAGAATTCAATATGTCCAAAATCTCTGATCGGATTAATCTGACGAATCAATTTTTGATCGCTATGCCTAGCATGGCTGATGCGGTTTTCGCTGGAGCCGTGGTGTATATCTGTGAGCATAATGAACGCGGTGCACTGGGTTTAATGATCAATCGGCCGACAGATATTGTTTTGCAAGCGCTTTTTAACCGTATCGATCTCAAGCTGGAAATTGAGCCTTTGCTGCATTTGCCGGTTTATTTCGGCGGTCCAATTCAAGCGGAGCGTGGTTTTGTTTTACATGAGCCTACTTCGACTCAATATAATTCATCTATGCAGGTGCCAGGTGGCTTAGCCATGACGACCTCGAAAGATGTGCTGGAAGAAATTGCGCTTGGCAAAGGGCCAGGGAAATTTTTGCTGACGCTAGGCCATGCTGGGTGGAGCGCTGGCCAGCTCGAAGAAGAAATCTCGCGCAATGGTTGGCTGAACGTTGAAGCAGATCCCAACATTATTTTTAATGTGTCGGCCGAGCAGCGCTTTACGGCAGCGTTATCGATACTCGGAGTGTCGCCGGCGATGTTGTCTGGCGAAGCGGGCCATGCGTAAAAATAGGCGGCTCCCAGCGGGTTGCTCTGGCGTGCTGAGGTTGATCGTGCGCAAAGTGCGAAACGGCAAGAGATAGCGCTATGAGCTCTACAGAAACGCTACTTGCGTTTGACTATGGCGCAAAGCGGATCGGGGTGGCGCTTGGAAATATGTTGATGCGGCAAGCGCAGGCTTTAACTGTGATCATGAATCATAACCGCGAGCACCGTTTTGCAGCGATTGGCGCACTGATTAAAGAATGGCAACCGGCAAAACTGGTGGTTGGCTTACCTTTGCATACAGATGGGGCCGCGCATCAGATGACGCAGTGGGCTAAGCGCTTCGGTCAACAGCTATATGGCCGCTTCAACTTGCCCGTGGTGTGGGTCGATGAACGTTATTCGTCCGTCGCCGCGGCTGCACAGAACCACGATTTAACGCAGCTTGACGCTGAAGCTGCCCGCATTATTTTGCAACAATTTTTTGATGAATATGCAATTGCCTGACGCCGAGTCGTTGTACCATGTTTTGCGTGACCAAATTCGCGCCGCTTATGGCGATGCCTTGCATCGGCCTGACGGTGTTGCGCTGGTCGGTATTTGGAGTGGCGGAGCTTGGCTGGCCGAACGGTTGGCCAGTGATTTAAAGCTCGCTGGGTTCGGCGTTGTGAACGTTGTGTTGCATCGTGATGATTACGCTGAAAAAGGTTTGCATGGACCAGCACAACCCACTCTGTTGCCGTTTCAAGTAGAGGGGCGTCGGATTGTATTGCTAGATGACGTGCTCTATACTGGCCGCACGATTCGAGCTGCGCTCAATGAGCTGTATGATTTTGGCCGCCCGGCTGCAGTTGATCTAGCGGTATTGGTCGATCGAGAGGGACGCGAGTTGCCGATTGCCGCCCGTTTTGTGGGTGCCACTGCGGACCTGCCTGCCGCTCGTACGCTGGTCTTGAAACGTAATGAGCACGGCACATTTGAGTTTCATACTGAAGCGTACACCGATGGCATAGGGTTGTAACTAACGTGTCTTTTGAATCATGCTAACACGTACTTATGAAGTTGTGCCGCTTCGCATAGCTTTCTTCGCTGGAGAGTAGATGTCAAACATTTGGCCGCCTGCGCCAACCTTACGTCCGAGTTTTAAAGGCAATCTGCAATTAACAAAAAATGGTGAACTGAAGCATTTATTGACAATCGATGGGCTGCCAAAAGATATTATTACGCAGATCCTCGATACAGCTCAGCAATTCGTCGGCGTAGCTGAGCGAGATGTCAAAAAAGTCCCGCTCTTGCGCGGTAAGTCAGTATTCAATCTTTTTTTTGAGAACTCAACGCGCACCCGCACAACTTTTGAAATAGCTGCCAAGCGTTTATCAGCGGATGTGCTGAATCTAAATATCAATGCTTCATCGACCAGCAAAGGTGAGTCGTTACTGGATACAGCAGCGAATTTATCCGCTATGCAAGCAGATATGTTTGTCGTGCGTCATGCGCAAAGTGGAGCCCCTTATTTACTGGCGCAACATTGCGCGCCTCATTTGCATGTGATTAATGCGGGCGATGGTTGGCATGCACACCCGACGCAAGGTTTGTTGGACATGTATACCATCCGCCAGTATAAAAAAGATTTTACGCAGCTCCGCGTGGCGATCGTTGGCGATATTCTGCACTCTCGGGTAGCACGCTCCGATATTCATGCGTTAACCACGCTGGGCGTGCCCGAAGTGCGGGTGATCGGCCCACGCACCTTGCTGCCCGATGGGCTTGAGCGATTTGGGGTGCAGGTTTTTCATGATATCCGCGAAGGGTTAAAGGGCGTGGACGTCATCATTATGCTGCGTGTGCAGAATGAGAGAATGAATAGCACGCTCTTGCCTTCGGCCCAAGAATATTTCAAAAGTTGGGGCTTAACTCCTGAGCGCCTCGCATTGGCTGCGCCAGATGCGATTGTGATGCACCCAGGGCCGATGAACCGTGGAGTTGAAATAGAGTCATCGGTTGCCGATGGCGCGCAATCCGTGATTTTGCACCAGGTCACCTTTGGAATTGCGGTGCGCATGGCGGTTATGGGGATTATTGCAGGGAACAATGGTTAACGCCAAAGTTGGAAAAAAGATCAATCTGCGCAGCCTATGGATGGGTTTGGAAGTCGCGCAGACTCTTTTATTTGATTTAGAAAGTATTTGTGCAAATCGCAATTGATCGAAAATAAATAATGAACCTTCATATCAAAGGTGCTCGCTTAATTGACCCCGCGTCAGGTATGGACACCCAGGCTGATTTATTCGTTGCCGCAGGCAAAATTGCTGGTATCGGCAGCGCGCCGCCGGCGTTTGAGAGGTGCCATGAGATTGACGCGCGTGGTTTAATTGTATTGCCTGGCTTGGTTGATTTGTTAGCGCGGCTGCGTGAGCCTGGTCATGAATATAAGGCAACACTTGACTCGGAAATGGCCGCCGCGCTTGCGGGTGGGGTGACCAGCTTAGTTTGTCCACCGGATACGGATCCTCCACTGGATGAACCCGGTCTAGTTGAAATGCTGAAATTCCGCGCCCGTACTCTAAATCAAGCACATGTGTACCCACTCGGTGCCTTGACGGTTGGACTCAAAGGGCAGGCCATTACTGAAATGGCTCAGTTGGCTGATGCGGGCTGTATTGGTTTTTCTCAGGCGGATGCGCCGATTGCGAACACTCAAGTATTATTGCATGCTTTGCAATATGCCTCGACATATGACTATACGGTTTGGTTGCGCGCGCAGGATGTGTATTTAGCTCAAGGTGGGGTGGCTGCAAGTGGGCCTTGGGCGTCGCGGCTTGGCTTGCGTGGAGTGCCGACAGCGGCGGAAACCATTGCACTGCATACCATTCTTGAATTGATGCGCGTCACGGGCGCACGGGTCCATGTGACGCATCTTTCTTCCGCTGCGGGGATTGAGCTGGTGCGCGCAGCAAAGCAAGAAGGATTGCGCTTAAGCTGCGATGTGACGATTAATCACTTGCATCTGATTGATTTGGATATTGGGGATTTTAATGCGCAGTACCGCTTCGATCCGCCTTTGCGCGCGCAGCGTGATCGGGATGCAATCTGCTCCGGGTTAATCGATGGCACGATCGACGCCATTTGTTCTGCCCATACGCCAGTTGACGACGACGAAAAACTTTTGCCATTTGGCGAAGCTTCAGCCGGCGCAACTGGGCTTGAGCTGTTGTTATCGCTGACCGTGAAATGGGCGCAAGAAAAGCGCGTACCATTACCCACCGCATTAGCCAAAATCACCTGTGCGCCAGCCGCTATCTTGAATCTGGAGAAAGGCCGTTTAGAGTTAGGTGCTCCGGCTGATCTGACGCTCTTTGCGCTGGATGCGCATTGGCGAGTTGAGCCGAACCAGCTTAGAAGTCAGGGCCATAATACGCCATTTTTAGGGTATGAATTGCCCGCCCGGGTACGCTTCACGATCATCTCCGGCCAACTGGTCTATCAAGCCAGCCAGGCATAAAGTCAACCTACTGAGCAGCCGGTTGTGCCAAGACTGCTTGAGCGATAAATCAAGGGAAAAATAATGCAAGTAAGCCTGCGCGTTGCGCGCTTAATCTTTCATTTTCTGCGCGGCATAGCGCTTGCCGCTGTGGTTTTTCCGCGAGCCGAGCACGTGCGCCAACAATCGATGGTGCGTGACTGGTCGCGGCGCTTACTTGAGATATGCGGGGTTAAGCTCGTGGTGCATCCAGCGGGCGAAGTGCTTGAGCACAGCGTGATGCTAGTAGGCAATCACGTGTCATGGTTAGATATTTATGTAATTAGTGCTTGGCGGCCAGTCTCTTTTGTGGCTAAAGCAGAAATTCAGAAATGGCCGATCTTGGGCTGGCTAGCGAAAACCATCGGTACGGTTTTTATTCGGCGTGATAAGCGTAGTGATGCGCTACGGATTGTGTGTCAGTTAGCGGATGCGTTAAAAAGCGGCGAAAGAATTTGTATTTTTCCGGAAGGGACGACATCCGATGGCATTCAGCTATTGCCATTTCATGCGAATTTACTACAAGCGCCGGTATCTGCGATGGCGGCTGTGCAACCCATCTGTTTAATGTATGAAGATGCACAAGGCCAGCAATCGCTTGCGCCCGCCTATATTGGCGAGATTTCATTATTTGCTTCGCTGATATCGATTTTACGGGCTGCGCCGCTCACCGCCCATCTGTATATTACGGCTCCGCTTAGAGCCTGTGATGACCGGCGTGAGTTAGCGCGCTGCGCGCAAGGGGCGGTGCACAGCGCATTGAGGCTTTTGCAACAACGATTAGAGCCATCGCCTGAGGCTGCGGTTGTTAATGCGGAGGTGAGCAGGGTTGAGCTGAATTAAGCAACGCGCTACTCGGCCGGGCAGGTGACCTGTATCAGCGTCCGCTGACTTGGCTCAGGATTGAGGGTGATAGCTGAGAGTTGCTTGCCCCAGATGCAACCGCTATCCAGTGCGCACAGCTTATCACGTAGCAAGAGGCCGAGTGCTGCCCAATGCCCGAATACAACGGTGAGCTCGGCGGTGCGTCGATCGGGCGCATCGAACCACGGCATATAGCCAGGTGGCGCTGTGTCAGGCCCGCCTTTAGCATTAAATTCTAGTTCTCCCGCGGCGTTACAGAAACGGATATGTGTGAGCGTATGAGCTGTGATGCGCAGACGTTCGTCACGCGTTAACCCTGGATGCCAACGCGTTAATCTAGGCTGGCTAAGTTGTGCCACGCAGTCTCGCCAAGCGGGACCGCGTAGCGCTTGCTCTAGCTCGTGCGCGAGCTCCAAGGTCAGAGTGAGGTCCCACTGTGGCAGCACTCCGGCGTGCACCATCAGCATGCCGTTTTGGTAATGAGTCAGCGGTCGGTGGCGTAGCCAATCGATTAAATCGGCGGCATCAGGCGCCGCGAGGATTTCATTGAGCGTGTCTCCCTTACGGATGCGTTGCGCGCCTGCGGCCACGGCCAGCAAGTGCAATTCATGGTTACCAAGCACCATGACGGCCCGTTGACCGAATTCGATGACATCGCGTAAGCAAGCAAGAGAATGAGGCCCGCGGTTAATCAAATCACCTGCAAACCAAAGCGGTGTATTGGGTGTTGGTGCTGCTTTTGCCAGCAAAGCGCGAAAAGCCCCATGACAGCCTTGCAGGTCGCCAAAAGCCAACGGCGGAGGGGCGGATGCGTGATGGATGCTTATCTTAGAATTGAGAATAGCTGACCTCTCTGATGGAAGATAGCTTGAAGTGTGTGCCATCATTTGAAAAAATCGCTAAGCGTATTCCTGTTATGCTTGCAAGAAATGCAAGAAAATAGTGTGCTGCACAGGGATTTGTGATTATATAGGGTAAAGCAGGGTCGTGTTAATTCGTTGAAGAGATAAAATCTTAAGTGGTTCACTGGGGCAACGCGCGTTTAAAAGGTGGAGTCCTGGCGTTACTGCGCATATTTCAATTTAATCAAGGATTTTGATGATTTTAGTCACCGGCGGCGCGGGTTTTATTGGCGCCAATTTTGTGCTCGGCTGGTTAGCTGAGCACGATGAGGCTGTGGTGAATGTTGATAAACTCACCTATGCCGGCAATCTGGGTACTCTAGATGCGTTGCGCGCGGACCCGCGCCATCAATTTGTGAAAGCGGATATTGCTGATGCCGCTATTTTGCAAAATCTTTTGGTGAAATATCGGCCCCGCGCGGTGCTGCATTTTGCAGCAGAAAGTCATGTTGACCGCTCGCTGCATGGCCCCGCTGATTTTGTGCAGACTAATTTAGTGGGCACTTTCGCATTACTTGAGGCGGCGCGCGCTTATTGGGTCCGTTTAAAAGGTGCCGAGCAAGAGAATTTTCGCTTCTTACATATTTCTACGGATGAGGTTTACGGTTCGCTAGCGCCAGATGCGCCCCCATTTTGCGAAACTACGCCTTATGCGCCGAATAGCCCATACGCGGCCACCAAAGCGGGCTCTGACCATTTAGTGCGCGCTTATCATCATAGCTATGGCTTACCGGTATTGACCACGCATTGCTCAAACAATTATGGCCCTTATCAATTTCCAGAAAAGTTGATTCCGCTCATTATCTCTCATGCCCTTGCAGGTAAACCGCTGCCGGTGTATGGAGATGGTAAACAGGTGCGTGACTGGCTGTATGTGGCAGACCATTGTGCCGCGCTACGCGCAGTGTTAGCGCGTGGTTGCTCTGGTCAAACCTACAATATTGGCGGTTGGAATGAAAAGACCAATCTTGAGGTTGTGCATACGCTGTGTGCGCTGTTAGATCGGCTGAGGCCCAAATCATCTGGCTCATACCGTGACCAAGTGACCTTTGTACAAGATCGACCAGGCCACGACCGCCGTTATGCAATCAATGCGTCAAAGATCGAGCGAGAACTAGGCTGGCGACCCGCGCATACGTTTGAAACTGGGCTCGAAGAAACCGTGCGTTGGTACCTAGATCATTCAGATTGGGTGCATCAAATTATTTCAGGCGATTACCTGAAATGGCTTGAAACGCAGTATGCGCAACGCGCATAAGAGGAGCATAAGCGTGCGCAAAGCAATTCTTTTAGCCGGCGGCTCCGGTACCCGGTTGTATCCGATTACCCATGCTATCTCAAAGCAACTCTTGCCGGTTTACGATAAACCCATGGTTTACTACCCGCTCTCGACTTTGATGATGGCGGGCATACGCGATATTTTGCTGATTTCTACGCCGGACGACACGCCGCGCTTCCAAACCTTGTTAGGCGATGGCGCTCAATGGGGGCTAAATCTCCAATATGCAGTGCAACCCTCGCCGGATGGGTTAGCACAAGCATTGATGATTGGCCGGCAATTTATTGGCAACCATCTATCGGCTTTAATTCTGGGTGATAATATTTTTTATGGGCATCATTTAGCCGAACAGCTTGAACGCGCCAGCCGCTGTGAGCACGGGGCGACGATATTTGCTTATCATGTGCACGATCCTGAGCGTTATGGCGTGGTTGAGTTTGATGCCGCCTTTCAAGCCCTGTCGATTGCAGAAAAACCGGTGAAGCCGCGCTCCAATTATGCCGTGACGGGGCTTTACTTTTATGATCGACAAATCTGCGAGATTGCCGCTGAGATTAAACCATCCGCCCGCGGTGAATATGAGATTACGGATGTCAATCAGTATTATTTGCGTCAGAACCAGCTCAGAGTTGAAATGATGGGCCGCGGTTGCGCCTGGTTTGATACCGGTACCCACGACTCGCTGATAGACGCAGCAGGCTTTATTGCCACCTTGCAAAAGCGCCAGGGTTTAATGGTGGCATGCCCGGAAGAAATTGCCTACCAGCGTGGCTGGATAGATGCAGAGCAAGTGAATCGGCTTGCTGCGCCGCTTGAAAAAAACGGCTATGGGCAATATTTAAGACGCATTGTATCGGATCAACTCAGATGGCCATCAACGTAATTCCAACTGCATTACCTGAAGTTAAAATCATTGAACCTAAAATTTTTAATGATGCACGAGGTTGTTTTTTTGAGAGCTTTAATGCGTGTGAATTCGCTGTGCAAGTAGCGGCGGGGTTCGAGTTTGTGCAAGATAATCATTCCCGTTCGACGCAAAATGTGCTGCGCGGTTTGCATTATCAAATTCAGCATGCTCAGGGCAAACTGGTGCGCGTGGTGGCGGGGGCAGTCTTTGATGTAGCGATTGATCTGCGGCGCGGCTCGCCCGACTTTGGGCGCTGGGTGGGGGTCCACTTGTCAGCTGAGAATCGGCGCCAGTTATGGGTGCCGCCGGGTTTTGCACATGGTTTTTTAACGCTCTCGGAAGAGGCTGAATTTCTCTATAAAACCACCGATTATTGGTATCCAGAGTATGAACGTACTCTATTATGGAATGACCCCGCGTTGGGCATTGCATGGCCGCTTGACGGAGAGCCGGTGTTGGGCGCAAAAGATGCGGTTGGAGTTTGTTTAGCGGCGGCGCAAGTCTTTGCTTAAAGTTTGGGTTTAAACACTTGCTGAGCGGAGATTGATCATTATGCTCTATCGAACGATTTTAATGACTGGCGCTCAAGGTCAGCTTGGCTTTGAGTTAGCGCGTAGTTTACAAGGTCTTGGTCGTATTTTTGCGCTGAATCGGCAAGCGCTGGATTTAGCGGATTTCGATCAAATCCGGCGTGTGGTGCGCGAATTGCGGCCAGCTTTGATTATCAACCCGGCGGCCTATACAGCGGTCGATCAGGCTGAAACTGAAGAGTCTGTAGCGATGCGCATTAATGCTTTAGCGCCGGGCGTGCTGGCTGAAGAGGCCAAGCGACTCAATGCAGTTTTAGTCCACTATTCAACCGACTACGTATTTGATGGCGCTAAGGACGGCGCTTATACCGAAGAGGATCACCCGCAGCCGCAAAATGTCTATGGCCGCAGTAAGCTGGCAGGGGAACGCGCGCTGGCTGAAGTTGGCGCGGCGCATTTGGTGCTGCGCACGAGCTGGATCTACGGCAAACGCGGCAAGAACTTTCTGTTAACCATGTTGCGGCTGGCTGCACAGCAGCCTGAGTTGCGGATTGTAGCTAACCAATATGGCGCACCGACCTGGTCGACTACGATTGCTGCCCTGAGTGCGCAAATACTCGCGCAAGGCATGGCGCTAGGCCATCAAGACCGGGATTGGTGGCAAGAAAAATCAGGCATCTATCATTTAAGCGCAGCTGGCTCGACTTCCTGGTATGAATTTGCGCAAGCAATCTTTGCGCTTGCGCCGCTTGCTAAGCAACCAAAATTGACACCGCTGGCGGCGTCAGATTATCCAACACCGGCAAAACGCCCGGCCAATTCGCTTCTGTCTAACGATAAATTGGCGCGGACTTTTAACTTATTTGCACCTGACTGGCATGACGCACTACGCTTATGCCTATGCCCTGAATCGAGCTAGCAAGTTATAAAGTCGCAGGTGGGCGTACGGGCAAGGTTAGATGGAGGAATGTGCCATCTGATAAGGTGAGTTTAACCTGCACGGTGTCGCCGGGTTTGAGCGCCGGTTCGGTGCGCGCTTTTTCAAGCATAAGATGGTAACCACCAGGGGCGAGCTTGACCTCGCCGTGGGCAGGAAGGGTCAATTTTTTGAGGTGAACCATCCGGCTTTGTGTGCCGTTCGATACCGACTGATGTAGCATCACATGGCCGTAATCAGGGCTGGAGGCGGCGACCACATCGATGGCTTGAGCACTGTGGTTGCGCAATGTCATATAACCGGCGGCGGGCCGTCCGTCAGGTAGCCAGCGCACCCAACCGGCTTCGGCTACAACCTCTGGTGGAGTAGCGGCACTTGCGGCTGAGGAAAATACGCTAAAACATAGGCTGGCTAAAAGCAAAGTCATCCATTTCATGAGTTGATACTCCCCGTTATGATGATTGAATCAGAATGCGCAAATCGTGCGCAATATTATCTGCTGAATCGGCGGCGGTTGCCATCAATTGTGCTTGACCTTTTTGATCGAAGATATAAATGGCTGAGCTGTGCAGCACCTCATAGCGGTTATCAGCATCGGGCTTTTCAGATTGATAAGCGACTCGATAGCGTTTAGCGAGTGCTTCGACTTGACTGAGGGTGCCGGTCAAGCCGGTTACATGCTCCGCATCAAAGGCATTGACATAACGGTGCATTGAGGCCGGTGTATCACGCGCTGGGTCGATCGAGATAAAAAGAATGCGTACCGCGCGTGCATCGTCACCTAGCTTCGAGAGCGCCAGCATAAGGCGCGCCATGGTTTCAGGGCAAACATCTGGGCAATGCGTATAGCCAAAGTAAACGAGGGTGATTAGGCCTTGGTAAGTTTGAGCGCTGACCTTTTGTCCTTGATCATCAGTCAAAGCAAACTCAAGCTTAGGAAGGTGGTGACGCACTTGGGTTAATTGCCAATTTTCATCGCGCTGCCGGCTACAGCCAAGAAAGAGCGTCAATAGTAAGCTGGTAAAGAGCGCATAGTAAAATATCGCTCGCTGGCGCGGCATAACTCGCTGCATGATAAAAGCCTTCTAACTCGATTTCTTGAATAGCGGGTGGTCGCGCTGGTAAGCGCGCTATATGTTTCAGCTATGCTATTTTAACAGGCCCCTAAATATTTTCCTGTGAATCGGAGTGATGAAATTCAATCTCACCTATTGGCAGACAAAGATACCCATCACAAAAAGCCGTTAAAAAAGCGAAGGGCGCCCATTGCACAGAGTGCGAGCTCGCATTAAAGAAAAGAAGCGAGCTCTCGAAGAGGCACATGATGGAACGGTTATTACCCAGAAGAATAAAAAAGCCGCACACAATGCTGGCTAGAAAAACGTGGGCAATAAACGGCAAGAAGATGAGTTAGCCTTTACTTTACTCGACTTGGCCGATATGAATTTTCTGGCGGGGCAGGATGCACCATAAAAAATTAAGCCGCATGTTCAGCAATGCGTGTGTCATAGTAATTGACTGCGCTGATACCATTGCCAAATTGCTTCATCAGTAATTCCTGATAAAGCCCAGTTCGTTTGCGCAAAGCATCGGGTGTGCCATCATCAATGACCTTGCCGTCGCTCATCACAATAATGCGGTCAAAATTTTGCAAGGTTGAAAGCCGATGGGCGATGGCAATCACCGTGCGGCCGTGCATGAGCCGATCGAGTGCCTGTTGAATCGCTTCTTCTGAGGTGCTATCGAGGGCGGAGGTGGCTTCATCAAGGAGCAGGATAGGTGCATTTTTCAAAATCGCGCGAGCAATCGCAATGCGTTGCCGCTGGCCGCCTGAGAGTTTCGTGCCGCGGTCGCCCACCAGGGTGTCGAAGCCTTGCGGCATGGCTTCGATAAATTCAGTGCAGCGCGCCTCATGAGCGGCGGCAAGAACTTCGTCGCGGCTAGCTTGGGGCCGACCATAAGCGATATTTTCAAAAATTGTCCGATGTAAGAGCGAAATATCTTGCGGCACGACGGCGATGGATTGGCGCAAGCTTTCTTGCGTAACCATGCTTAGATCCTGACCATCGATCAAAATGCGGCCTGCTTGAGGTTCATAAAAATGTTGCAACAGGGCAAGTACCGTGGTTTTTCCTGCTCCAGAACTACCGATTAAGCCAACTCGTTGGCCTGGCTCTAGGTGCAAGTCAAATGCCTCGAGCGTACGGGTCCGATTGGGGTAGGCAAAACAGACTTGATTGAAATCAACGCGTCCGCCTTGTGCAACTAACTGCTTGGCTTGTGGGTGGTCGGGCAATTGATGCGGTTCAAGCAGAGTTTCAATGGCTTCAGCCAGCCGCGCAATATGTTGAATCACATCCACGAGGGCGACGGCAAGGTCGCGCGTGCCGTGCAAAATCGTAAAGCCAAGTGAACTGACCAGCACAATATCGCCCGTGCTGGCTTGGCCGCGGGTCCATAACCAAAGGGCCCAGCCGAGCAATCCGGCGGACAAAAAAGCGGTTACAAACGCATGGAAAAGCCTTAATTTTTCAAGGTGGAGCAAGCTTTTGCGGCGCGCGCGCATTTCTTCCTTGAGTTTTGCGCCAAAGCGGGTTTGCTCACGAGTGATGGCTCCGAAGGCACGTACCAACCCTATATTGCTAATGACATCGACTAACTCGCCATCCACGGAGGCCGCTTCTTTGGCGAACCCCCGGTGGTGTTTGGCGCCACGGCCCGCCAATTTGAAAAGAATCAGCGCGAGCACTGCCGATACAGATAAAAGTCCGCCAGCCATCAATGGATTGACCGCAGCAATCATGGCAATTGCGCCGCCTACTGCGATGCAGGGTGGCAGAGCATTCCATGCCATGGTGTTTTCGGCTGTGAAAACTGCATTTGAGGTTGCCGTAATCCGGCTTGCGAGTAGACCGGGTTGCTTTTCCGTAAACCAGGCTTGCGCATGGCCACTTAAATAGCGAAATAAATCGCTCCGTAAATCACCGGTCACGGTGACAAACGCGTGCGTGCTGACCCAACCGCCTATGCGCCAGAGTAGATTGTCAGCAGCGATTAGGCCAGCTAACAGTAAAAATGCTCCCCAGAGTTGTGTAAAGTGGCTGCGCCCTTGGCTTAAGACATCGATTAGATGCTTAATCCCATATTGGGAGGCAAGCGAGCAACCCACGGCGGCGAACACACTCATCAGCACTGCGCTGTGAGCCACTGGATGCCGACGAATATAGCGATAAAGAAAGGCTAGCGGTCGATGTGCATAACCAGCAAGTTGGGCATCATACGCAGCGCTTTGAGCCTGAGTCGAGCGCGGCTTGATTTCATTTGTGCGTCCCACAGGGTAGGTTTTTTTAATCTTGACGTTTATCATATGGCCTCGGCCTGGCTACGTTAGATCAGTCGCTTGCTCCTTGCTTGGGGGAACCTGGAGGTGAGTCCATGCGGCAGATTCTTTTTGTGGCAAAATCTATCAGCGGCAAAGCAAGCAACCCGTTTAATAAATCACAACTGATAATTTAGAGCAGGGTTGTAAAACAAAGGCCGACAAAGTGTTTCTACACTGTAACAAAATAAATACTTTGAAATTCACCGCTTAAATTCAAATTAAGCAACCGATAATCGGTAGTAGAGCGCTCGGCTATTTGCTGGACGCGCTTCTACTTTTGTCCTGAATTTTTATTAGGAGAGTTACGTCATGCGAATCGCTCAAATTGCACCGTTACACGAGGCGGTGCCCCCCAAATTGTATGGAGGTACAGAACGGGTCGTGTCTTACTTGACAGAAGCCTTAGTTGAGCTGGGCCAAGAAGTGACGTTGTTTGCGAGTGGCGATTCAATCACTGCCGCGCAACTCGAGGCAGTATGGCCGCAAGCGCTGCGTCTAGACCCAAACATTCGCGATACGCTTGCGCCCCATCTGTTGATGCTTGAGCAAGTGCGAGAGTGTGCCGAAGAATTTGATATCCTGCACTTTCATCTTGATTACTATCCTTTTTCACTGTTTAGCCGCCAGGCCACGCCATTTCTAACGACGTTGCATGGGCGCCTGGATTTGCCTGAGCTGCAGCCGGTTTTTAACATGTTTCCGCGCGCTCAGGTCGTGTCTATTTCCGATAGTCAACGCGCGCCACTGCCACAGGCGAATTGGCTGTCAACCATTTATCATGGTTTGCCGGAAAAAATGCTGATGCCTCGCCCTGATATAAAACCCGGCTATTTGGCGTTTCTAGGTCGAATTTCACCTGAAAAGCGGGTTGACACGGCGATTTCAATTGCGGCTAAATGCGGCTTGCCGATTAAAATTGCCGCGAAGATCGACAAAGCGGATCAGGCGTATTACGAAGAACGGATTGCCCCACTGATGTCGCAACCGCACGTCGAATATATCGGGGAGATTTCTGAAGCGGAGAAGGCTGAATTCTTATCTGGCGCACATGCGTTGCTATTTCCGATTGACTGGCCTGAACCATTCGGTTTAGTCATGATTGAGGCGATGGCGTGCGGTACGCCCGTCATCGCGTTTAAGCGCGGTTCAGTTCCCGAAGTTATTGAGCATGGCGTAACCGGCTTTTTAGTCAATGATGAGACGGAGGCGGTCGCTGCGCTGAACCGCTTGCATACATTGTCACGTGATACGGTACGCCAACAATTTGAGGCACGCTTTACCGCGCAACGGATGGCGGAAGGTTATCTTGCTGCTTACGAGCGTCTTTTGCATCAACAACGCCGCACCGTGCTACGCGAAGTGGCGGTAGGTTAAAAGGCAGGTTAAAAAATAGCTGCACATACTACGTGCGGCTATTTTTTTGTTCGGATTGAGGGGTGGCCTAGAAAAAAGAATGATATACTCACCCTTGATTGAGAATGATTCGCATTAGCACTAGCGTTTTCTGAAGCGTGCTGTCCATCGCATATTATCAGGTACTTGCAAAGGGTCCTTTCTATGTTTACATCAAAAATTTTTCAGTTTGTCACCGTCAGCCTTTTAGCCGGCGCAGCCTACTCTGTAAGCGCTGCTGAGTATCCTATCGGCAAACCCCAGATTCACGCTAATCTAGAGATTGCCGCCGTCTATCTGCAACCGGTTACGATGGAGCCGGAACATGGAATGCGCAAAGCCTCCGAATCGGATATTCACTTGGAAGCGGATATCCATGCCCTCAAAGATTTTCCAACGGGTTTCGCTGAAGGGGATTGGATCCCTTATTTGCAGGTGAAATTCGAACTGACGAAAATCAAAACTGGGCAAAAAGTTCAAGGTGAATTCATGCCGATGGTCGCCAGCGATGGGCCACATTACGGTGATAACGTGAAATTGTTTGGTCCGGGCGAATATCGTCTGAAATATTTCATTGCGCCACCACCCGCTACCGGGCATATGACATTTGGTCGGCATGTTGATAAAGAAACCGGAGTTGGGCCTTGGTTTAAGCCATTTACAGTTGAATATACGTTTAATTTTGCTGGCATAGGTAAAAAGGGTGGCTATTAAAAATAATTTAAGCACTAGATTAAATTATTTAATCAAATAGTGAAGTCCCCGAGTAAAGGAATATCGAAATGAAAATTAGTCTTATTATTACTCTGTGCGCGACGGCTGTGCTCGCCCTGGTTTTTACTTTATCGAATGCTAAGCGTGATGAAGCGAAGACGAAAGAAGAATTGCTGACCTTTGAACTGGATATGGCTGACGGGAAGTTGACGCCATCTCGCATTGAAGTACCGGCTAATCAGCCGATTAAAATCTCGATTACCAATTCAGGTAAAAAAGCTGCCGAATTTGAAAGTATTCAACTCCGCAAAGAGAAGGTTCTTGCCCCTGGCTCAAAGTCCTTTGTGGTGATTAAAAAGATGGCGCCGGGAGAATACAAGTTTTTCGATGATTTTCACCAAGCGACGGCGCAAGGGGTGATCGTCGCAAGATAACGTTGAGTTTATCTAGAAACAGAAAAAGGGATAATCGTAAGCGGGGATCAGATAGGTTCGGAGAGCTCAATGGGGCAGGTGCTGTTTGTTGTATGGCGTGAAAGTGTTGAAGCGTTACTCATTATTGGCATTTTATATGCATGGTTGCGTAATGGCGATAAAGAGGCGCGGCAGGGATTGTCCTATTTATGGCTAGGCATTGGGCTGGGCCTGTTGGCGGCTTTTGCGCTTGGCTTCGCATTGTTGAGCTTTAGTGAAACGCTTACGGGTGAAGCGCAAGATTATTTTCAAGTTGTCATGGTGTGGATTGCTGCTGTGCTGATTGTGCAGATGGTGCTATGGATGAAATACCATGGGCGCACTTTGAAGCAAGGCATGGAAGCTTCGTTACAGAAAAGCACGCAAAATGCGCAATGGTGGGGCGTCGCATTGCTTGCCGCATTGGCGGTCGCGCGTGAAGGGAGCGAGACCGTGATTTTTCTATACGGGCTAGGTTTTGGCAAAGCAGGATATATTTTGCCTTCTCACCTAGCGGGCGTATTGATTGGTTTTAGTCTGGCTTTTTTAACCGTTTATCTATTGCAATTGGGGGGTAAGCTATTTTCGTGGCCGGTGTTTTTCCGTGTAACCGAAGTGATGTTACTCCTTCTCGCGGCAGGATTAGTCCAAGCCGGAGTTGACAAACTGATCGATAAAGAACTCTTGCCGAGCTTGATTGACCCAGTGTGGAATACGGCAGCGCTATTAGATGATACGAGCGGGTTGGGTTCACTGTTGGCGGCCTTGACAGGTTACCGCGCATACCCGTCATTAATGAATGTGCTGGTGTATCTGATTTACTGGGCTACGATTCTCGGATTCATGAAATATAAAAACCAGCGCCTGTCGACTCAAACTCCGTCAATATGAGCCGACCATGGCAGACTCTAGCCGATATGGCGCGTGGCTTGCTCGTTGTGGGCATTGGATGTTTCGGCACGGTGCGGCGATTCGTTATGTGCAGTGGGCGATAGCGCTGATTTACGCGGTTTTGGTGATCGCCCCGGCATGCATGCGGTTGCCGGGTCACGCCGCACATCTTTGGGATAACTTCACACTATTTGCACAGTTTATCTTTTGGGGTATCTGGTGGCCTTTCGTGTTGCTCTCAATGGTGTTATTTGGCCGCCTCTGGTGCGGGATTTTGTGTCCAGAAGGCGCGCTGACTGAACTTGCCAGTAAACATGGGCGCCATTGGCCCATCCCACGTTGGCTGCGCTGGGCCGGTTGGCCTTTTGTGGCGTTTGTCCTGACCACTCTCTATGGACAAATGGTCAGTGTTTACCAATATCCTAAAGCCGTTTTGCTGGTGTTGGGGGGCTCAACTCTGGCGGCGCTTGTAGTGGGTTTCCTGTATGGGCGTGAAAAGCGTGTTTGGTGCAAGTATCTGTGTCCAGTGAATGGCGTATTTGGCCTACTGGCGCGGCTTGCGCCGGTGCATTATAAAGTTAATGAAGCCGCGTGGCGTCGTTCTTATACGCAGGGTGAATATGGTCATCGCGTGATCCCAATCAATTGTGCGCCTTTGGTGCCGTTGCGCACGATGCAAGGCAGCGCCGCTTGTCACATGTGTTCGCGTTGTAGCGGACACCGTGAAGCAATCTCGCTAAGCTGGCGCTCACCGAGTCATGAGGTTGTGCAATTAGGGAAAGCGACCGCGCAGGGGTGGGATACGTTACTGATTCTCTACGGCTTAATGGGAATTGCAGTCGGGGCGTTTCATTGGACGGCAAGCCCTTGGTTTATTGCGCTTAAGCAAGCCCTAGCGGGTTGGCTAATGGAACAGGATATTTGGTGGCCGTTTGCAACGAATGCGCCATGGTTTGTATTAACTCATTATCCAGACCAAAATGACGTGTTTAGTTGGTTGGATGGTGGTTTACTCGTCTTTTATATCGGCGCGACGAGCCTGGTGTATGGTACCGCGCTTAACGCCTTACTGGCTTTGGCGGTGCGTTGTTTGGGGCGCTGGCGTGCTACGCGTTTGCATCATCTAGCGCAAACCCTGATTCCATTGGCCGGCTGTGGGGTATTTCTAGGGTTATCAGCGTTGACCTTCTCCTTATTAAGAGGCGAGCATATTTCGTTTGGGTGGGTCAATGAGATGCGCTTCGCCCTGCTGGCCGGCGTTAATTTATGGAGCGTGTGGCTGGCATGGCGGGTTGTGAGTGGTTATGCCGTGAATCGATTACGGCGTAGCGCGGCAATGGTCTTTATCATAGCGGCTCTAGTCGTGGCTGACAGCGCATGGTGGTTGTTATTTTGGCATTGGTAAACAGCGCCTAATACAGGTGCTAGCTTGGGCTGCAATCCGCCTATATAATGGTTTGTTCAAAATTCTTTCAATAATGAGTATAAAAAGAGGTTGTCCTATGCATGTCAATCGGTCCTTTTCCAATTTGATTGGTCTTGCTGTACTCCTGGCGCTGACTGCTTGCGGTAAAAAGCAGGCTCCTCCCGCGCCGCCTATCCCAGAAGTGGGCGTGGTCACGCTTGAGCCGCGTACGGTGCCCGTCACCATTGAGGTGCCGGGTCGTACTTCTGCCTGGCAGATGGCTGAGGTGCGTGCGCGCGTCAACGGCATTGTCCTTAAGCGTGAATTTAAAGAAGGCAGCGAAGTCAAAGCAGGCCAACGCCTGTATAAAATTGACCCGGCTCCTTATCAAGCTGAATTTGATCGAGCTAACGCCGGATTGGCAAAAGCGCAAGCTAACCTGAATGCCGTTGCAGCTAAAGCCGAGCGCTACAAGCCGCTGATTGCCGCGCATGCGATTAGTCAGCAAGAATATGATAATGCGCGTGCTGAGCATGGTCAGGCGGCGGCAGAAGTGGCAGTAACCAAGGCGGCGCTTGAGGCGGCGCGCATCAATCTCGGTTATACCGAGGTGACTTCGCCGATTTCGGGCTGGGCCGGCAAATCGCAGGTTACGCCAGGCGCCTATGTTCAGGCAAGCCAAGCGACTTTGTTGTCGACCATTCAGCAAATTGATCCAATGTATGTTGACCTCACACAATCGAGCGCAGATGTTTTGCGTTTACGCCGCGAAATGGCGGAGGGCCAATTGCAGATGGCGGGTCGTAATGAGGTTAAGGTTGATCTCGTATTAGAAGACGGCTCATCCTACCCCTTCCAAGGAAAGTTACAGTTTTCCGACATTGCCGTGGATCCCAATACCGGCACGATCACGCTGCGTGCACTTTTCCCGAACCCTCAAAAGGCTTTGCTACCCGGCATGTTTGTCCGTGCTCGCGTGCAAGAAGGTGTGAACAATCGCGCCTTGGTGGTTCCGCAAATTGGCATTACGCATGATGCAAAAGGTCAGCCGACAGCGCTGATTGTGGCTCAAGATAACAAGGTCGCATTGCGTACCCTGACCACCATGCGTACGGCAGATGATAATTGGATCGTGTCGAGCGGCCTGCAAGCTGGCGATAGAGTGATTGTGCAAGGGTTGCAAAAGGTGCGCCTTGGCATGACGGTTAAGCCGGTTGCTGCAGAGTTATCGCCCACCTCGCCTGCGGCAGAAGTTGCGCCACAGCCTGCTGCTAGCGATGCTGCTGATACAAACGCAGAATAATCGCATTCAGAATATAGGAAACCATTTCCATGGTTAAATTTTTTATCGATCGACCGATTTTTGCCTGGGTGCTGGCCATCATTTTGATGCTGGCCGGCGCGCTATCGATTCGCACACTACCGGTTGAACAGTATCCATCGATTGCGCCGCCTTCGGTCGAAATTAGGGCCGCTTATCCAGGCGCTTCGGCGCAAACGGTTGAAAATACGGTCACGCAGATCATTGAGCAGCAGATGAATGGGGTTGACCATTTGCTGTATATGTCATCCACTAGCGAGAACTCAGGCGGCGCAAATATCACGCTCACTTTCGCGCCTGGCACGGACCCAGATGTGGCGCAAGTGCAAGTGCAAAACAAACTCCAATTGGCGCTGCCGCTGTTGCCGCAAACGGTGCAACAACAGGGGATTAAGGTCACTAAATCCTCGGGTAGTTTCTTGATGGTGCTGGCTTTCGTGTCTACCGACGGTAGCATGAATAAATTCGATTTAGCGAATTACGTTGCCTCCAATATTCAAGATCCGCTGAGCCGGATTGATGGGGTTGGCACCACCACGTTGTTTGGCTCGCAGTATGCAATGCGGGTTTGGCTGAATCCAGACAAACTGGCGAGCTATAGTTTGACACCCGTGGATGTTACGAATGCCTTGGCTGAGCAGAATGTGCAAGTGCCAGGCGGTCAGTTAGGAGGGTTGCCAGCGGTAGATAACCAGCAACTCAACGCAGTCATTACCGAAGCCACTTTATTAAAGACGCCGGAACAATTTGGCAATGTTTTATTGAAGGTGATGGCTGACGGCTCGCAAGTGCGCTTGCGCGATGTGGCGCGGATTGAACTAGGCGGTGAGAGCTATCAGATAGACACGCGCTATAACGGACAGCCTACGACAGGTTTTGCGCTCAAGCTGGCGACGGGCGCTAATGCGCTAGAAACTGCGCGGCTGGTGCGTAAACGGGTTAGTGAGTTGTCAAAATACTTCCCACCGGGCCTGAAGGTGGAATATCCATACGACACCACCCCCTTTGTTCGCATCTCGATCGAAGAAGTGATCAAGACGCTGTTTGAAGGGATTGTGCTGGTTTTCTTGGTGATGTATTTATTCCTGCAAAATTGGCGCGCTACGTTAATTCCAACCATTGCGGTGCCGATTGTGTTGCTGGGTACGTTTGGCATCATGGCGGCGGTGGGTTTCTCGATTAATACGTTATCCATGTTTGGCCTGGTATTGGCGATTGGGTTATTAGTCGATGATGCGATTGTTGTAGTTGAAAATGTCGAACGGGTGATGGCCGAAGAAGGACTTTCGCCACGCGAGGCGACGCGTAAAGCGATGGGGCAGATCACCGGCGCGCTGGTTGGTGTGGCTCTGGTTTTATCGGCGGTATTTGTGCCGATGGCGTTTTCCAGCGGTTCGGTCGGGGCGATCTATCGTCAATTTTCGCTCACGATTGTTTCGGCGATGGTGCTCTCCGTCTTGGTCGCGTTGATTCTGACACCGGCCCTGTGCGCGAGTTTACTCAAACCGATTCCTAAAGGGCATCACGAAGAGAAAAAAGGGTTTTTCGGTTGGTTTAACCGGACTTTTGAGCGTAGCCGCGATAAATACCAGTCAGGCGTGCGCGCAGTCATACGGCGCTCTGGGCTTTGGTTTGCCATTTATGGGGTGATTATTGTTGCCGTCGGCCTATTGTTTATGCGCATGCCTACGTCTTTCTTGCCAGATGAAGACCAAGGCATTGTCTTCGTGTTTGTGCAAACTCCGCCGGGTTCAACTCAGCAACGCACACAAGCGGTACTGAGCGAAGTCAGCCAGTACTTATTGCAAGAAGAAAGCCAAGTGGTTGAATCCACTTTTGAAGTGAATGGCTTCAGTTTTGCGGGTAGCGGCCAAAACTCGGGTATCGTTTTTGTCCGCTTAAAAGACTGGAAACATCGCACCAAAGCGCATCAATCGGTGCAAGCTCTGATGCAACGCTCTTTTATGCGTTTTTCGCAAATTAAAGACGCCATGGTGTTTCCGATTAACCCGCCGCCGATTCTCGAGCTTGGCATTGCTTCGGGTTTTGATATGCAGTTACAAGATCGCGCGGGTCTTGGCCATGATGCTTTAATGCAAGCGCGTAATCAGTTGCTTGGAATGGCGGCGCAAAGCTCAGTGGTGATGCAGGTGCGTCCGAATGGTCTGGATGACACGCCAGAATTTCATGTGGATATTAACCGTGAAAAGGCTAGCGCATTGGGTATTCCGTTGTCTTCGATCGATCGAGCGTTCTCGACAGCATGGGGCGGTGCTTACGTTAATAATTTCCTGGATACGGATAACCGGATTAAAAAGGTTATGGTGCAAGGGGATGCCCCGTTTCGCATGACTCCAGAAGATATTAAACGTTGGTATATCCGTAATGCGCAGGGCGAGATGGTGCCTTTCTCCGCCTTTTTGAGCTCGCGTTGGGCGTATGGCTCACCTAAGCTGGAGCGTTATAACGGTGTAGCGTCAGTTGCCATCCAAGGGGTAACGGCACCGGGCAAGAGCACCGGAGATGCGATTGAAGAAATGCAAAATCTAGCTGCAAAGTTGCCGCATGGGATTGGCTATGAATGGACCGGGATGTCGTTCCAAGAGATTCTGTCTGGCTCACAAGCGCCGTTACTCTATGCGATTTCAATCTTAGTGGTATTTTTAAGTCTAGCTGCGCTTTATGAAAGTTGGTCGATTCCATTTTCGGTGATTTTGGTTGTCCCGTTAGGGATCATCGGCGCCTTATTGGCCGCGACGGGCCGGGGCCTATCTAATGATGTGTATTTCCAAGTAGGCTTGCTAACCACCGTAGGCTTGTCTGCCAAAAATGCAATTTTGATTGTGGAGTTTGCCAAAGAGCTCCAGGCACAGGGCAGAACGGCGATGGAGGCGGCGATGGAAGCGGCGCGCTTGCGTTTGCGGCCAATCTTGATGACTTCGCTGGCTTTTATTCTGGGCGTGCTACCTCTTGCCATTAGCCGCGGCGCAGGCTCTGCGGGTCAACATGCAATTGGTACAGGGGTTATCGGCGGGATGCTGAGCGCAACTTTTATTGCAATTTTCATGATCCCAATGTTCTTTGTCGTGGTGCGGGATAAATGGGGTAAATCTAAAGTGCCGCAGCATGAGCCAGCTGACGCTCATTCGCTAGCGCGCACCGCGAGCCATGAAAGCAATTCGGATGCAGACATTCACCCGAAAAATTGAACTTTAGGAATTTGCAGATGCGTGAACTTTCTCTTTTAGCGGCATTGTCAGTCGTCGCAGTTTCAACTGCCTGTACGCTTGCGCCGCGTTATGAGCGGCCAGCAGCGCCGGTTGCGGCGAGCTATCCTACCGGGGATGCATATAAGGTGCTGGCAGAATCCACTTCAGCGCCGGTTGATTTGGGATGGCGTCAATTTTTTGCCGATCCGCGCTTACAAAAGCTGATTGAGCTGGCGTTACGCAATAACCGCGATTTACGCGTGGCGGCGCTCAATGTACAGCAGGCTCGGGCGCAATATCGAGTGCAGCGGGCAGGCTTGGTGCCGGATTTGCGGGTGCAAGGTAAGGGCAGTCGTACGCGTACGCCAGCTGATCTCTCTCCGCTTCCGGACGCAATCGTAGCTAGCCAGTATGAGTCTGGCATAGCAGCAGCCTGGGAAATTGATCTTTTCGGCAAGCTGCGTAGCTTAAAAGATCAAGCACTGGCGCAATATTTGGCAACAGCTCAGGTACGCAAAGGCGTTGAAATTTCGTTAGTGGCGCAGGTGGCGAATCAATATTTGACAACGCGCGCTTATGACGAGCAGCTTCAAGTCACGCAAGCGACCCTCACTGCGGCTCAAGAATCTTACCGGCTCGCCAAAGTGCAGTTTGATGCCGGGGTTGGCTCTGCGCTTGATTTACAGGAAGCCGAGAGCACGGTTGAGCAAGCTCGCGCCAGTCATCAAAACCAACTTCGGCTACGCGCACAGTCTGAAAATGCGCTGACCCTATTAGTAGGCGAACCTGCGCCGGCCGATTTGCCGCAGCCATTGTCGCTCGATCACCAGGGAATCCTGGCTGATATTCCGGAAGGTTTGCCATCGGATCTGTTGACGCGCCGTCCTGATATTGCCGCAGCCGAAGAAAAATTGCGCGCCGCCAATGCCAATATCGGCGCAGCACGGGCTGCGTTCTTCCCAAGTATTTCACTCACTGGGCAGTTCGGCAGCGCGAGTCAAGATCTGGGCGGGTTGTTTAAACCGCACTCGGCTGCTTGGGGTTTTGCGCCAAAGATTTCGCTGCCTATTTTTAGCGGTGGCGCAAATCTTGCCAACCTTGATGCAGCGCAAACCGGCAAGAGGGTGGCGCTTGCGCAATATGAAAAAGCCATTCAAACGGCCTTTCGAGAAGTCGCTGATGGGCTTGCTGCACGAGGTACGTATGATGAGCAAATTATATCGCTGCAGCGTTATGCGGCAGCCCAGCAACGCCGGCTTGACCTCTCCAGCTTGCGTTATCGCAATGGGATTGATAGCTATCTACGCGTATTGAGCGCTCAGACCAGTTTATACGAGGCCGAACAGGCGCTCATTTCAGTCCGCTTAGCGCGCCTGACGAATCTGGTTAATCTCTATCAATATTTAGGCGGCGGCTGGCTGGAGCGCACGGGTGACACGGCGCGGCCAGCCGATGCGCCGATTGCATCATAAAGAAATATAAAATCAGGCCCAAGCGTGGAGTGGATTTCGCTTCACCGTTGGGCCAAAAAACGAAATCTGAGCGTTGCCTTGTGCATTAAACCGCTCTAGGTTAAATACTGCATCAATTCCTCTATACCTTGATGGGTAAATGAATTTTCCATCCTTTTTAATTCTTGGGCGCGTAATCCATGCTTTCGAGCGGTGGTTTGCCAATTTTTAAGCGCATTGCCTATCTTTGCCAATGCAATTTTGGTTTCTTCTTTAGTTAGACCAAAGAAAATTCCGAGCTCAATGCAAGTGGCTAAAGATGGACGAGATGTATTGCCATCGAAAGAAAGTTGATGAGATCTGCGCTCAAAAGGCTCGTTGGTTGGATTAATATCATAAGCGGGCGCTAGTCTCCAACCTTGTGGGTCGCGCAAAAAGCCATGATTACGCAAGTGATCATCAATATTGCCCGCCATCGCATTGAAAACCATGCGTTGCCATAACTCCAGTTTGTCTAGCCGAGGTTGCGAAGAATAGCGGGTCAGAGCATCTGACAATTCTATATAGCTCGCGCTGCTAGAGCTATTTTCATCGCGTTCAAGCAAGGTCATTGCAGACATGAAGGGAATGCGTTGTTTACCTTGCCGGTCAAAGCGCTTAACGAGTAGTATTGGCGGCTCATTTTTTGTCTCGAGCAGTTTATAGTGAGCGGTTCGGATCCCTGCTTGTTGCGCCATATTCAGTAAAGTCGCCTCCCATAACGCTACGCGTTCAGTATCAAATCTAGATTGGAATTTAGCAATCCAGATGTGACCCTTATCCTCCAGCGCAGCTTTCGGATGTGCGCCACCTAGTGACGAACCTGGCTGAACCAGTAAGGCTAGATCTGCAGCAGTTTCTTGGCCTGCTTCTAAATGTGAAATGGCTTGTTCTAGGGCGCGTAAATCGACCAACTTAGGCACCTCATGATGGTCGGCTAGAAAGACCTCAGGCGACTCTATTTGATTGAGACGTAATGCACCCATCCGCATGTAATCACTGACACCCAGCATAAAATCGCTTGCACCCAGATGCCCACTATGCGCTCGGGTTTGGACCAGACGCCCCCAACGATCAGGAGAGATATCTTGGAAGACACCCCATAGCCGGTGATTGACGTATCGTGCATCCGTTACGAGGGGAAGGGCGGGATCAATCGCAAAACCTGCTTTGGCTTGTAGCCAGGTTTGATTGTAGGTGAACTGATACCTTTCTTGGCCACGCGATTCGTAGATATGCAGCTCGCCTATAACATAGTGTATATCTAGCCAGCTGAGTGAAACTTGTAATTTCCTCATTGAGTGATCCTAATGCGCTTAGGCAGGCGCTCATCCATCAGATCTAAGCCTAATGGATCATTGGTGCGGTCAATCAGCTTTTCTAGTTCGTCAATTTTTCCCAATACGTATAGAGCGAGCGCATAGCTGCCCATACTCACTTTGGGGTCACCTTTTTCAATCTTTGATAACGTAACACGGGTGACACCAATCCGTTCAGCCATTAAAGCCACGGTGATGCGGCGGCGCTTGCGCGCATCTCGAATGTCGGCACCTAATTTTTGCAATGCGCGTTCAACGCGAAATGATCTCATCATATTCTGGCTATGCTCACTTGGAGCATAATATAAAGTATTATTTAATTTACATTATTAATTGATAAGTATATTTTAGTATACTTTATTTTTTATCCAGGTGATATGGCAAGCATTTTGCGCAATTCGCCGATGGATTGCATTGGCATAGAACCCACCCTGCTTAAAAGGTTGCTATCCAAGCACAAGTTGTTTTTTTGTGCGCAGGAAAACCATTGGAGAGAACTTTCGCAAGGAATATGACTCTGCCTTAAATGGGCTAGCCCATAAAGTTGCACCGGTTGCTTTGAATCAGCGCACGACTACTCTGAGACAGTTGCTTTTTTTTCTAGTTTTGGTTGGCGCTTGAGCAAAGCAGAAAATACATCAGCTACGCCCCTTACAGGCGAGGCTGAAACCATAGAGCAGCGCGCTTAATGCTGTGATCCAAAAACTGGTTGGCCAGTCAGTGTAGTAAGCCAGAGCAATGCCTGCCCAGGCTTGGGTCAAAGCAAAAAATACCGCGGCGGCAATGCCTGCGCCGAGCCGGGTGGTTAAGTTCTGGGCGGTGGCCGCTGGCCCTACCATTAAAGTGAAAACCAGTAGCACGCCAACGATTTGAGTACACGCTACTACAGCTAGAGCGACCAGCGTCAGAAACAATACGGAGACAAGCTGTAAAGAAATGCCTTTGGCTTGGGCGAGTTCGGGTTGTAGCGTAGCGAAGATTAATGGCCGCATAATGAATGCAAGCGTGGCTAAGCAGATCAAGCTCAGGACCGCTAAAACCTTCAGCATCAGGCTGCTGACGCTGAGCACATTGCCAAATAAGAGTGCGCTAACTTGCGTGGCGTAGGCCGTAAAAAAATGCAAGAAGAGCAAACCGAAGCCAAGCGATAGCGATAAAATCATGCCGATCGCAACATCGCGTCCGCTTAGTTTTTCACCGAGCGCCCCCATTGCCATACCAGCGGCTAGCGTAAAGCCCAGTAACCCCCAGAGTGGCGCAATGCCGAGTAACGCTGCGCCCGTGGCGCCGGTGAAGCCGACGTGCGAGAGCGCATGCCCGGCAAAGCTTTGTTGTCGTAGCACCAGAAAAAAGCCCACGATACCCGCAACCACCGCAACCATTCCGGAGGCGGCAAATGCATTCAGCATAAAATCATATTCAAACATGGTGATGGCGGTGCTCGTCTTTTTCAATTTCGCTGGTGCCGGACATGACAAAGATACGGCCGTTTATGCGTAATACCTCGATGGCTGAACCATATAGCCGAGATAGCACAGAGCGGGTAATCACTTCATCAATTTCACCCAAAGCTGCACTGCCGCGGCCAAGATAAAGCACGCGGTCAAGTACATGCAACAGGGGATTGAGCTCATGGGCACTAAATAATACGGTGATATTCAGTTGTTGCTGGATGCGCCGCACCAATTCAACGATGCTATGTTGATGAGAGGGGTCCAGGCTGATTAAAGGTTCATCCAACAACAGTAACTGAGGTTGGCCCAGTAAACATTGCGCGAGCAAAAGCCGTTGCCGTTCACCGCCTGACATCGCCGTGACGGCTCGTTTAGCCAGATCTTTAGCCTCAACCAGTTCTAGCGCGTGTTCAACTGAACGCCGCGCGGCACGGTCCATCCAAGGCAGGCCCCAGCGATGGCCATTGGCGGCGCATGCAATGAAATCAAAGCCGGACAGGCGCGGATAAGCGCTTGCGTTACGCGCCTGCGGCATATAGCCGATCACAGGATTGCCGCGCATGACCGGTGCGCCGAGCACGCGTACGGTTCCGCTGCGTGGTGTGAGCAGGCCAAGCAGGGCGCGCAATAAGGTTGTTTTGCCTGCGCCATTGGGGCCTAATACACCGATAAATTCACCTTGTTCGATGGCGAGCGTAATCTCGCGTAAGACGGTGCGCTTGCCCAATTCAAGCGTAACCTGCGTCAACTCGATCGCAGGTCCACGCGAGCTGGCATTCGGTTGGACGGTCATCGGCGGTTTTGCTTTGGCGTTTGAGCGAGCGCTTGTTCAAGCGCGCTTAATTGCGACAGTATCCATGCTTGATATGACAGATTGGCGGGTTTGACTTCACTAACTTCCATCACGGCAACCCCAGAAGCATGAGCGAGTTTGAGCAGATGCCGCGTCATTTCATCCGAGGTTTGCGCGTTATAAATTAACACTTTGACGCGCTGTTGCCGGAGATCTTTTTCAAACGCCGCGATATCGGTTGCGCTTGGCTCAGTGTCATTCATGATGGCTTGTTGAAAGCGCGGATTGTTATCTTTAAGCTCAAGCGCTTGTATCAGATAGCCAAGAATTGGCTCGGTAGCTGTGATGGGCGTTCCGCGATACTTTTCTCGCAGCTCAGCAATTTTCGCCTCGATGGGCTTTAAGGACGCCAGAAATGCGCTAAGACGCGCATTGTAATCCTCTTGATGAGCGCTATCGGCGCGGATTAAAAAGGCGGTAACTGCAGCGCCCAGCGCGGGCATGGTTTCTGGTAAATACCAAAGATGAGGGTTATCTCCGCTTTTTTTGCCGACTAATGTCGCCGCCACAATCTGCTCACGCTGCGGCACTTTTGAGGCAGCCAGAAGCTTGGTTAGCCACGGGTCATAATCGGCGCCGTTATATACCACGAGGCGCGCATGCGCCAGTTGGCGCGCAGTGGATGGACTGGCCTCGAAAAGGTGGGGGTCTTGCTTAGGATGATTGATGAGGCTTGTGACGGTGACATGTTCACCGCCTAGTTGAGTCAACACATCGCCATAAAAGTTCTCAGCCGCGACCAGTAACAGGCGTGACGTGGCGCTTGACATAGTCGCCAATGCAGATGAGTTGTGCGCTACGGCAAACGGACTCATGGCAAATAAGCTCAGTGACAATACAAAACGGGCAATATAAGCAGACATGTACTGAATCAAAGTGGGCATGATGCAACCGGAAAAGAAAAAGCGTGAGTAGGCCAGATGATATAACAGATAACGCTTTGTCGCCTCAATCATGGCTTTAACTCTATCTTTTGGCGGATTGTGCGGGTTGACTGAGTTGCGTACAGTAGACGCAAAAGACCGTAGCCAACGGCTGGCGCTGATAGCGCTGCGGCTTTATGCAACGGAGATTTAAATGCAACCTCGCTATGTCAGCAAACTAACCAACACGGGTTTTATGCTGCTTGAACTTTTGTGTGTGCTCGCTTTACTCGGCGCGCTAGCGGTGACGGCCGCGCCCGCCATGCGCGCTTGGTTAGTGCGAGATCAGGTAGAGATGCAAGCGCAAGCATTGCTAGCGACATTGGCTTATGCGCGTGGTGAAGCGATCCGGCGTGCGATGCGCGTTACCCTCTGCCGTGATGATGGCCACGGGCATTGTTGCATAAACCATAAACCATTATTGGCAACGGAGCGTAGTCATTGGGCGCACGGCTATTTAGTGCTGGCTGAATTTTCCTCTCAATTAACAGGGCCTAGCCGTGCCCAGATTTTACGCATGCACCCCCCGAGCGAAGCAGTGACGATCCAAAGCGTGTCTGCGCCACTCTCATTCACACCGCCAGCGGGGCAAATAATAGGCGGTTTCCGCAGTTTTGAGATTGGCGCGCGTACGACGGCATTTGGCCTGCGCGATGATAGAGCGCATCGCTGTGTACGGGTTGCCGCGGGTGGCCGCAGTCGCATATTGAATGGGCGATGTGCGGCGGCATAGCACCACCGCCTTTAAAGCGTTGGCGGCGCTTGATGCGGGGTGACTCTTTACTAGAAGTGATGCTGGTGCTTTGGCTGATTGGTTTAGCGGCGCTCGGCGCAATCAGTCTACAGCTATGGGTGGTGCGCGTACAACAGTCGATGACTTGGCGTACCTCTGCATTAAGTTTGGCGGAGGCTGCAGCTGAAGCATTGCGCAGCGGTTATCCAGCTGCTCGGGTGGCCGCAGAGTGGCGCTTGCGCGCCGCTAAATTTCTGCCATCTGGCGAAATGCGCTTGCTTGATCAAACTCCCGAGATACGCTTAATCGTACTGTCTTGGAGCCGGCCAGCCCAATGGTCAGGTGGCTATGATACGGCACTGAGCGATGCTAAGGCATGCCCATTCAGCGTAACCGGAGCCATGACGCAATGCTTAACGCTTGCCATCGCGCCATAAGAACAGGCCAACTTAGCTCGATGTGCAGAGGCCATTCAAGAGCGTTGCGCAGCCAAGCTGGACGCACTTTATTAGAGTTAATGATTGCGTCTGCCTTAGGGCTGATGCTGATGCTGTCCACTTTGACGCTCTATCGTGGGCAACGTGAGCTATTTGAGCATATTGTGCAACGCGCGCGCCGGATTGATGCAGGCCTGAGTGCTTTGCATCTAATGAGTGTGCATCTGCGCTTAGCGGGTTTTGCTGGACCGGGCGATGCTCTGCCTGGCATCGCTATTTGGGGGTGTGGTCTGGGGCGTCCACGAAGTCTGTTAGACGCTAGGCTTAAGACACCTGTATGCGAGCCAAATGCAGCAAATGCTTCAGACGGAATTGAAGTGCGTTACAGGGCTGATGCGGTCAATACCTGGGCCAGTGCAGAGGGTTACGCTACAGATTGTTTAGGGCAAGCCATAGTGGCTCATGCACATCAAGCGGAAGGAGCGGCGCTTGCGGTTAACCGCTTTTTTGTGCGCACGAGTCCTTCGACTGGCGCAGCAGAGTTATATGGTGAGGGAAGCGGGCGCGATAACATCGCCCAACCTGTGGTTGAAGGCATTGAGCGTTTACGCATACGCTATTGGCTCGCGGGTGCCAGTCACTTGGTAGAGGCGAGCGCAGTGCCGCCCGCGGCGTGGCGGCAGGTGGCAGCGGTTGAGCTGTGCGTCTTAGTGCGTGGGCCTCAGCGTAGTTTAGCAACGTCATATATTGATTGCGATGGACGGCGCGTGACGGCTGCCGATGGTGTGCCGCGTGATGCTTTTACAACTTGGGTGGCATTACGTAATCAAGTTTTAACATGGTAAGAAGTCGCTACGATTGGCGGGTACGCCAAAAGGGCGCCACTCTGGTCTGGGTGATGCCTTTAGTTGCCATTTTGCAATTATTTTCCATCGCGCTGCTTAATCTGATGACTTTAGAGATGCGCAGTGCAGCGAATCGAGAGGACGGTGCGCGTGCATTACACGCAGCAGATGCTGGCTTGAGAATCTGCGTACGCAGGCTAATCAGTGGGCATGCGCCTGTGCGGAGTTGGTTAGGGGAAGGGGAGCCTGCGTATTGGCGTACACCGGCGGCATTTAATAGCCTACCGCCGGTGGCGTTTAATCTTGTCAACGCATGGCCCTATGCGGTGAAACCGCCGCAGTGTTTGATTGAGGCAAGGCCACCATTGCCACAGAAACCGAAACACATTGTCTATTGGATTACGGTGCGTGGCTTTGGCGCAACACTTGAAACGCAGGCATGGGTCCAATCGATCGTTATATTTGAAGAAAAAACCATCCGCTATACATGGCGTTCCGTCGTGGCGCGGCCTTATTAATTTCGGTGCACGCTACGCGCGATTAAATAGCGAAGATTGTGGGGCCGTGTAAGTGATGCGCTTTTAGAATCAGTAGAGTACCCAGTGATAAAGAGGAAACAATCCCGCTCTCATGCTTGGTGTGGTTTAAGCCTGCTTGAATTAATGGTAGCGTTGGCGATCATTGCCTCAGTGAGTTTCTACATTATTCCTAGCTACCAAAACTCTATTCGGCGCGGGCATCGTTTGGTGGCTTGTACCGCGGTCTATCGGGCGGCGCAGATGATTGAGCGCAGCAGCGAGACTGTAACTCGAATTGCCAGCGGCAAGGTAGGGTCACTACCTGCTGGTTTTGAGCAAGCGCCGCAAGACGCAAAAGCCGTATACCGTTTACGTGCGCACGCCAACAATGGGACTAACGGAGGGTATACGATAGAAGCCGAGCCCATTAACCCGGGGCCGATGCATGGCGATAGGTGTGGTCGTTATTTATTGGACGCGAATGGGCGGCGTGCAAACCAAGCTCTGGGCGAGGCCGCCCAAGCCAGCCCTAAAATGGTAGCGTATTGCTGGCAGGGGCGTTAAGAAATTTAAAGAGAAGCATCATCACACACCATGGGTCAGCGCCGATGGGAAGTCATAAGGCGGCGCCACAGACGTACGCCTTTCCAGACCGCAACGCCGATAGTGGCCCATCTTGCGAGTGGTTTGGCGTTGCGTAATACAGGCCGAATCAGCAACAGCAATGACAGGGCTGACCGGAGTGTAGTGTAAGTGCGCGGCAAAAAATTATTGACTGGCACATGAGCGACACTAGCGGCGGTTGGTAACGGCAAGAGTCCTTTTAGCCAACTAAAATAGCTGAACTTTTTATGCAGTGCGGCTCCTGCCTCGACCAGTTCAGCGCGTTCAAGTTCAGCGCGAATGAGCAGTAGCTCTTTGCGCATTACACGCTCAAGACGTTTTCCCGAGTGCCTCATGATCTTTTCTGAATTCCTCAAGAGTGGCCTTGAAAGGCCGCGTTGCTTTGCGTGATTTGACGCAGATGACAAGGACACAAAGTAGCGCCGCGATTGAATACAGAACAGACAATGCGGCTAACGTTTGCCAGCGATAGGCATCCCAGAATACCGTTACAACTAAAGCGGTAAAAGTTGTCAGCGCGATGGTGCCAAATAATAAAGCGGCGAAGCTTAGAAAAAGCACACTGAGTAAGCGCGCTTTTTCTTCAGCCAGCTCAATTCCAGCTAATTCCAGCCGGGTTCGCGCAAGCGCTAAAATCGAGCTGACTAAACGATTGAGCGCGCCGCCTGATGGTTGCGTATTTTGCATAGCAGTCGCCGCCTGGCTTATTTGCGGTTAATTAACAAGCCGACTAGAATACCAACACCCGCTGCAATTCCAGTGGCATGCCACGGATGATTGTGCACGTAATCTTCTGTAGCGCGCGCGGCCTGGCGGCTTTTTTCAATGACTAGGGCTTGCGTGTCAGCCGCTTTTTCTTTAGCTTGCTTAAGTTGGTAAAGTGCTTTTTCACGCAACTCGTTAGCGCGCTCGCCACTCGCGCTGGCGGCTTGATTGAGAAGTTCTTCGGCATCTAACAAAATATTTTTTATATCAGACATGAGTTTCTCCTTATCGACTTTGAACATGATTAATTCCTTTAATTAGGCCCTAAGATCTTGAATCTTAGCGAAAGTAAGCGCAAATTGCGAGCATTAGTAACAAAAAATCTTTAGTCAAATAGGCCAAGTCATTTTAGTTTATGCTATTACTCCCAAAAAAACTATCCGCTTTTCTTTGGTATTTTATTCGCCCCTATCGCTGGCAATTTGTTGGCGCTCAATTATGCGCGTTGGCCTGGACTGGCGACGCCATTTTATGGCCGTATTTAGTCAAACTTCTAGTCGATGCGATGGAGAGCTATCAACCGGCTATCTCGTCATTTGGCAGCATTTTTCTGCCCATCTTTTTGATGCTAGTAGGGGGGTGGTTTCTGATTGAAGGGATGTACCGTTTGCAAGGGTTTTGGTTTGCCTGGCTTTTCCCGCGGTTCGAAGCCAAAGTGCGGATGACGGTCTTGGATTATTTAATGCAGCACTCGCACCGCTTTTTCGCCAATAACTTAGCGGGTAGCCTCTCTAATAAGATCACTGATATTACGCAAAGCCCAATCCGTATTTTTGAGATGGTGATGACGATGTTCATCCCAACTATCATGTCAGCGCTTGTGGTCTTGATCGTATTGGCCCTGTTCCAGCCCTTTTTTGTGATGGTTTTTTTAATTTGGATGGCGATTCATATTGGAATTTGCCTGTATTTCGCTGACCGTTGCAATCAACTGTCCGAAGAACATGCGCAAGCGCGCAGCACTTTGCAAGGCAGAATTGTCGATCTCATTAGCAATATCGTAAGCGTGCGGATTTTTGCCCGGCAACGGTTTGAATCTCAACATATGTTGCCTTATCAACAGAAGGAGCAATTTAAGCAAACAAGCTCTTTGTTCTATATTGAAAGAATGAAGGTCGCCTTGGGCCTGGCGGCGTTTGTCTGTATTGGCATTGTGCAGATGGGAGGCATTATTTTTGCTTGGCATCGCGGCTTACTGTCAATCGGCGAGACTCTGCTGATTCTAAATGCTACGCTGAGCATTATGGGCATGGCCTGGATGGCGGGTGCGCAGCTGCCTAATTTATTCAAAGAAATTGGCGTATGCCGTCAAGCCTTATCTTTTATTCAGGTTGAGCCAGATGTGCAAGACGCGCCAGATGCGGCGCTCTTAAAAGTGACGCGCGGAGAGATTATTTTTGAGCGCGCGACCTTTAGTTATTACTCCGAACGTAATCTCTTTCAAGATAAATCATTAGTCATACCCGCTGGGCAAAAGGTCGGTTTAGTGGGACTATCGGGGAGTGGCAAAACCTCGTTTGTTCAACTTATTTTACGTTACTACGATCTAGATGCCGGCCGTATTTTAATTGATGGGCAGGATATACGTTATGTAACGCAGGCCTCTTTGCATGAGCAAATTAGCTTTATTCCGCAAGAGCCGGTGATGTTTCATCGTAATGTATTAGAAAATATTCGCTATGGTAAGCCCGAAGCCAGCGATGAAGAGGTGTATGAGGCTGCCCAGCTTGCGCATTGCGATGAATTTATTCAACAACTTGCGGACGGCTATCAAACCTTGGTGGGCGAGCGCGGGACTAAATTATCAGGTGGGCAACGCCAACGGATCGCGATTGCCCGCGCTATATTAAAAGGCGCGCCGATTCTCATTTTGGATGAAGCGACCTCTGCCTTGGATTCAATTACAGAAAAATATGTACAAGACGGTTTATCCAAGCTCATGCCTGGGCGCACTACGATTGTAATTGCGCATCGCTTGTCCACCTTGGTCGAAATGGATCGCATTTTAGTGTTTCAAAAAGGCATGATTGTGGAAGACGGTTCACATGAAAGTTTATTGATGAATGATGGGTGTTACGCTGAATTATGGCGTAGACAAAGGGGTGGTTTTGTTCCCGCCGAGTAATTGTGCGTGATGAAAGTGCAATCTGAAACAGCGACAATCGGCGGCGGTTGTTTCTGGTGCCTAGACGCTGTGTATCGTGAAGTGACCGGTGTCACCTCAGTTGCCGCAGGATATGCGGGTGGCATTGTGCCGCATCCCACTTATGCGCAAGTTTGCAGCGGGAACACCGGTCATGCAGAAGTGGTGCAAATACAATTTGATCCGTTGCACATCTCCTATGCGGAATTGCTTGAGATTTTTTTTGCGCTGCATGATCCGACGCAACTGAATCAGCAAGGCCATGATATTGGAACTCAGTATCGGTCGGTGATTTTTACTCATTCGCAAGCGCAACATGAGAGTGCCTGCGCGGTGATTAAGCGATTGGGTGGGGACAAAATCTATGCAAAGCCGATAGTGACGGAAGTTATCCCATTAAATGGCAATTATTGGCCTGCCGAAGCGGACCATCAAGCCTATTTTTTAAAGCGTCCAGAGCAGAGTTATTGTCGGTTTGTGATTGCCCCTAAACTGGCGCAGTTTCGTAAAAATTTTACTCGTTATTTAAGACCATAGCGTTAGCGATAGATATAGCGTCGTGACCATGGCAGTGTTTGGGCTGGGCAGCCCGCTTTGCGGCAAATAATTTGATAAATCGAAGTGTCATCATGCTCAAAAGCGTAGGCGCAGCCTGCCAGGTAAATACGCCAGATGCGGAATTTTTTCTCCTCGACTAAGGCTTTTACAGCGGGTGCCTGTTGTTCAAATCGTTCGCTCCAAATGGTCAGCGTGCGCGCATAATGGCGGCGTAGGTTTTCCACATCAAATGCGGTCAGGCCACCTTGTTGCATGGCACTCAGCACAAAACTTAAGTGCGGCAAATCTCCACCGGGAAACACATATTGATCGATAAATTGGTCACCGCCAAGCGAGCCTTCTCCCCTCTGCTGCGCGCTTGAAGTGATGCCATGGTTCAGGGCTATGCCGTTATCTTTTAACAGCGTTTGGATCTTTGTGAAATACGCGGGGAGATGCTTTCTGCCGACATGCTCAAACATGCCGACACTGGTGATACGGTCAAATTGTCCATTTATCTCAGGGGTCAGATCACGGTAATCTTGTAGCTTGATCGTGATCTGCTGGCTCAGTCCGGCGGCTTGGACGCGTTCGGTGGCAAGTTCAAACTGGTTTTTTGAAAGCGTGATGCCAGTGCCTTGTGCGCCAAATTTCTGGGCCGCACGCAGCAGCAATGCGCCCCAGCCACAGCCAATATCGAGCAAAGTTTGGCCTGGTTTGAGCTCAATTTTAGTGAGGATATGATCGATTTTTTTTAATTGGGCGGTCGTCAGGTCTTCATCGCCGTTTTCAAAGTACGCACATGAGTAGACCAGATTGGGGTCTAGCCATAAACGGTAGAATTGATTTGAGACGTCGTAATGATATTGAATGGCTTTTTTATCCGCGCTGCGGCTGTGTGCCAGTAAATGCGAAAAACTACGACGCATGCGCGCCTGTATGGAGCTCCTAGGAGTGGCTAAGGTCTGCCTGACAAAGGCATAGGAAATTTCAATTAAATCGTTTAATTTCCCTTCTACATCGATTTTGCCTTGGATATACGCTGCGCTAAGCTTGGCTAGATTGGGTTTAAGAAAATAGGGCAAAGCCCTAATGCCATGAATATGAAAAATAATCCGAGGCGTTGTGAAGTGGCCCAAATCGTATTGTTGTCCATTCCACAAGATCAGGCGTGCGCTGAGGTTGGCGTGTTCCCGTAGGTTGGCGGCCCACTGCGTTAACTTTTTCTCCCACCACATAGACACTCCTCTTTAACCTTTAAGTTAAGGATCTCGGCTAACCTATAGTTTAGGCGTGTCGAGAGAGCTCGCCAAGTGCTCCTCTAAAGAGCTGGCTCTTAGCTCTACGACTTTTAACCCGAACTCAGGTTATTAGAAGCACCCAATACTGCTACGAATAGTTGGGCTAGCCGGATTTCATCCATATGTGGAGGGGATCACTGGAATGGTCTGGGCGGCATAGTCAACACATTACGCGCAATACTCCTCCCACAAGGCTTGGCCTTACCCTACGCCTAATTTTCATTAAGCCCTATTGACAATGGCTTCTATATCTACTGAGTATTTATAATCATCTGGCACTACTGGTGGGATGAGATGCTTTCTAAGTATGTCAACTAATCTTTCAACCGTAATAGGAACCCCCGGAAGCTCAACTGCGGCTAATTTATCTGTCTTCCCGTAGGCTTCAGCAATATCAAGCACATTATTCTCGTCAAATTTTTGATAAAGCTCCTCTCGGGTCAAAATATTTATAATTATTTCTCTATCTGCTTGATAGTGTATGGCTATTTCTAATAGATTTCTGCCATTTATTTTTTCAAGAAGATGCTCTCGATTAAAAATAGTTAAAGCTGCTTCTTTTCGAAATTTTCCTATTTGCGATAAATGGTCGCCGTCAAGAGAACTATTAATTTCTTGATGGTTAAAAACACTTTTTTCTATGTCTATTGCTAATTTTGGTCTAACGCTACCCATTCCTATTAGCGATTCTAATCCTTCCTTTATGTCTTGTTGGTATTGTATTGGGTCATATTGTTTTAGTGACTCAATTCTACTGTATAGATAACCAGCCATATCAAGCGCTAACCCTATTGAATTTCTTGCCGCTAAATTTGTGATGAAAGTTATTTTTGCTCGATTTCCATCGCTAGTTTCACGATACTCAGGCTCCAAAAAGCGGTTCCAATAGTTAAGATCGTTTCCAATTTTTCGAAAATCCTTCGATACTTCAGAAAATTTATAACAACTATTTATGTCAAGTTTATTAAAAATGTTTATCCAAAGTTCAGTTGGTAACACTGGGGCTAGGGGGCTGGTTATAACCATGTTATCTTCTCAAATTTTGCTGAAAACTCAGCAGTTATAATGATTGCGCTCATAGTCAAATAAACAAATATTAAAATAATTCTAACTTTGAGCAGTCTGGAACATCGCGAATATTAGAACATCTAGCTTAGAGGTTTTGATGAGCGGGAGTTTGGCTATTCTCTTCATTCACCTTACTCTTGTCGTAGCTTGGAAAACGCTGTACCGTTTTCAGGTAGGACTAGTATCTATATCAATTTCTCTTAAATCTCTGAGAGCTTTCAGAATTCTATAAATTAATCATTTTCATTTTAACAGAAACCCTGGTAAATTACAAAATCGCTTGTCTATTTTATATATAATCGCATTCAGCATAGGCGCTAGATACTAGAGAGACACCGATTTAATAGCGATGCCGACTCGACAACTAATGGGGATCCTGCATGAATAAGCAGGTTCCCTGAAGTCGCTTCCTGGTGTGTAATGAGATGGATCAGGGAGCGAGCCGCACCACTTGCCAGCCATGCTCAGAATTACGCTGATATTGAATCCGATCATGCAGGCGCGAAGGGCGGCCTTGCCAGAATTCGATGCGGTTGGGCTGCAGCCGATAGCCGCCCCAGTGAGGGGGGCGTGGCGCATGGTTTTTAAATTGCTCAGTGAATTGCGCTAGATTGGCTTCAAGCGTTGCGCGATTTGGAATGACTGCACTTTGTTCAGAAGCCCAAGCACCAATCTTTGAGGCAAAAGGGCGCATGGCAAAGTAGGCATCGCTTTGTGCGGCATCGGTTTTTTCAACTCTACCTTCAATCCGTACTTGGCGCTCTAATTCAATCCAATGAAACAGTAGGCTCGCATACGGGTTTTGAGCCAGTTCATGACCTTTGCGGCTGACATAGTTGGTGAAAAAAACAAAGCCGCGCGGATCAAAATCTTTTAATAACACAATCCGCGCTGATGGGCGCAGGTCAGCGCCCACGGTGGCTAGGGTCATCGCATTCGGTTCTGGCACCTGAGCAGCGAGGGCTTGCTTAAACCAGTGCTCAAATTGACGCAGAGGGTCAGGTTCGAACTCAGTTTCATTTAATGAGCCGCTCGCATACTCTTTACGGAGGTGGGCAAGTTCAGATTCATTCATACTCAATTTTAGCAGGCGATGCGCAAAATGGCTTATTTACCCCAACTGTCTTTCAGGCTGACAATACGATTAAACACTGGTTGTTGTGGTTTCGAATCTGCGTAGTCGACGACAAAATAACCATGCCGCTCAAACTGTACACGCTCTTCAGGCTGCATGCTTTGCACTCCGGGTTCAAGGTAAGCGTGGACTCGTCGTTTGGCATTTGGATTGAGCACGGTTAAAAAATCTCGTCCATTTGCATCCGGCTGCTCGGCGGTAAAGAGCCGGTCATAGAGACGTACCTCAGCCGCATAGGCATGGGCGGCGCTGACCCAGTGAATATTACCTTTAACCTTGTAATTGTTTGAACCCTCAGTGCCGGATTTACTGTCTGGAAAATAATTGCAATGAACCGCTAGGAGATTGCCCGCGGCATCTTTTTCTACACGGGTGCATTCCACCACAAAACCGTAGCGCAGCCGTACGCGATTACCCGGAAAGAGTCGGAAATAACCTTTGGGAGGCTGTTCGGCAAAATCTTCACGCTCAATCCATAATTCTTGGCTAAATGGGAATGAACGTACGCCGCGTTCTGGTTGATGGGGATGCAGCGGTGCATTGCATAATTCAGATTGATCTGCTGGATAGTTATCAATAATCAATTTAAGCGGATCCAGTACGGCAATGGCGCGGGCGGCAAGGGGCTCTAGATCGTCACGTAGCGCTTGTTCAAGTACGCTCATATCGATCCATGAGTCTGCTTTCGCGACCCCAATGCGCTCGCAAAACAAGCGTAGGCTATTCGGTGTGAAGCCGCGTCGGCGCAAACCCGCGAGGGTCGGTAGACGCGGGTCATCCCAGCCTTCCACATGGCGCTCATTCACGAGCTGCAAAAGCTTGCGTTTGCTGGTCACCACATAATTTAAGTTAAGCCGCGCAAATTCAATTTGGTGTGGTAACGGCGGTTTGAATACGCTAGCTTCAGCGAGGTGCGCCAAGATCCAATCATATAGCGGCCGATGATCTTCAAATTCAAGTGTGCAGAGCGAATGCGTGATGTTTTCAAGCGCATCCGAAATGCAATGCGTATAGTCGTACATTGGATAGATGCACCATGTATCGCCGGTCCGGTAATGATGTGCATAGCGAATCCGATACAACACGGGATCGCGTAGATTGAGATTGGGCGAAGCCATATCAATTTTGGCGCGTAACACGTGCGCGCCTTCGTCAAACTCTCCGGCGCGCATGCGTCGGAAAAGATCGAGGTTTTCCGACGTAGACCGCTCGCGATAGGGCGATGCCGTGCCGGGTGCGGTGAGTGTGCCGCGCAGCGCGCGCATGGCTTCGGAAGATTGGCTATCCACGTAAGCGTCGCCGCGTTCGATCAAAATTTCTGCGCAACGGTATAGCGTATCGTAATAGTCGCTCGCGTAATATAGGTGCTCAACGTTATCCTGGTGCCAAGAAAATCCAAGCCAGCGTACCGCGTCAATGATGGATTGAACGTATTCAAGGCTTTCTTTCTCTGGGTTTGTGTCGTCAAAGCGCAAATGGCAAACGCCGCCGTAATCGCGCGCGATGCCAAAATTTAAGCAGATGCTTTTGGCATGACCGATATGTAAATAACCGTTAGGCTCAGGCGGAAAACGTGTGACTACTCGGCCTTGTTGTTTGTTTGAGCGCTGATCATGGTCGATCGTGGCGCGAATGAAATTAGCAGGGGTAGGGCTGGTACTCATGTTTAAGCGAGCTCGTTTGAGAAGCGCAAATCAAAGACAAGCATTCTAACTCATTGAGGCGGCGTGGCAGAGGGGGCTGAAAATAGAAAAATATAATTGACATATATCGAATAACAATTACAATTCAGTGGGCTCGAAGAAGCCGTAAAAAGAAAGCAGTGATTGGATAGCGGCGCTAGTCTCTATCTGGGTTTAGAAGTTTTCCAAGAATTAGAATTTCGTTTGAAACCGGAGAGGGGGGCTGTATCATGGCGGTAGACATTTTTGCGTTGCGTGGGGGCGTTCAACAAGCCAAAAGTTTAAGCGGCTCCTGCCAAACTAAAGGTTCGAGTAGCTCACTCTTAACTGGGAATTCGAATGGCTCGGTCCAAACTGGGAGTTTGCATAGCTCCTTGGGATTGCGTGTGACGGGTGCTCGGTCGGCACCTATGCTTGAAAAATGTTATGAAGAGGGTAAATCTTGTTTAGATCAGGCTAGAGTTTGCCTAAAACAGGCGCATCATCATTCTCAAACACAAGAACAAGAAGAAAAATATTTGGTTACGGCGGAGAAATTTTTTACTCAAGCCAAAGAAAAATTCAAGATAGTCTATAAAAAAACCGAACCCTATGATTATTTGGTGGCGAGACAAAGAGTTGTATTGGGAAATTTGTTGGCTCAAACTTATCTCGAAAGAGGGGATGTTTTTAAAGAGCTTGACTTAACGGAAAGGGCGCGTGCAAGTTATAAAAAAGCTTTAACTTATTTACATCATAACGCGAAAGACGAAGCAGAAAAAAGGCTGAATGGTTTACCGCCTAAACCGTCTCTGCTATCGAAGATTGTGCCTAAATGGGTTGTATCGAGAGCTCAAGGCTCAGAGCAAAATAAAATCGCTCATCAACATATTTTAAAATCTTTGTTGGTGTGTACGCCGGCGATGTCTCGCAGCCTGACTTCATCTATAGTGCAGAGCGATATTTCTTTCTTTGAGCGCAATCCGCTCGCGCTGCAATTGGGGCCGTGGCCGGTCGGCAAGGTAGGGTTTGCTGATATTGCGAATACACGATATCTAGCCCACTATCTGCAGCAGCCTAATTTGCCTGATGAGCAGCGAGTACTATTGCGTCAATTAGCGTTTGAAGTGCTTGAGGTTTTTGGAACTAAAATTAAAAGTCCTGAGCAAATCCAAGAAATTATCCCTTTAGCTACGATCCCAGATAAAGAACTTTATAAACAGCTGATTAATATCCTGGCGCAAGGACTCAATCCGGGAGACTTCTCTGTGCTTAATTTGCCTTTGGTGAAAGGTTTGACAGCGATATTGCAAGATTGCCCAACCGCGCTCTTAATAAGAGAGAAAGGTCTTGATCGGGGAATCAGCAAGAATGGTATTGAGCCGGGGTCTTTGATGCCGCTCCTAGATGTATTAGAAAGGTGCTTAGAAGCCGCGTGTAAAGGGAGAAGTAACGAGAATCTAAAAGAACTGCTAAAAGCTATTACGCAATTATTTGATGTGATAGGGCGCACCAGCACGCCGGACTTCAGTCTCGATGATCATAAGGGGTTACTTGCTACTCTGAGTATGCTGATTGGACGTGAAGACACCGCATTAGCTTACCAAGCTTCCTGTGCATATCAGGCCTGTGCGCAGATTCTAAGTGTCCGGAGCATTTGGCAAAATGCATTAAGTCCTTTGTATGAGGTAGGCGGCGGCATGGTCTGCTTGAGCGGCGCAGTGGTGGGCTTCGAAGTAGAAAAACTTATCGAGGCGGGTAAACATTTTTATAGTGCTTGGACAGATACTCAGGTGATCCGCCATGATTCATGGTATCAGGCGCTATGGTTTGCAGATGTGTTTTTGCAGACAAATAAATTAGTCGAATTTGAACATTTTGTGCGGAATAGCTCTGATAATCAAAATAAAAATTTTTTATTGGGTTTGTGTCAGCGTTTAGAGCAACTCGTTGTTAAACACCGGGATCTTAAAACCCGGCAGAGCGCATTCTGGTTTTTACAAAGTTTGTATCAAGACAATGAAGTGTGGGGCGGGCATAGCGAGGTGAAAGCAAGTGCGCTCGAAGCTATACAACGAGTGCAGAAGTTTCCAGTTGGAAGCCGGCACAGGTTTAGGTTTGAGGCAAGCGACTTTATCGAACCAAAACCTTTGAGCCAAGAATTACTGACGCACGCTGTCAACCGACTGCATCTGCCACGGCGGCAACAAAAACTGGCGAATTTTGCGGCGACAATAGTCATCAATAATTCACTGGGCACTCAAATTCAGGAGCTCAAAAGCGTGCGCTTGGAGTATCTTGAAGGCGCTAGAAAAAAAGAGTATATCGCGCCGCGAGGAATGAATTTAACGAGTGTGTCAGAGCCCTCGGAGTCGTTAGAATCTTTCGATCTGGATCAGAAAGTGGAGCAATTTTTTGTTTCAGAGCAGAAAACTTTGCTTTTATTGGGCGCAGCGGGTTCGGGTAAAACGGAGTTTAGTCAGCACCTGGAACGCCAGCTATGGCGGCAATACCATGCATCAACCGAGTTCAGTGGCGAGCCTATTCCTGTATTGATTCCATTTTCGCCACAAAAGATTTATGCCGAAAATTTAATCTCTCATTTTTTCCAAGAGCGGGGTTTTTCGCTGCAGCAAATTGAAATGTTGCGCAAAACCCGACACTTTGTTTTTATCTTGGATGGTTATGACAAAGTTCGCAGAGGGAATGAGGGTTTTTTCGAAAGAAATAGATTGGATGAGTGGCATGCCAAATTTGTGATTACGAGTCGCCCTGAGTATTTAGAGGCGGGCGATGAAGGGCAATTCCATACCCCAGGCAAAGCAGAATTATTGCAAATAGGCCAATTGGCGCCGTTCTCCGATGGAGAAATTAATCTCTATATAAAGAAATATGGAGCGGATTTAAAAGGTGCCAAGCGGGATGTGGCGGCTTACGAAGAGGCCTTAGACAAATTTGATCTAAAATTTCTGAAGCGGACCCCCTTCATCCTTAAGACGCTATTAGAAACCATAACGATGCTTGACAAACAAGCAGCATCATTAACCCAAGCTAGAATATACGAAGAATTCATGACGCACTGGTTTGCTTACCACCATGCTCGGTTAGAAAATGAAAAGGAGCCGGCAGAATTTATTCAACAGGGGATTCAGTTTAGCCAAAAAATAGCCTTGGAAATGTGCCAAGACAATCAAGACAATCAAAGTCGCTGGAGGTTAAGTAATGAGGACGCAATCGAAGAGCATCTGTCGTGCTACCCGGCGCCTCTAATCCGCCAATACGCTTGCCAAGCTCAAGACGCTTTGCCGATTCCTCGCTATCAATTTATCGATCCATCATTACAAGCCTATTTAGTTGCTCGTGCGCTCTCTGCTGATATGCAGCAGCCAATACGGAAGAGCGCTTCACTGAATCAGGTGTCGCTGGCGGGAGAGCCGGCTGTGTTGGCTTTTCTGACGGAGTCAGAAAAACACAAGAGTGACTTCGAGGAGAAATGTTTTGCATGGATTAAAAATGCGCAGCTAGATCATGAATATCAGCTTGGCGCGCAAAATGCGTCGGCGCTTTTAGTTAACGCGGGGGTGCCGCTGGATAGAAAAAAATCCAGTGAGATCAAGGAGGCGCCGCGGAAAAATATAAGTCAGAGCTTATCTTTTATTCAATTTGAAGGGATGGATTTAGGGAAGTTATTATTGCCAGCGTGTAGAAATCCCTCATTTACTCTAGACGTAGGTGTCGGGAATATGGTGAACCGAGTTGAGTGGATGGGGGGGCGCTATTCATCAGATAGCATCGATAGGCAGCATCCGTGGGGACACAAGAAATCTCTATCTTGGCGGCTTTCATTCGGCCCAGACATGATGAGTGCAGTATTCGGAGGCAACGCGCTTGATTCAGGCGAGAAACGCAGAAGTAACGTTTCTGAGTTATGGCCAAGGTTGCAGATTTCCGCCTAATACATTTGGATTAAACGCTCATAGCGTCAGCATTGAAATGATCATTAAAGATTGAATCAACCGATACGCAGTTAAATTTCTCGTGCGGGTGGGTATCTATCAGAGAAAGGCTGTCTTTCAACGAGGCGTATCTTGATTGAGCGGGCGAGCCCTTACAATATAGGCCTGCCCGTTCGGGTTTTTGCTATACTCCCCGCATGATAAAAGCAAGCCATAATGACCGGGTCTTATCCCTAGCGCGTAATGTCCTCGAAACCGAAGCTGCGGCGATTGTATCGTTGGCGGATCAGCTTGATCAGAATTTCGTCATGGCAGTTCAGTTGCTCCTTGCTGGTACGGGCAGGGTCGTGGTTTCTGGGATTGGCAAATCCGGCCATATCGCGCGTAAGCTGGCAGCGACTCTCGCGAGTACCGGCACACCGGCTTTTTTTGTGCACCCGGCTGAGGCGAGCCACGGAGATCTTGGCATGATCATGGCGGAAGATGTCGTGATTGTGCTGTCTAATTCAGGCGAGACTGAAGAGTTGGTGGATATTTTTCCGCTTATCAAACGCACCGGTTCGCGGTTGATTGCGATCACGGGTAATCCAGCCTCAAGCTTGGCTAAACTGGCCGATGTGCACTTAAATGCACGAGTTGAAAAAGAAGCCTGTCCACTCAATCTTGCGCCGACTGCGAGCACAACCGCTGCGTTAGCGCTAAGTGATGCGCTGGCGATGGCGGTCTTAGATGCCCGTGGCTTTGGGCCGGAGGATTTTGCGCGTTCTCATCCAGGTGGCATGCTCGGACGGCGGCTGTTAACGTATGTGCGCGATGTGATGCGTATCGATGCGCAATTGCCGCATGTGGAGCTCACTGCGACGGTGCATGACGCCCTCTTTGAGATGACCGAAAAGCGCTTAGGCATGACGGCCGTAGTCGATCATGCTGGCTTGGTCAAAGGAATATTTACGGATGGCGATTTAAGGCGCTTGCTGGCTAAACGCTATGATTTAACTACCCTTAAAATGGCTGAGGTGATGACCGCTCAGCCCCATACAATCAGCCCAGATCAGCTAGCCATGGAAGCGGTTGCATGGATGGAGCGCTACCGCATTAATCAAGTTCTGGTCGTGGATGAAACACATAAATTGATTGGCGCGCTCAATATGCATGATCTTTTTAATGCGAAGGTAATTTAATGGTTCACGCATCTGTGAGTAGCGCTGTGAATGAACGAGCCGCACAGGTTCGGTTAATGATTTTTGATGTGGATGGCGTACTCACTGACGGGCGCTTGTATTTTAGTGCCGAGGGAGAGTCGCTAAAAGCTTTCGATACGCTGGATGGACAAGGGCTGAAGTTGCTAGCGGCAAGCGGTGTACAGCTTGCCTTGATCACTGGACGATGCTCTCAAATTGTGGCTGCGCGCGCGCAAGAGCTTGGGATTGCCTGGGTCTACCAGGGGGTGCGTGATAAAGCGGTGGCTTTTGCTGAATTGTTGTCGCAGCTGCATTATACGGCTGAGCAGTGCGGTTATATGGGAGACGATTGGCCTGATTTACCGGTCATGCTGAAAGTGGCTTTTGCGGCAGCGCCGGCCAATGCACATGCGGAAGTATTGGCGCGTGCCCATTGGGTTGCACAGGCTCAGGGTGGCGCTGGTGCGGTGCGTGAAGTGTGCGATTTGATTTTGCAGGCGCAGCATAGTTATGCCAAACTACTTTTGACAGCGTGTGGTCAAGCCTGATGTCGGCGCGCGCTCGAGCTCAATGGTTGCCGCTCCTGATCATAGCGGTTTTGGCAGGGGCCAGCTACTGGCTGTTGCAATTAGATCTTCCGACGGCGACCTCCTCCGCGCCGCGGGCCAAGCTGCATCGTCCCGATTATTTTGCGGATTATTTATCGATTACGTTGCTGGACCAAACTGGCGCTACACAATACCGAATTAATGCAGCAAAGATGGTGCATTACGAGGATAATGACGATACCGAGGTTGTTTTACCCGCGGTGCGGGCGTTCGTAACGGGCCAACCAGACGTAACCAGTTTTGCTAAGCGTGGCAAAATCAATAGCAATGGTTCAATTGTTGATCTTTATGATGACGCTTATGTACGGCGCGCGCCAGGAAATCAGGATCCTATGTTAGAAGCGGAGTCGCAACATTTCCGATTTTGGCTTAACGATGATATTGTGCAAACTGAAAAGCCTGTTAAATTGAAGCGAGGCGCATCAGTTGTGACTGCGAGCGGCATGTCTTATAACAATCTCACACGGGTGGTCAAATTGGTTGGACAAGTGCGCGGCATGATTGCTGCGGATACGTTTATCTCTAGGGGCGCTAGCTCTTCTCGTTAGTTCACTTTATGAGTCGTTGGTTTCCTTATTACACTTGGCGCCGCTTGATCGCTCAAAGTGCTTCTGTATTCTGCTTCGGGTTAGCCATATTATTGAGCTCGTCTGCCTATGCTGCGCGCGCAGAGAGTGAGCAGCCGATTTATGTACAGGCAGACCGTTGGACTTATGACGATTTAAAACAAGTGAATGTCTTAACGGGACGTGTGATCGTCACTAAAGGAGCGCTTACGATCAAAGGCGACCGAGTCATCCTAAAACAAGATCCAAAGGGTTATCAATCTATAACCAGTTATGCCGAGCGGCAAGAGCGAGCTTATTTTCGGCAAGAGCTGAATGGTGCACGAGGCTATATCGAGGGCTATGGAAAACAAATCGATTATAATAGTCAAAGTGATCTGACCGTTTTAACGGGCTATGCTACGGTGCGGCGGCGGTTGCCTAACGCACAGTTGTTAGATGAGATTAGCGGTAGCATGATCCGTTATGACGGTCGGAAAGAATTTTATACCGCCAGCGCGGGTGAGAGTGTGGCTGGGTCGGGTCAAGAAGCTTCTCGCGTGCGCGCTATCCTGACGCCTCGCAGCGCGGTCTATGATAAGGCGCTAACGCTGGAAAGCTACCCCACTGTTCCACCAAGCGCCTCAAGCCCTCTCGAAAGGAATCCCTCGCAGTGAATGTCAGCGCTTTTTCAAGCCGCTATCCAGTAGGTCGAGACAATATACTTGCCGCCTGCAATTTGCAAAAAAGTTACGGCAAACGCACAGTGGTCAAAGATGTTTCGCTAGAAGTCAAAGGCGGCGAAGTCGTTGGTTTGCTAGGTCCGAATGGTGCGGGCAAAACCACTTCTTTTTATATGATGGTTGGGTTGGTACCGCTTGATCGCGGTGAAATTACCCTAAATGGCAAACTCATCAGCATATTGCCGATCCATCAACGAGCGCGGCTCGGACTTTCTTATTTGCCGCAAGAAGCCTCAGTTTTTCGTAAATTATCGGTTGAACAAAACATTCGTGCGGTACTTGAGTTGCAGCTTGACGAGAACGGCAAGCGCTTGCCGCAGGATATTATCGGTGAGCGCACTCAGGCTTTAATGGAAGAGCTCCAGATTACCCATTTAAGCGATAACCCGGCTTTATCGCTGTCTGGCGGTGAGCGGCGACGAGTCGAAATTGCACGAGCATTGGCGACAAATCCAGCTTTTATTTTATTAGATGAGCCTTTTGCTGGCGTCGATCCGATTGCTGTATTGGAAATACAGAAAATTGTGCGCTTTTTAAAACAGCGTGAGATCGGTGTTCTAATGACTGACCATAATGTGCGCGAAACGCTGGGAATTTGTGACCATGCTTATATTATTAGCGATGGCAGTGTATTAGCGGCGGGTCTGCCGGAAGAGATTATCGAAAATGAATCCGTGCGGCGCGTCTATTTGGGCGAACATTTTCGCATGTAAAAAAATCTACCTTTGCGACGTCTTTAGGTAAAATTTCTTTGGTTAGGGCGAAATTGCGACGCAGCTCTTGGTTTTATCCGAGATTGCTGATACGCTGGAGTTAAGCAAGACAGTAGTATTGTTATTACACTCGATTTTCAATACGGAGGTTTATATGGACCTACAGATCAGTGGACACCACCTTGACGTTACGCCTGCACTGCGTGCCTATGTAATTAATAAATTGGAAAAAATAACCCGCCATTTCGATCATGTGATTGATGGTGCTGTGCGGTTAGTGATTGATAACCATAAAGAGAAAGAAAAACGTCAAAAAGCGGAAATTAAACTGCACCTAAAAGGTAAGGAGATTTTTGCGGAAACCTCAGAGAGTGATCTTTACACCGCGATTGACTTGTTGATTGACAAGCTTGACCGTCAAGTCATTCGCTATAAAGGGAAGACCCAAGATCATCATCATGAAGCTCTTAAACACCAGATAGAATGAATCGCCTGAGTAGATTTCTACCCCTTGAAAATGTTGTTTTAGATTTGGCTGTGACCAGTAAAAAGCGAGTATTTGAGCAAGCCGGCTTAATTTTTGAAAATCATCATGGGATCGCGCGTAGTGTGGTCACGGATAATTTATTTGCCCGCGAGCAGCTCGGCTCGACTGGTTTAGGCCAGGGAGTCGCAATTCCACATGGGCGCATCGAAAAACTGAAGCGCCCATTGGCCGCTTTTATCCGGCTCGCTGAGCCGATTCCATTTGAAGCGCCTGATGAACTGCCCGTAGCGCTGTTAATTTTTTTACTGGTGCCGGCACAGGCGACGCAGCAACACCTTGATATTTTGTCTGAAATTGCACAATTGCTTTCTGATCAAAAAGCCCGCGCCCATTTGACTGACGAGAAAGATAGAGCAGCGCTTCGTAGTTTTCTTATTAAGTGGACGCCTGACCGTGTTCATGCCAATCTATGAACCCTTCAAGCAACGTTAATGCGCAAAGTGTTTTCGATGATAACGCTGCCGCGCTGAAACTGAGTTGGCTGGCTGGCCACGAAGGCTGGGATCGTGGTTTTTCAAGCGAAACCGTGGCGAATGCAACCTCCAGCGCGGATTTAGTGGGTCACCTTAACTTGATTCATCCGAATCGGATTCAAGTACTCGGTGAAGCAGAAATATTGTATTACGCGCGTCAGTCTGATGAAGAGCGTCAACGCCAAATAGCCGAATTAATTGCCTTGGTGCCGCCTTTTTTGGTGGTTGCTGGCGGCATCGAGGCATCAGATGAATTAGTTTTACGTTGTACGCGTTCATCTACGCCACTGTTTACAACTCCAATCTCGGCAGCGGCTGTGATCGATAGCCTGCGCCTTTACATGTCGCGGGTTCTTGCACCTTCTATCACGATGCATGGCGTGTTTCTTGACATTCTGGGCATGGGGGTGCTGCTTACGGGTGACTCGGGCTTAGGCAAGAGCGAGCTTGGCCTAGAGTTAATTAGCCGTGGTCATGGTTTAGTCGCGGATGATGCGGTTGATTTCAGGCGTTTAGGCTTAGATTTTATCGAGGGGCGGTGTCCGCCGTTATTGCAAAATTTGCTTGAAGTGCGGGGCTTGGGCTTGCTCGATATAAAAACTATTTTTGGCGAAACGGCCGTGCGTCGCAAAATGAAGTTAAAGCTTGTCGTGAGGTTAGTGCGCCGGCTCGATGGAGAGTTTCAACGTTTGCCGTTAGACAAGCAAACGGTAGAAATTCTGGGCTTGCCGGTTAGCCAAGCGACTTTGCAAGTGGCGGCTGGGCGTAACTTGGCGGTGCTGGTCGAAGCTGCGGTGCGCAATACCATTTTGCAATTGCGTGGAATCGATACGTTGCAGAATTTTATGGAGCAGCAGCGGGCGGCCATGCATGAGACGGGCAGTCAAGACTCTAGCTATCGATAAAAAAATTTAGGTCCTCCAAACCCTATCTGTACTCGTTGAGATTGGATTTAACCGTTACCCGATTTAATGCGGCAGTGGTAAGGGCAAATTGGAACTCAGGCACATAATCCATCTAAGGCTGACTGCGGTTTGGCCTTAAGCAAAAACCTCCGCCTATTTAAATCAAAATACAGGCTTTTACAATGCGGATCATTCTAATTACAGGCATTTCTGGATCGGGCAAGTCGGTTGCATTGCATGCGCTTGAAGACGCGGGGTATTATTGTGTGGATAATTTGCCCCCCGGTTTTCTACTCGAATTAACGGATTTCTTAGCGCGTGATGGATATACGCGACTGGCGGTGGCGATTGATGCGCGGGCTGGCAGTTCATTGGCGAACTTGCCTGAGATTGTCAACGTATTGCGGGGCCGCCATGAAGTCAGCGGGTTATTTCTCAATGCGAGCACGCAGGCGTTGATCCAGCGTTTTTCAGAAACTCGGCGGCGTCATCCACTCTCATTAAGCTCAAGCCATTCCATGTATGGGCAAACGTCGTTGGCTGATGCGATAGAGTCTGAACGCGAGCTGGTTGCAGACCTGACTTTATTTGGCCATCAAATTGATACCAGTAATTTGCGGGCGCATAATTTACGCGCTTGGGTACGGCAATTTGTTGAGCATGAACACGTGGATATGACTTTAATGTTTGAATCCTTCGGCTTCAAACGGGGTTTGCCACTTGATGCAGATTTCGTATTTGACGCGCGCGCGCTACCTAATCCACACTATGACGAGCAGCTACGTCCACTGACGGGATTGGATCAAGCTGTCGCGGATTTTTTGGACGCGCTGCCTGAAGTGCGCCTGTTTATGGATGATATTGAGCGCTTTTTACGGACATGGTTGCCGCGTTTTCGCGCCGATCATCGCAGTTATCTAACTGTTGCGATTGGATGTACAGGGGGGTGGCATCGCTCGGTTTATATTGCGCAAGTACTGGGTCAGCGTCTAGCGCAGGACGCTGACGTTTTGGTGCGACATCGAGAGCTAGAAGTACTGGATGGGCAGTTGTGATTCAGCTTTGTTGCTGATGCATCGCGCGCATCTGTAAGGCTAAGGGATTGTCTTGGCTCGAATGAGTGAAACTGCTGCGTTTGATGCTTCTCACCTGCTTTTCCCATCGTGGATTCATGGGTATGTGATAACCACGATTTTTTGCCTGTTGGATCAGCTCAGCCAGCTCGTAGCTATTCTGGACCACACAGATTTTTTCGAAACGGCCCAGCTTCATCGGTAGCGCAAATGTAGCGGGATAATTCGTAGTCGGATCGGCGGCAGGATTGCTCGAATCCGCGCTATGATGCATAACTGGATTACCATCACCGACGAGATAGTGATTGATGATGGGTATCATTTCCTTGATTCGGCGCGACGTATTGCCGGTTTCTGAATCGGTTTTTCTGCAAAAATTATTTATATCCCAAAGGTCATTAGTCGCGTCCGAATTTGGCAGTGCTCGGTACTTCTGGCGATGCGCAACATCCGGTACTTGAAGATTATCCTGCGGTCCGAGGTCGCTGAGATGCGGACCAAGCAGGAGCAAATCGTAGTCAGCCGTGAAGGGTTTTGTATCTGCGGGCGGTGCGAGCACCATGATTGGCTCATCTTGATGAGTAATTTGGTAGACGCCCTCACTATGATTGGGTTTGCAGATTGCCTCGAAGGAATATTCTTTGCCGCTTGGCCCTTTCGCTTTAAAGGTTATGCTGCCCCGAGCATGTGCGTTAGACAGAGTGTGGATGTAACCCTCCTTCTGTAGGTTAGTCAGCCGCGCTAGAGAAATAGCGAGCGGCACGGACCGGGCATAGTTATCCGTAATACATTGCTGCGTCTGCTGATTCAATTTCTTGATCTGCTCAGGCTGATTTTCGATCTTGCTGTAACGTTGATCAAAGCAGATCAAGCCCGCCTGTGGCCCCCAAGTTGCGCTTTTGCCTTTGATATGAAGATTTTTTGTCGGATAGCCATGCTCGATGAGTTCGGTGGCTATTTTCTCGACTGGCCGTATGCCAATGATGCAGTTGTAATCTTGCGCGACTTGTTGGAGCGGGGCGAGATGACTGGGCACAATGCCACTTTTCCCCGCCACCCATTTGACTAAATCATCAAGCGTGGGAGATGGCTGAAGCACTTTTTGTTTCTTGCCTGAGCGCATCGTTTTCTTAGAAGCGCTGATAAAGCCCAGGGTGCTAATAGCAGATGCTTTGTCAGGAGGCTTTGACGAGTTTGGCGCATATGTATTCTCACTCTGAGGCTGTGTCTCGCAGCGCGAGAGACGATGATAACTGTATGCTGTCCCCATAATTAATTCCTTCAATTTAAATCAATTAGAAATTCCCTCGGCAGTAATGTCCTAGGGACATCTATAACGCATTGAAATTGTTGCGCTAAGCGCTGGCTTCAGCATCGAATCCAAGCATTTCAGTGATAGATAAACCTATAGGACTGCGTGCTTAGGAGTCGGTTCACTATCTTTTCAATCTGAAAAGATAGTGAGTCTTAGGATTTAGGCATTGAAGAGATGAGAGGACCTCTATAAGTAAGCGATGTAGGCCGAGAGTACAATTTGAACAGATTTGGCGAAACTGGAGTTTTAGGGCGCCTATAAAACCCGTTGCGAGTCAGGGCTATCTCATTTTAAAAAACGACGCAACGTATCATCACTCGGTATCCCACTCTCATACGGTAGGTACCGCCTTAACTGATCAAGCTTCGTCTTCCCGAATAACTCACAATATCGTTCCATCCCTCGCAGCCCGCTATTACTATAAGGCCTTGAATACTAAAACATTTCTCGCTCTCGGATTACTAGGTTCATGCCCCGTTTGGCTTTTTTATAATGAGGCGGCCCTGGCACACGTGCGCCGTGATATGGACGATAAGGTGCTAAGCAAGCTACAATAGCCGGATTTTTAGCTTGCGCTTAGGGCCTTATGAAAAAAAACCTGACTGTGGCTGCCTTGGCGGTACTCTTATCTGCTACAGCCGGCGCCGTTGAGACCGAAGTAACCGGCAGTGCAAAGGCTGGCCAGAGTAAAGTGGCGATGTGTATCGGCTGTCATGGCATCGCTGAATACCGTACAGCATTCCCTGAAGTATATCGGGTGCCGCTGCTGGGTGGGCAGAATGCGAAATACATTCAAGTTGCGCTGCAGGGGTACAAGCATGGAGATCGCAAATATTCAACCATGCACGCACTTGCCGCCTCACTGAGCGAGCAGGATATGGCTGATATTGCTGAGTACTATGCCGCGCAAAAGCCATTCAGCCCAAACAACCCAGATAAATAATTCGGGTGCTTTTAAAATACGCAGGATAACAACGATGAAAAAGTTTTTATTGGTGCTGGCGGTAATCGGTGCAATGCACGTGAGTGCGCGCGCAAATGCCGCCGACATCGCAAATGGCAAGCTATTAGTAGAGCGCAATAATTGCGCAGCGTGTCATGGCCTGGATATGAATCACCCGATCACCCCTGAATATCCGAAGCTGGCGGGGCAGTATGCGGACTATAGTTACTTTGCCATGCGGGCGTATCAAGTGGCGGACAATAATCCGCTTTTCGGCCGTAAAAATCCAATTATGAATGCGCAAATGCAAAGTTTATCTCAACAGGACTTGCGCGATATTGCAGCTTATCTACAGTCGTTGCCTGGCGACTTGGTCTTAAAAAAATAAACTGAAAAAGGCGCTCAAGCGGAAGCGGTGAGCGTCTCTAAATTGGGCGTATGCCGCCGCTTTAAGGTAGATCATGCCCCTGAGTCTGCTCGATTAAGCCCGTGAGCAACTCGGTGATCTGTTTGCGTTTATTCCCCTGCGCTTGGTTTAATGCGCGCATTGGGCCATGCATGAATTTATTCGTGAGCGCTTGAGCGAGCGCGGCCAGCACGGTCGCAGGATCGTCGCCGCGGGCTAGCATTTTTTGCGCTCGTTCGAGCTCAATCCGCTTAAAGGTATCCGCCTGGCTTTGCAGCGAGCGAATCACAGGCACTACACTACGCGTTTCTAACCATTGCATAAAATGCTGAACCCGCGTTTCAATAATTGCTTCAGCTTGTGTGATGGCGGCTTGTCGTAGCGTATGGCCTTCGCGCACGATTGCCCCGAGGTCATCCACCGTATATAAAAAAACATCTTGGAGTTGTGCAGCTTCGGGCTCAATATCGCGTGGTACAGCAAGGTCAACCATAAAGATAGGACGCCGCCGTCGCGCGCGTAATGCGCGTTCAACAGCACCCAGGCCAATAATCGGCAGGGTGCTGGCCGTGCAAGATATCACGATGTCAAACTCGTGCAGTCGTGCTGGCAGTTCTGACAGCGTGATGGCCTGACCGTTGAAGCGGTGGGCTAATTTGCTGCCACGCGCCAGGGTGCGATTAGCAATCACCAGCGCGCGCGGTTGGTGCGCAGCGAAATGGGTGGCGCACAGCTCAATCATTTCACCGGCACCGATAAAGAGTATGCGTTGATCCGCGAGGTTTTCAAAAATGCGCTGGGCAAGTCTGACCGCAGCGGCGGCCATTGAGACTGAGTGAGCGCCGATTTCGGTTTGCCCACGCACTTCTTTAGCCACCGCGAAAGTGCGTTGAAATAATTGATTCAAATAGGTGCCAAGCGCGCCGACTTCAGAGGCGGTACGTACGGCATCTTTGAGTTGGCCAAGGATCTGAGTTTCGCCCAGTACCATTGAATCCAGTCCGGAAGCGACTCTAAATGCATGACGGACGGCTTCAGATTGTGGCAAAGTGTAAATATGTGAGGCAAGTTTGTCGGCCGGAAATTGGTGGTACTCGGCGAGCCAAGAAATGGCGTGCTCACGGGCGGCCTGGGTATGGGTGACGCAGTAAATTTCAGTGCGATTGCACGTAGAGAGAAGGGCCGCCTCGAGCAGTGAAGGTGCGGTGTGAGGTTTAATTTGAGCCGTATCGCGCCTAAGCCAAGCAGATTTCAACATCTGCAATGCGGGTTTAAGCTGTTCGACCGAAAAGGCGAGCCGCTCGCGCAAGGCAATTGGCGCGGTCTGATGATTGACCCCAATAGCGAACAGTTGCATTAGACAGTATTTTAAAAAGAATAGCTTAATTATAACTTTTTCTAACTTTTACTTTATGTTTGTCTGCGCGGTTTGCAGTATTCTGTGCACTTTGCCTAAGCTGAGCGCCAAACAGGAGTGGATCTTACATGAATTTATCCCCGCCAACCGCCGTCCCTGCGCTTGAACGGATTGCGCAATTGCGTGCCGCGATGCGGCGTGCAAGGCTGGATGCCTATCTCGTGCCTTCGACTGACCCGCATCTTTCAGAGTATCCGCCAATGCGCTGGCAAAGTCGTGCTTGGCTATCTGGTTTTACAGGTTCGGCTGGTACTTTAGTCATCAGCGCGGATTTTGCGGGTTTATGGGTAGATAGTCGTTATTGGAGCCAAGCCAGCACGCAACTTGCAGGAAGCGGCATCGAATTAATCAAAATCGGCCCGAATCAAGCGCAAGCACATTTTGATTGGCTGGCCACCCGGACCGCTGCGGGGGGGGTAGTCGGCGTCGATGGGCAAGTATTAAGTATGGTTGCTGCAGCAACCTTGCAAACTGCGCTGAGTGCACGCCAGATCACCTTGCGCACGGATCTTGATCTGATTGAAGAAATTTGGCAAGAGCGTCCAAGCTTACCCGCAGCAGAGGTTTTTGAGCATCCGGCACCGTATATTTCAATGACGCGGGGGGAGAAGCTCACCTGTGTGCGGGCACAAAGTCGTGCGCGCGGAGCAGATTGGCATTGGTTGTCAACGCTTGATGATATTGCGTGGTTATTTAATCTGCGTGGCTCGGATGTGAGCTATAACCCAGTGTTTGTGGCGTATGCGCTGATTGGCCCAAGTTCCGCAACTTTATTTATGGCTCCAGGTAAAGTGCCGTTTGCGTTGCAGCAGGCTCTAGTGGCCGACGGCATTGTGCTTGCGCCGTATGAGCAGGCTGCCGAGGCGTTAGCGGGCTTGCCGCTGGACACGAAATTACTGATCGATCCGCGGCGCAGTAATTATCAGATGCTCCAATCTGTGCCGGCTCATGTCGGCATCATTGAAGCGATCAATCCATCTACTTTACTTAAGGCGCGCAAGAGCGAGCTTGAGATCACGCAGATTCGCGCAACCATGGAGCAAGACGGCGCTGCTTTATGTGAATTTTTCGCATGGTTTGAGCAAGCGCTAGATCATGAGACGATCACTGAGTTAACCATCGATGAGCGACTGAGCGCTGCGCGCGCGCGCCGGCCAGGTTTTGTGACATTGAGTTTTAGTACGATTGCGGGATTTAATGCGCATGGAGCAATGCCGCATTATTGCGCCTCAGAGGCTTCAAATGCCGAGATTACCGGGCAAGGGCTGCTGCTGATTGATTCGGGTGGGCAGTATTGGGGCGGCACCACCGATATTACGCGGGTAGCGCCGGTGGGTATCCCCAGCGCTGCGCAAAAGCGTGATTTCACGTTGGTTTTGAAAGGCATGATAGCCCTTTCCAAAGCGCGTTTCCCGTGCCTAATCCGCGCGCCTATGCTGGATGCGATTGCGCGCGCTCCGCTGTGGGCCGCGGGGGTGGATTATGGGCATGGTACGGGCCATGGCGTGGGGTATTTTTTAAATGTTCATGAGGGCCCACATTCCATTTCGCATTATGCCGCGGCGGATCCTACTACCGCCATGGAGCCCGGGATGATCAGCTCGATTGAACCGGGGATCTATCGGCCTGAGCAATGGGGCATACGGATTGAGAACCTAGTTGTAGTTCGCTCCGCACAGTCCAATGAGTTTGGCGAATTTCTTGAGTTCGAAACGCTCACCTTATGTCCGATCGATACGCGTTGTATCGAACCTAGTCTATTAGATGCTGACGAAATAATTTGGCTAAATGACTACCATAAAATGGTGCAAGCGCGGCTCGCGCCCCACCTGAGCGGTGCGGCGCGAGAATGGCTGAATGCTCGTACTGGTTCGCTATCGCGATAATTGAAGCGCGGCGACTTAAAGTAGGCGCCTCATGATTCATTTTGTGTGGGGTCCGCGTGGGCGGAGATGTTTTGCAGCGCTATGGATGGTGTATCTGCTGCATTATAAGGAGGGCGTGTTTGGGCTGCAATCAACAGCGGATAGGTATTCACCGCGGCGGGGGCAGCTTTAGGTTGCGTTAGCGCAACTGGCGTAGGGTTAGGCTTAAGCAGCTGGGTCGTATCGTGCAGTACTTCTAGCGTATTAAATTGCCAGCCATTATAAATGGCGACTGCTGCGGCGCGGTTGGTTGCGCCTAATATTTTGAAGATGCTGGCTAAATGAATTTTAACCGTGCCTTCGCTGATATTGAGCGTGCGAGCAATCAGTTTATTGGTGTTGCCCATATTTAATAAACGCATGATTTGGTGCTGGCGCGGTGAAAGGCGCATGGGGGCGTTACGCGGAATAAGTTCAAGCATAGCCGGTGGCTTGACGCAAATGGCAGGGGGGCGGGGTGCGCTGGGTAAAGTAGGGTTTAACGCGCATACAGGTACGTAGTGCCCCCCCAGTAGCACCAGTTCAAATACGCGTAAAATCAAATGTGGATTTAGACTGCGGGGTATGATGCCGAGCACTCCCGCGTGCAGTAACGCATGGACGGTCGCGCGAGTTGTGTCGTCGGTTAAGATAGCCACTGGCAAGGTTGGATGCTCACGCAATACACATAATAAATCAGCGATGCGCATCCAGCGCAATTGCCAATCAATCACAAGTAAATCGTGTAAATCGCGTTTTAAGCGAAGAGTTGCTTGCCGCCAGTCTTTTGCTTCAGCGAATTTAGCGCGGCGATCAATCTGGCGTAGGAGTGCTTTGAGCCCTTCGCGCCGTTCGGGTTGGTCGTTTAAAACAAAAAATTTCATTGGAATGCCCCTCCAATTGGATATTGTTCACCATGAGCGTGGCGTAAAAATCTGGTTTTTACGCGGCAAAAAGATTGCAACCAAAATATAGTGCAACCTAGGGTGTATCTTGACAAATTTCCTGGGCATTGACCCCCTAGCCAAAAGACATAATTTTGCCTCGTGCTCGACCAGGGGCAAAGAGTTCAAATTTAATGGAAATGTGGCTGAGTGGGTTCAATGTCAGCAGGCATTTCTGCATGCACAATTTCGCCAAGTGGGTTGGCGTAGAGTGGGCCATTGCAGTCTTCGCAGTATTCCGGATCAAAGCGGCCAGCGTGTCGGCGAATATCAACGATATTGGCTTCTTTTAAGAGGGCGATAATATCATCCAGTGGGCTATTGGCCGTTTCATCTTGTTCAGCGGCAAGCGCGGCAATGTCTTCATGGCCGTAGAGCGGCCAGACAATGCCATAGAGCACGGTGTTATCGCCTCGTTGCGTAAAGCCAATCCGATATTCATCCACGCGATGTTCGCCAAAGCCTCCGATAACGGCGCGCAGTCCGCTTGTATTAGGGGCTAGGGTATCTTTGAGATAACGTATCGCTGTGCGCAAAGTGTGCGGCCGAATTTTTTCATCCGCAGTGCGACAGGCTGCATGGTAAGCGTCAGGCAATAAGCATTCTAATTCGCAGCCAGGTAGTGCTTGCGCGAAATTCGCGCCACCTTGAGCGGCCCATTGTTTGAGGCAATCTCTGCGCTCGATGCGCATACCGTTTTCTTTTTCTTGCCAACGAAAGAGGGCCTGGCCAGCCGGGGCAGCCGCAACGGCTAATAGAAAACGCGGGTCAGCTAAAACCGGAGCAATTTCCGGTAATTCTCGAGAATGCAAGGGGAGTTGAATCGGGCGGCGCTCAAGCGCTGCTTGCGCGAATTGTTGGGTGAGCCGGTAAGTTTCAATCTGCTGCTCTGGCAGTTGATCAATACTGTATAGATAAGGCGCCATCGCAAGCCGTACACCATCCGCTAGGATGTGCGCTTGTAAATGAGCTTGCAGCGCATTGACGGTATCGGGTTTGAGCGGGCCCAAAGGGATTGTGTAGCGGGTCCAAGCGAGCACGGGCGCAGCAATCAGTACGGCATCCCACTGGCCATTTTCATGAGAGAGAGTCAGTGATTCACTGTGAGCGTCTGTAGTTTCGGCTAAAACACTGTATGCGCCTGAGTGATTCTGCTGAAGGCGCTCCAATGCGGCATCGAGAGTGGCTTGGTTGCCCTGACGAAAGATTTTTGCCACGAGGGCATCGGTTTGAGCTTCCCAAAAACGATCTTCAGTGCGGCTGCCTGATACATAAGATGCAAGGCATAAGCTGATTAGTTTCTCGGCATCCGGAGACAGGCGTTTGGTCATGTGCAAGCGTATCGAAGATTTTTTGAGTACAAGATGAAATATTCTATGCCTTTTTTATAAGGATTTATAAAAATAATAAAAAAAGAATCCAGCCTCGCTGCCTTTTGTCAAAGGCTGGAATTCATTCATTATTGGCGTTTCTTCATGCTTATTTTGTCTCGGCCATTTTTGCGGTTTCAACTTGTTGAATTGGAGTGCTTTCTGCTTGCGGTAAACGCTTGCGCTCGCGTCTAACGCGTGGCGGCTCAGTGATTAAAGCGGTGGCTTCATGAGCACGGTGCAGTTTATCGCTATCTGTATTGACGAGGACAAGATGGGTTGTTTCAAGCATCCGATCTAAGGCAGCAGGCCTTGGCGTCATTTTAGGCTCGGGCAGGTTTGCTGGAGCCGGTGCCAGGGAGCTTGCAGGCTGTGCTGCTGGAGTGGCAGCTAAAGCCGGTGGGTTCGGAATGGCGGTGCCGGCGGGCGACACATTGACACTTGCTGGCTGAGGTGGCGCAGGTGGCTGTAGCTGAGCCTGTTCCGGTAAGCGCGGCGCGCTGTCGGTTGATTGAGTGAACTCAGTAGAAAATTCAGCTGATCGGGAGCGAGGTTGGTTTGCATCATCGCGTTCGCGGCGACCGCCACGCCGCCCGCGCCGACGGCGGCGACGTTCTTCGCCTTCGGGTTGAGCTGTGGAGGCCGGATCTGGGTGCCCAGCTGAGGCAACCAGAAATTCATCAGAGCGGTCTGTTCTAGGAACGTCTGGGGCTGCCGCGACCGTTTGATTGGGTGCCGGGGTAGGGGTTGGCGCTCGTCTATGATCCTGCCGTCCGCTCCGCTCTGGGCGTCTGCCGCGTTCTTGGCGTTCGCTAGGCTCCTGCGTTGGGGTTGCCGGCTCGAGCATCTCCACCGGCTCTTCGGCTGGAGTGCGCGCATCACGCCGCTTGCCGCCGTTACGTGCCGCCCGCTCGTTGTTAGGCTCACCGGTCCGGCTTGCATTACTGCCGCGGCGGGTACGGCCGTTATTGTTATTACGCTCTTGTGCAACGCTTTTATCCGCTGCTCGCTCAGTGGTAGCTTGGGCTGGGCGCGTGCGTTGCGAAGGGGTTTTTTCAGGAGTGGTGGATAGCTCGGCGGGGGAGAAACTAAACCAGCGCTTAAACCAGCTAAATAAACCGGAGTTTTCTGTTTCCAGCCGATGTGCGCTAGCGGTACGACTGAGTTTGCTGCGCTTAGCGATAGGCGCAGGCTGTTCTGGCGAAATTCCCTTAACCGCAGCTTCCTGTTTGGGGCGGATTTCTTCCGTACGCTTGCTATAAGCCATTTCCAGTTCCATTTCACGAACTGCTTTTTCAGCCATGCGGTGACTGATATGGATCTCATCGATATGAGGGTCGTCGTGCCGCAATCTTTCTAGCTTATAGTGCGGAGTTTCCAGATATTTGTTTGGGATTAAGATAATTCCAACTTTAAAGCGACTTTCAATTTTGTTAATTTCTTGGCGTTTTTCATTCAGTAAGAAAGTTGCGACTTCAATTGGCACTTGGCAATGAATCGACGCGGTGTTTTCTTTCATCGCTTCTTCTTGAATAATGCGCAAGATTTGCAAAGCGGAAGATTCGGCATTGCGAATATGGCCCGTGCCGTTGCAGCGTGGGCATGTGACATGGCTGCCTTCGGATAAGGCGGGGCGTAGTCGTTGGCGCGATAGCTCCATCAGTCCAAAGCGCGAAATTTTGCTCATCTGCACGCGCGCTCGGTCATGTTTGAGCGCGTCTTTTAGGCGCTGCTCGACTTCGCGCTGATTCTTGGCAGATTCCATATCGATAAAATCGATAACGATCAAACCGCCTAGATCTCGTAACCTGAGCTGCCGAGCGACTTCGTCAGCGGCTTCCAAATTAGTGCGCAGCGCGGTTTCTTCAATGTCGGCGCCTTTCGTTGCGCGGGCGGAATTGACATCAACTGAGACTAATGCTTCGGTATGGTCGATGACGACGGAGCCGCCAGAAGGCAGGGACACGGTACGCGCATAAGCGGTCTCAATTTGATGTTCGATCTGAAAGCGAGAAAACAGCGGTACATCGTCATGGTAGCGTTTGACTTTATGTAGGCTGTCGGGCATGACGATGCCCATAAAGGCGCGTGCCTGCTCTTCAATCTCTGCCGTATCAATTAAGATTTCGCCAATATCGGGCTGAAAATAGTCGCGGATGGCGCGGATCACTAAACTGGATTCTAGATAAATCAGGAGTGGGCCTTGCATATCGTTGGCCGCTTCTTCAATGGCGCGCCACAATTGCATCAGATAATTGAGATCCCACTGTAATTCTTCGATGCTGCGGCTAATCCCTGCGGTGCGAGCGATCATGCTCATGCCGTCTGGTAATTGCAGTTGCGCCATCGTATCACGCAGTTCTTGGCGTTCATCGCCTTCGATGCGGCGCGAGACACCGCCGCCCCGCGGATTATTCGGCATGAGCACCAAATAACGTCCAGCGAGCGAGATAAAGGTCGTCAGCGCCGCGCCTTTATTGCCGCGTTCTTCTTTTTCAACCTGAATGATCAGCTCTTGCCCTTCACGCAGCACATCTTGGATCCGCGCCGAGCGCATGTCGATCCCTTCTTTGAAATATTGGCGCGCGACTTCCTTAAAGGGTAAAAAACCATGGCGTTCTTCGCCGTAATTGACAAAGCACGCTTCTAGCGAGGGCTCAATACGGGTGACGACTCCTTTATAAATATTGCCTTTGCGTTGTTCTTGCCCAATGGTTTCAATATCAATATCAATGAGCTTTTGCCCAACCACGATGGCCACACGAAGTTCTTCTCGTTGCGTGGCGTTAAAAAGTATGCGTTTCATGAAACGGCTCCGGAGCAGCTCGGCCAATTCTTGCCTTAAGGCAGTAAAGAACGGCGCGCTGCATTTTATAGTGTTCTAAAAACACGCTAGGCCTGAAGTTTTGGAGGAGTACAGAATTACCTTTCTGGCGGCTCTATTTTGAGCGGAGCCAAGGGTATGCGAATTTACTGGCGCTGAGTTTCTGATCCATTTAGCGCCAAGTATCGTGCCGATTTTCGCCATTGACTAGTTAAATTCAGACTAATCAATAAAATTCTTTTCAACCCAATCTTCTTTGCCTTTCGGGACTTTTTTTAGCTGAGCTGGCCTAACCTAAGCTGGGGCTCTGGCTAAAACAAAATCCGGGCGTGCAACATATCGTCTAGCTTCAATGAGCGACAGCCGCCGGTTATCCAAGTAAAATGGCTGTCTATTAATGCTCATGCCAGGTGCAATCTACGCATAAAAGGTGCATGCACTCTTCTATACGGACTTGCCGAAGGCAAATTATATGCAGAATGAATAAGTTAGGCAAAATATCTGTGCAGCACCCACTACCCAACTCGGTCAAACTGCTTACGATTGACGATGCTGCGGCTGGACAGCGGATCGACAATTTTTTACTACGCATCTGTAAGGGCGTACCCAAAAGCCATATTTACCGCATCGTGCGCAGCGGTGAAGTGCGCGTCAATAAAGGCCGGGTAGATACTGCGTATCGACTAGCGATAGGGGACATTATACGCTTGCCGCCGATGCGTATTGCGCTTAAGGAGAATAATCTCTCTCCGCCTTTAGACAGCGCCGCGCCGAGCGCAAATTTTCCGGTGCTGTACGAAGATGATTGTCTGCTGGTGATTAACAAGCCGGCTGGCGTGGCGGTACATGGTGGTAGCGGGATTGCCTTTGGTGTGATTGAACAATTGCGGCGGACTTACCCCAACTTCAAATTTCTCGAATTAGTGCATCGGCTCGATCGTGAAACATCGGGTATTTTGTTATTGGCTAAAAAACGCTCTGCCTTAACTGCATTACACGCTCAACTACGAGACAACCAGGTTGATAAACGTTATTTAGTCTGTGTGCATGCTGATTGGCAGGCAGCGCGCCAAATTGTAAAAGAAAGATTGCATAAATACGTGACCGCTGAAGGTGAGCGGCGCGTATGCATCCATGAACAAGGCCAAACCGCGCATACGGTGTTTAATTTAATTCAGCGCTTTACAGAGTATGCATTGCTAGAGGCTGAGTTAAAAACTGGGCGTACGCATCAGATTCGAGTTCATTTGGCCCATTTGGCGGCCCCAATTGTGGGCGATGATAAATACGGCGATTTTGCTTTGAATCGCCAGTTAGCTCGCACGGCGGCAAAGCCAGGACTTAAACGGATGTTTTTGCACGCGTATAAAGTGAGTTTGACGCATCCTGTCAGTGGTGTGCGGCTCGCGCTTGAGGCCCCTTTGCCAAACGACTGCGTGCGGTTTCTTGAGCAATTGAGCCCGTTGCAGGGTGCAGGGAAAAAACACTAGCTACAAGGGGTAGTTTGCACATAGCTGCCAAAAGTGCCATCTTTGTTTCAATAGATCTGGCCGGTTCTCCCGCTTAACAAGAATCATTTTTATTTCAAGCACCAACACACTATCACGTATGATATATCTAATGATAGAATTTCCACCTTCGATAGCCAAGGCGCTCATATGGAAGGGAATAAACGATGAAATGGCAATGGAGCGAGGATGAGCTTCATACTCACTGGTTCTTGTCTCCGGCTGAGTTCGACTTGTTTTCCCGAAAAACTAAACATGGCCGCCTCGGATTCGCTATTCTTCTGAAGTTTTTTCAAAGCCAAGGTTACTTTCCAGAACATTGCCGCGCTGTCCCAGATACAGTGGTTTGCTACTTGGCAAACCAGATTGGCGTGGCCGTTGAAGGTCTGAATCGTTACGACTGGGCTGGGCGCACAGGTAAGCGTGATCGCGCTGAAGTCCTTACCTTTTTGGGGATCCGCCGACATGATCAAAAAGACAAAAATGAGTTGGCGATGTGGCTACAGACAGAGATATTGCCAGACGATCCATCGCTTGAGCATTTGCAGAATTAGGCAAGGTGATGAAAACAATTTTTCTGTGCCGTTACTTGCATTCAGAAGCATTGCGGCGCGAGATTCATGAAGGTTTGAATGTTGTAGAGAATTGGAACAGCGCCAATAGCTTTATTATCAACGGCGAGCGTTATAGCAATTCTGGGATGATCGAAGATTGGGGGGATGGAGCAATAGATGGAAAACGCGTACGTCTAAATCAAATCGTTGCTCCACGGTCGCGTTTTGTCTATCAGTACGACTTTGGCGATAGTTGGGAGCATGAGATTAAGGTGGAGAAAGTCGTCGCACTCCAAGCTGGAATAAAGATACCGCGTTGTGTGGCTGGCGAGCGGGCATGTCCGCCAGAAGATTGCGGTGGTGCCTGGGGTTATGGGGATATGCTGGAAAAGTTGGCTGGAGCGCCTTGTGAGGAACGATCTGAATTAATCGAATGGCTCGGTTATGAATTCGACCCACAGCATTTTAATCTTCATGAGATCAATAAAAATCTCAAGCACTTGCAAAAATGAAGATACCCTCAATGAATTTACAAACTGTGCAAATGAGCAATATCGCGACTGAGCTTGTTGGCGACATCCGCAATTTGATCAGTGAGGCCAAAGTCGGACTGGCTGCCACCGTTAATTCGACTCTGACCATGCTGTATTGGCGTATCAGGCGACGTATCCAGACCGAGGTACTGAAAGGTGAGCGGGCTGAATATGGCAAGCAAATCGTTGCAACTCTGGCTCAACAATTGGAAGCCGAACAAGGGCGTGGTTTTAGCGCCAAAAATTTGCGCCACATGTTGCATTTTTCTGAAGCGTTTCCTGACGCAGAAATTGTCTCGACGTTGTCTAGACAATTGGCCTGGAGCCACTTTCTTGAAATTATCTATTTAAAAGATGATCTCAAGCGTGATTTCTATGCTGAGATGTGTCGCCTAGAGCGATGGAGTGTTCGCACGTTGCGACAACGTATAGGCTCAATGCTATTTGAGCGCACAGCGGTATCGCACAAGCCAAATGAGTTGATCCAGCAGGAGTTGACTGCACTGCGGAAATCCGACTTGTTGTCACCTGCGCTAGTACTAAAAGATCCGTACATCCTCGACTTCCTTGGTCTGCAGGACCGCCATCTAGAGAAAAACCTAGAAGATGCCATTCTACGTGAGCTGGAAAACTTTCTGCTAGAACTAGGGGCTGGATTTTCTTTTGTCGCTCGCCAGAAAAGGTTGCAAATAGATAATGATGACTTCTACATCGACCTACTGTTTTACAACCGTCGCCTCAAACGTCTAGTCGCTATAGAATTAAAACTAGGCGACTTTGAGGCGGCTCATAAAGGCCAAATGGAGCTTTATCTACGTTGGCTGGCAAAGCATGAACAAGAACCAGGCGAAGCGCCGCCTCTGGGCATTATTCTGTGCACCGGTAAAAAACGCGAACAGATTGAATTGCTGGAGTTAGATCAAAGGGGCATTCACGTTGCCGAATATCTGACAGACCTGCCACCCCGACAACTGTTAGAGCAGAAGTTGCATGAGGCAGTGGCGATGTCGAAAGCGCGACTTAAAAATCGAGTGAGTCATACAGATGGTGAGACGGCGAGCGAAACATGAGTGTCGCCTATAAAAACCTAGTTTCTCTCATTAGGGCTTGCTCTAGTGAGCGAATTTTATATTGCTCAAATTAACTATCAATAGACATGATTCTGTATTTTGATCGAATAGCTATCTCAACATTTAGAATCCTTGTGATCGAAAAATGATTGTTGGTTACGCAAGAACTTCCACCGTCGATCAAAGGGCAGGCTTTGATGCTCAATTGAAAGAGCTGCACGCCGTTGGGTGCAAAAAGGTCTTTCAGGAGCAAGTTTCATCAGTTGGCGAGCGCATGCATCTTGCTGCTGCCCTCGAATTCGTGCGAGAAGGCGATGTGCTGGTGGTTACTAAACTAGATCGCCTTGCTCGATCAGTAGCAGACTTAATGGCAATCGTGCAAACCATAGATCGCAAATGTGTTGCATTACGCGTGCTGAACTTAGGAATGGACACACAGACTCCAACGGGAAAGCTCATGCTGACGGTATTAGGGGGTGTCGCCCAGTTCGAACGAGAAATGATGCTAGAGCGCCAGCGCGAAGGAGTGCTGAAAGCCAAAGCTGCTGGCAAATACAAAGGCCGTAAGCCAATTTCCTCAGATCGCCGCCAGAGTGTTATTAGCTTGGCAACTGAGGGTGCAACGAAAGCCAACATTGCCAGCCAACTCGGTATTGGCGAGGCCACCGTTTATCGTATTTTAGCTGCCGAGAAAAGCCGACCAGTCCAAAAGTAGTCAGCAAAAAATGAAGAACTGCGCAAGATGGCACTTTTGGCAGCTATGTGCAGACTACTCCAACATGGAGCAACGCTTTGATACCAAGCTCGAAAAACTTGAAATGAGCTTACTCGCTAGCCAGCGTGGTTGGGATTGTCGTTAGTGCGACGGTAACCCCCGTAAAAATTTTATAGCTGTCGCCATTCCTTATGTGCAGTCTTGCATGCGTTACCAGATGCTGACGTTGGTTAGGTTGTGTGTTATCGTATCTTGGTCTTTAACAGCAACCGTTTACTTCTATCATGTCTGATGACGATTCAATTGCTAATGCTAGGTCTGGCAAGACCGGAGTTGAGGCTGCGCCCCTCTGGGAACGTGCATTAATCGAAAAAACCGTACTTGCGGCAGTGTGTGAGCAACGCACGGCACGGCGCTGGAAAATATTTTTCCGCTTGGCATTTCTAATGATTTTCGTCGTCATGGCCTGGCGTACAGTTTCTGTCTCAAGCAGCACGGGCGGGGCCACCGGCAAGCATGCTGCGCTGGTTTCGCTGCAAGGTGAAATTGTGTCGGATCAACAAAGCAATGCGGCTAACCTGAATGCCGCGCTTGAGCGGGCCTTTTCAGCCGAGCAAGCAGCGGGCGTTATTCTGCAAATCAACAGCCCGGGCGGTAGTCCTGTGCAGGCGGGTATGGTCAATGATGAAATCCGTCGATTGCGCGCGCGCTATCCAACTAAGCCGCTTTATGTTGTGGTCGATGATATTTGTGCCTCGGGCGCCTATTACATCGCTGTGGCCGCTGACAAAATCTTCGTGGATAAGGCCAGCATAATCGGTTCAATCGGTGTGCGCATGGATAGCTTTGGTTTTAATAGCTTAATGAGTAAATTGGGCATCGAGCGGCGTTTGCTGACTGCGGGTCGTAATAAAGCGTTAAACGATCCTTTTTTGCCAGAAGACAAAGTGCAAAAGAAATATATGCAAAATTTGCTGGATGAGGTGCACCAGCAATTTATTGAAGCGGTTCGCCAAGGGCGGGGTAAGCGTTTGCAGGAAACACCAGATATTTTCTCAGGTTTAGTTTGGACCGGACAACGCAGCGTTGCACTTGGGTTGGCAGATGGTTTGGGCGACACGCGCTATGTGCTCCGCGAACTCTTAAAAACTGAAAAAATCGTTGATTACACAGTGAAAGAAGGCATGTTCGATCGTTTTGCGCGCAGATTTGGGTTGTCCGCGGGCGCGTCTGCTGTGCGCGCGTTGACAAGCCAAGAATCTCTGCAATTCAATTGATCGCGTTAGGCTGGCGCGGCTAACAGTAGAAAAATCGCGGGCCGTTTATGCACTTCAAGCAAATCCGCGCGCCACTGATTGACCGCGCGGCTCACGATGGATTCGCTAGGGAGTGTCAAATCTACCGCAACGCATAATTGGGTTGACGCGGTGCAGTGGGTAAGCAACGCATCCAGTAAGGCTTGATTCCGATAAGGGGTCTCAATAAAAATTTGAGTTTGCTGCTGCGTGCGCGATTGCTTCTCAAGGGTTTGTAAAGCGCGCATGCGCTGATTCGGATTGACTGGCAAATAACCATGAAAAGCAAAGCTTTGTCCATTCAATCCGGAGGCCATTAAAGCCAACAAAATAGAACTCGGTCCAACCAAGGGCACAACCGGCACTCCGCATTGATGCGCATAGCGTACCAATAGCGCGCCAGGATCGGCGACTGCCGGACACCCTGCATCCGAGACCAGCCCCCCATCTGCGCCCGCGACAATCGGTGTTAATAACGAATGAATTTGAGCGGCCGGCGTATGCACATTCAATTCGCGAATTTCAATATCTTGCATCGCGTGCTGGGTGCCGATCTGTTTCAAAAATGCGCGCGTTGCTTTTGCATTTTCACCGATGTAATAAGTGAGTTGAGCCGCGCGCGCTTGAACGGCTGCAGGCAGAACCGCAGTGAGCAAGTCGCTCTCGGTCGAGCCCAGTGTATTGGGCACTAAATAAAGTTTGCCTGTCATCGTACGGTAAAGAGTTTGAGCCCGGTTGCGCGTAGCATTTGGGTTAATTCAATTAAGGGTAAGCCGATCAAAGCGGTCGGATCATGACTTTGCACCGATTCAAGCAAAGCGATGCCCAGTCCCTCTGCTTTTGCGCTACCGGCAACATCATAGGGTTGTTCGATGCGCAAATACGCATCCAGCTCTTCATCTGGCAGATCGCGCAACCGAACCTGCGTGAGAATGTCAGCGCTTTGCATGATGTTGCGGGGCGCATCATAAACGCACAGCGCGCTATGAAATTCAATCGTACGCCCCCGCATAGATTGTAGCTGGGCCAGCGCCTTGGCGTGATTGCCGGCTTTGCCAAGCTGCTGACCCTCACACAGAGCGACTTGGTCCGCGCCGATAATCAGCGCGTCAGGAGCCTGAATCGCGACTTTGCGTGCTTTGGCTTGCGCCAGTCTTAATGCTGTCGCGGCAGGCGTTTCGTTAGGCCAAGGCGTTTCATCCAGATCGGGCGTAATCATTTCAAATGGAATCCGTAGCCTGTCTAGCAACGCGCGGCGATAGGGGGAACTTGAGGCAAGGATTAAGCGAGGTTGATCAGGCAGCGCAGCGGGCATGGTTCGTTTGTTGAAACAAAGAGAAGGGTCTAGGATTTGACGTAAAAATTAAAAATCGATAAGCTGATGGGCTTTTCATTGTTTCATTGGCTTTTCTGAAGCGGAAGTGCCCGCCATAAAGCTGTTGATTGTTGGTGAGTCACATTCATGAGTCAATCTCTTAGCAGTTCAGCTGTACTCGACAATCCGCGTATGTTTGATGTGTTTGCGTTTGTGCGCAAGCAACAGCAGGCATGCGGCGAAGTCTTAGTACAGGATTTGCCGCGTATCTTAAACGAAGTTACGCCCGATAAGCTAGTCCAGCATCCAGCGTTGCGCTGGAGCGCAACCGGCGCGCTGCGCCAGGAGCTAGCGGCCGACGACAAAACGGTGGCTATGCCCTACTTGAGGTTGACGCTGCAAGGCGCATTATGGCTTGAATGCCAGCGCTGCCTGGAGTCATACCCGGAGCCACTCACGATCGATATATGGTACCGTATCGTGGAAAACAGTGCGCAGGCTGATGCTGCGCCAGCCAATGATGGGCACACGGATGTTATCGTTGGCTCGCATCAATTCGATTTGATCGATTTGATTGATGAGGAACTATTGCTTTCTTTGCCGCTTGTGCCCAAGCATCCAGTCTGTCCATTTGTCCATGAATCTATCATAGGATATGGGGCGGAAACCTCTAATTGAAGCTCACTCGATGAATTAGATAAAGCGAATATCTGTTAGTTAGGTGAAGCTAATTCGGCGAGTTATGTTAGAATTCCGGAAATTTTCAAAGTTACGGAGTGACTTATGGCAGTTCAGCAAAACAAAAAATCACCGTCAAAACGCGGGATGCATCGTTCACATGACTTCTTGAGCGGCGTGCCGCTTGGGATTGAACCTACATCAGGCGAAGTGCATCTACGGCACCATGTAAGCCCGAATGGGTATTATCGCGGCAAGCAGGTTGTTAAATCTAATAACGACTAAGACCGATTCATTGCATAATCATTGCCAGCAGCTTTATTGATTGGTTGCTGGTTCATAGTGAACGTAGGTTTTCAGTTACAAGTGTTTTCGGTTCAATGCAAGAGCGGCATTTATCTGCCGCTCTTTTGTATTAAGAGCCGTCAAATGGTATGACGATTAAAATCACTATTGATTGCATGGGTGGCGACTATGGTCCATCCGTGACGGTTCCTGCCGCAGTTAATTTTCTGCGGGCGCATGACGATGTTGCATTGATTTTGGTTGGCCTGGAAGATTCAATCCGCGCCCAGCTGAAAAAATGCAAAGCATTGCATGAAGCGAGATTATCTGTGCACGCTGCGACTGAGGTGGTGGCGATGGATGATTCGATCGAGGTCGCCCTGCGCAGGAAAAAAAACTCATCGATGCGGGTTGCCTTAAGTCTGATTAAAGAGGGGCAAGCGCAAGCCTGTGTCTCGGCTGGCAATACCGGAGCCTTAATGGCGGTTTCGCGTTATATGCTTAAAACGCTGGCAGGCATTGAACGTCCGGCGATTGCTGCAATCATGCCGCATCTACATGGCCATACGACCGTGCTGGACTTAGGCGCGAATGTTGATTGCGAGCCGCATCATTTGCTGAGCTTTGCTGAGATGGGCCATGCGTTGGTCGCAGCAGTTGAAGGTAAAGAACGGCCTACCATCGGTTTGTTGAATATCGGCGAAGAAGCCATTAAAGGCAATGGGGCGATTAAGCGCGCGGGTGAACTATTGCGTGCTAGCACCCTCAATTTTTATGGCAATGTAGAGGGCAATGATATTTACAAAGGCACAACGGATATTATCGTTTGTGATGGGTTTACCGGCAACGTTGCGCTGAAAACCTCCGAAGGGCTAGCACAGATGCTTAATAGCATCATTAAAGAAGAGTTCTTGCGCTCAGGCCTGAGTAAATTGATGGCAGGTCTGGCATGGCCAGTACTCTCGCGTCTTAAGCGGCGGCTTGATCATCGGCGTTATAACGGCGCAGCACTGCTTGGCTTGCGCGGGCTGGTGATCAAGAGCCATGGTTCAGCCGATGCTTATGCTTTTGAATGGGCGCTTAAACGCGGTTATGATGCGATTAAAAATAACCTGCAAACACGGCTTGAGCGCGCTATCGAAGAAAATCAGCTTGGGCGCGATGAAAATCTAGGCCAAACGTCTAGTAAAGCGAAGCAGGCGAGTGAGCCCCCTAAATTGGCGGATGATACTCTATCTGCTGGGGCAGATCATGAAGAAGTACGCCAAGCTATCGCTCGTAATGAGCGCAAAATCGGTTAGAAATGATCGTATCCAAACCATAATGGCACAGACAAATATTTATTCTCGCATCATTGGCACGGGCAGTTTTTTACCCTCCAGGCGTGTCACTAATGAAGAATTAGCAAACCAGCTCGCAGCGCGTGGCGTTGAAACCAGCGACGAATGGATTTTTACGCGCACCGGCATTCGTGCGCGTCATTTTGTGAGCGCTGAGCAAAACACCAGCGATCTGGCTTTAGCTGCTGCGCAAAACGCGCTGGATGCGGCTGGACTAGATCCGCAGTCACTCGATTTGATTATTGTGGCGACCTCAACGTCGGATCAAATTTTTCCGAGCACGGCGTGTTTATTGCAACGCAAACTTGGTATTTTCAATGGCAGCCCGGCTTTTGACGTGCAGGCAGTCTGCTCTGGGTTTGTTTATGCATTGACGATGGCGGATAATTTTATCCGGAGTGGCGCGTATCGCACAGTATTAGTGGTGGGGGCGGAAACCTTTTCGCGCTTACTGGACTTTAATGATCGCTCCACCTGCGTACTATTTGGCGATGGTGCGGGTGCCGTGGTGCTAGGCGCTTCTGCCGAGCCCGGTATTTTGGCTAGTGCGTTGCACGCGGACGGAAGTCAGGCAGAGATTCTCTGTGTGCCAGGTCGTCCGCAGGCCGGCGTGATTGCCGGGAGTGCTTTTTTGCATATGGATGGGCGGGCGGTGCTTAAGCTGGCGGTCAATGTGCTGGAAAAAGTTGCGCTTGAAGCGCTGGCTAAAGCGCAGCTAGCGCCTGCGCAGATTGACTGGTTGATTCCCCATCAAGCCAATATCCGGATTATGCAAGGAACGTGTCGTAAGCTGAATTTGCCGTTTGAACGTATGGTGGTGACGGTCGATCAGCACGGCAATACTTCAGCCGCTTCAATTCCACTGGCTTTGGATCAGGCCGTGCGAGATGGCCGGATTAAACCCGAGCAACATATTTTGATTGAAGGCGTTGGGGGTGGCTTTACTTGGGGCGCTTCGGTCATTCGTTTTTGATTGAATCAGGATTTAAACTACATGAAATTTGCATTTGTATTTCCCGGGCAAGGCTCGCAGTCAGTGGGTATGCTGGGGACTCTAGCCACTTGGCCGGTAGTGCGTGAGACGCTGCAAGAAGCGTCAGATACTTTGCAGCAGGATATGGGCAAGTTGCTTGCCGAGGGCCCTGCCGAGACCTTGAATCTCACGCTGCATACGCAGCCCGCGATGTTGACGGCGGCGTACGCTATGTATCGTGCCTGGACGAGTATAGGCGGGGCAGCGCCAGCTATGGTCGCGGGCCATAGTTTGGGCGAATATACTGCCTTGGTGGTTGCAGGCGCCTTGTCTTTTAAAGATGCTCTAGCGCTGGTGCGTTTTCGCGCGCAAGCCATGCAAGAAGCGGTTCCCGTCGGGGTTGGCGCGATGGCGGCGATTCTTGGCCTAGAGGCTACTGTGGTACGCGCAGTGTGTGCTGAAGCGAGTGCGGCAGGAGTGGTCGAGGCCGTGAATTTTAATGCGCCAGCGCAAATCGTCATTGCTGGACATAAGGCTGCGGTTGAAGCGGCTTGCGAATTAGCTAAAGCTCAAGGCGCCAAACGCGCACTCCTGTTGCCGGTCTCGGCACCGTTTCATTCCTCTTTGCTACAGCCCGCTTCGGATCGCCTGCGTGAATATTTGTCAGAGGTTGAAGTGCGCGCGCCGCAGATCCCAGTAGTCAATAATATTGATGTGGCGACAGCGTCTGAGCCCAGCGAGATTAGACATGCACTCGCGCGTCAGGCGGCGGGGCCAGTGCGTTGGGTTGAGTCCATTCAGGCGCTGGCGCAGGCCGGTATGACACATATCGTAGAATGCGGTCCTGGCAAAGTTTTAGCGGGTTTAACCAAACGCATTGATAGTACCCTTGTAAGTATGGCTTTATGCGATTCCGCAGCGCTTGATGAGGCTCTGCCACTTTTGCGTTAGCCATTTGATTTGACTGAAAAATAGAAGCTTAATGGAAAAGATACTGGATCGACAAATCGCGCTAGTGACAGGCGCCTCTCGTGGCATTGGCCGCGCGCTGGCACTTGAATTAGCACGGGCCGGCGCGACCGTGATAGGGAGCGCCACCAGCGAGGCAGGGGCTGCTTTGATCACTGCCGCATTGACTGAATTGGGGTTGGCTGGCCGTGGCGTCGTCTTAAATGTGAATGACGCGGCGCTAGAGCAGCGGATCGAAGACTTGACGCAAGAATTTGGCGCACTCAATATCCTCGTCAATAACGCAGGCATCACGCGCGATCAACTCATCTTGCGGATGAAAGAAGACGATTGGGACGAGGTGCTCGATACGAATTTAAAAGCGGTTTTCCGCTTGTCGCGCGCAGTGCTGCGGCCCATGATTAAAGCTCGGAGCGGGCGGATTATTAATATCACGTCAGTCGTTGGCTCGATTGGCAGTGCCGGGCAAGTGAACTACGCTGCAGCCAAAGCCGGCGTGTCTGGCATGACGCGGGCACTGGCGCGCGAGGTTGGCAGCCGTGGTATCACCGTCAATTGTGTGGCGCCTGGATTTATCGAAACGGATATGACCAAAGTTCTATCTGCCGAACAACAAACGGCAATCAAATCGCAGATCCCGCTGGGGCGTTTTGGCAGCCCACAGGATATTGCTCATGCGGTTGCTTTTCTAGCGTCTGCGCAGGCAGCTTATATTACTGGAACCACTTTGCATGTAAATGGCGGGATGTTTATGGCTTGATTTATTTTTCCTATTTCACTTAACCTGATTTCGCGCATTTTGCAAGCCTTCTCATTAAGGTGATGACTTGTTTTTTAAACCTGATAGAATGCGCGCACTCGAAACTTTATAACCTAATCCCGGAGGGGTCTGAATGGACAATATTGAACAGCGTGTCAAGAAAATCGTTGCCGAGCAACTTGGCGTTGCCGAAGGCGAAATCAAAAATGAATCAGCTTTTGTGGATGACCTCGGGGCTGATTCGTTAGATACAGTCGAGCTCGTGATGGCGCTTGAAGATGAATTCGGCATGGAAATTCCAGACAAAGATGCTGAATCGATTACTACAGTGCAGCAGGCAGTTGATTACGCACGTGCCAACGTTAAGGATTAATTCCTTATCTTCGTTCATGTGAGCCGCAGAACTCACAGAGGTTCTCTCTGTGAGCGCTGTGGCTTTTTTGTTTTTATGTGATAAAAGAGGGTAATGTGAGTCGCCGTGTTGTTATAACAGGTTTAGGGCACATTTCGCCAGTCGGTAATACGGTTGCCGAAGGCTGGGCTAACTTAGTGGCAGGCCAATCTGGCATTGCTGCTGTGACTAAATTCGATGCATCGAATTTATCGACCCGCTTTGCCGGCGAGGTGAAAGGGTTCAACGTTGACGAATATATTCCGAGCAAGGAAGCGCGTCATATGGATACATTTATCCATTACGGGCTCGCTGCTGGGATTCAAGCCATGCAAGACAGTGGCCTTGAAGTCAACGCCGCCAATGCTGAACGCATCGGCGTAATCGTGGGTTCAGGCATTGGTGGTTTGCCATCCATTGAGCACACGCAAACTGAATTGCTGAATCGTGGTCCGCGCCGTATTTCGCCATTTTTTGTCCCCGCCTCGATCATCAATATGATCTCCGGGCACTTATCCATTCGCTTTGGCCTGAAAGGCCCTAATCTTGCGATCTCTACCGCTTGTACCACAGGTACGCATTCGATTGGGGAAGCCATGCGTATGATCGAATATGGTGATGTTGATGCGATGATCGCAGGAGGGAGCGAAGCGACTATTTCGCCGCTTGGGCTGGGTGGTTTTGCAGCGGCGCGCGCGCTGTCGCAACGCAATGATGATCCAGCTACCGCAAGCCGCCCTTGGGATCAAGACCGTGATGGTTTTGTACTCGGCGAAGGGGCTGGGGTATTAGTCCTCGAAGAGTATGAACATGCTAAAGCACGTGGCGCAAAAATTTACTGCGAACTGATTGGCTATGGCCGCAGCGCAGATGCTTACCATATGACTGCGCCTTGCGCGGACGGTGATGGCGCCAATCGTTGTATGCTCAATGCATTGAAAAATGCTGAGATTAACGCCGCTCAAGTCGATTACATCAATGCGCATGGCACCTCAACGCCGCTCGGTGACTTAAGCGAAACCATCGCCATCAAGCGCGCCATGGGCGAGCATGCAAAAAAAGTGGTCGTCAGCTCAACCAAATCAATGACAGGTCATTTGTTAGGTGCAGCGGGTGGCATTGAAGCTGTATTTGCAGTGCTTGCGCTACAGCATCAAATCGCACCGCCGACGATCAATATTCATAATCAAGATCCAGCATGCGATTTAGATATTTGCGCAAACGTTGCGCGTGAGATGAAAATAGACATCGCGCTCTCCAATTCATTCGGCTTTGGCGGAACGAATGGAACGTTAGTCTTTAGACGCCAACAGTAGGCAAAAAACGATAGGATTGAAGGGCAAAGCGCATGTTGCAAACCCCAATGTGCATCGAGCTTAAGCCTTCCACTGTTTTAAGGGGGCTCAGCCTAGCCTTTATTTTATGCTGTGCTTATGCGGTGTGGTATGCCGCTGCACCGCGGGTTGGCCTTCCTTATGCTCTATCTGCAGTACTTGTCGTGGCGCTCGCCTTGAGTTATCTGACTTACCGAGCCCACGCCGAGCAACCTGCTCAATTAGAAATAAGCGCGCAGAGCATCACGCTCTGGTCGCGCACAGCGCCGCCTATTGATTATTTACACATCTCGAACATCGCCTATTGGAGCGGCTTGATGTTAAGTATCACGCTGCGCGCAAACGATGGCCGCAGACGTAAACTCCTGATTCTTGCCGATGCGCTGCCAGCCCATAGGTTGCGCGAATTAGTCGTGCGCTGCCGGCAACTGGCCAGAAATTGTAACCGTCAATTGTAACCGTTGTAACGCTTGTAACAACATCCCCAAATCACCGTGGGGCGGCTATTAGAATAGCGCCTTTAGAAGCACAGAGGCTGTCCGAAATAGCAGTCAGCCTCTTACACGGAAATACGCTAGGGTGAGTGAGAAAGACATCGACCAGGCTTTGGTCGAGCGTATATACAAAGGCGATGCGGCTGCTTTTGAGGTACTTGTTACTAAATACCAACGCCGCATCATTCGATTAATTGGTCGGCTCGTGCGCGATAGCGCCGAAGTCGAAGATATAGCGCAAGATGCATTTATCAAAGCATATCGGGCTTTGCCGCAGTTTCGTGGAGACTGCGCCTTTTATACTTGGCTCTACCGAATTGCCATCAACACCGCAAAAAATCACTTAGCGACCCAAAGCCGGCACCCCTTAATTAGCGCAGACATCATTGAAATCGAAAATTTCGAGGGTACGGAATATCTGAGAGACATCAACACACCTGAATCTTTATTAATGAGCAAACAAGTGGCGCAAACAGTGAATGCGGAAATGGCGATTTTACCGCCCACATTACGCACGGCATTTAGCTTGCGTGAACTCGAGGGACTCAGCTACGAAGAAATTTCAGTGGCGATGAAATGCCCGATTGGCACCGTGCGCTCAAGGATTTTTCGAGCGCGTGAAGCGATTGCCGCTAAATTACGTCCTTTACTCGATACCCCAGAAAATAAACGCTGGTGAGCTCACGCATTATTGATATCTAATACGGTAAACTTATCGCTGAACTTTGACCTTGCCGTTTATTGACTATCATGCGCCATTTTTCGACACGCCATTTATTTCACTTATTGAGTCCATTATGGATCGGGGTTGCCGCGGCTTTTGCGCCATTTCCTAGCGCACTGGCAGATACGCTGCCGGCTTCTACGCCGGTTGTAAGCCTGCCGGATTTCACTGGACTCATCGATAAAGTAGGGCCCGCTGTGGTGAATATCCGCACCACTGGGCGGATCCCTTTTAACCATAGCGGAATTGAATTGCCGCCCGGCATGGACAATTCTGAAATGTCGGATTTTCTCCAACGTTTCTTTGGTTTTCCGCTACCGCAGCAGCGCCCTGCGCCGCGCTCTGAGCAAGCGCCGGAAGATGAGGATGCACCGAATGCAGGCATTGAACGGAATAATGGCGTAGGTTCCGGCTTCGTGATTTCAGCGGATGGCTATGTCATGACCAATACGCATGTGGTGTATGACGCGGATAGTATCTATGTGTCACTGCCGGATAAACGCGAATTTAAAGCTCAGCTTATCGGTGCGGATAAGCGCACGGATATTGCCTTACTCAAAATCGAAGCAAAAAATCTGCCAGTCGTAACACTCGGTGATTCAAGCAAACTACGCGTAGGCGAATGGGTGGTTGCGATTGGCTCACCCTTCGGCTTTGAGAGTACATTGACAGCAGGTATCGTCAGTGCGAAAGGGCGCAATACCGGCGACTATTTGCCATTCATTCAAACGGATGTCGCTGTCAATCCAGGCAACTCGGGGGGGCCACTGCTGAATTTGCGTGGCGAAGTGGTTGGCATTAATTCACAAATTTATAGCCGGACTGGCGGCTTTATGGGAATTTCGTTCGCGATTCCAATTGATGAGGCAACGCGGGTCGTCGAGCAACTGAAGGCAACCGGCAAAGTGGCGCGTGGCCGCATTGCGGTAGCGATTGGTCAAGTGACCAAAGAAGTGGCCAATTCCTTAGGCTTGCCTCGCGCGCAAGGCGCGTTTGTGAGTAGCGTTGAGGACAATGGACCGGCTGACAAAGCTGGCGTGCAAGCGGGCGACATTATCTTAAACTTCAATGGCAAAACCATTGAAGAGGCAAGTGATCTGCCGCGGCTAGTCGGTGCGACCAAACCTGGCGCGCGCGTGACAATGACGGTATGGCGCAAAGGGAAAAAACACAATCTAGTGGTCAGCGTTGCAGAAATGCAACCGGATCGACCCGCACGCGCTTTGCTTTCTCAAGCAAACCCGCGTGTGAACACTGAAAACTCAATCGGCCTGACCGTCAGCAACCTTGCCGAACCCCAATTGAAAGCGCTTAAATTACGTTATGGCGTGCGCGTTGAAGTAGCGCACGGCCCGGCCGCGCAGGTTGGCATACGCAGAGGCGATATTGTGTTGCGCATTGGCGATACGGATATTCAGAGTGCGCAGCAATTCGATACCGTAGTGAGGACGTTGGATCCTAAAAAGATGGTCGCTATCTTAGTGCGGCGGGGTGAAAACACGCAATTTGTTCCAGTGCGGCCGCGGGTGAAATAAACTTGAGATACTGTTCTCTTAGGGCAAACCCGCGTAGCGCTGTATGACAAATTGATGGGGGAAGAGCTTAAAGCTGGAATTCATGATGAAATGGGCGCACTTTCTTGGATGAGCAGATTCAATATTGAACTGACGTTGAAGGAAACGTTAATAGAGGGCGTAGTAGGATAAGCGAAATGGATAAGAGGCTGTTTTGACAATACCCATGCGGATGATCCTCACTACAGTATAATGTGCACGCCAGCCTTATGCGTGGATAGTTTTCACAACATGTCCACTGCCATGTTCACCAAAAAAATCTGATCGGATAGCGAGTAAAAAATCATTATTTATGAAGGACATAAGAAACTTTTCGATCATCGCCCATATCGATCACGGCAAATCCACGCTGGCTGACCGTATCATTCAGTTGTGCGGAGGTCTTTCTGCACGCGAAATGGAAACCCAGGTACTGGATTCAATGGCGCTGGAGCGCGAGCGCGGCATTACGATTAAAGCGCAAACCGCGGCGCTGATTTATCGCGCGCGCGATGGCGAAATCTATTATCTCAATTTGATCGATACGCCAGGGCATGTTGATTTTTCATATGAAGTCAGCCGCTCGCTATCGGCGTGCGAGGGTGCTTTATTGGTGGTTGACGCCAGTCAAGGGGTTGAAGCGCAAACGGTCGCCAATTGCTATACAGCGATCGAACTTGGCGTCGAAGTCGTGCCGGTGTTGAATAAAATTGACTTGCCGGCAGCCAACTGCGAGCAAGCCATTGAAGAAATTGAAGAAGTGATTGGGATTGACGCCACCGATGCGGTGCGCTGTAGCGCAAAAACTGGCGCAGGCGTGATTGATGTATTAGAAGCGTTAATTACAAAAGTACCGCCGCCAGTCGGAGATCCGCAAGCGCCATTGCAAGCGCTGATTATCGACTCCTGGTTTGATAATTATGTTGGCGTGGTGATTTTGGTACGCATTGTGAATGGCACTTTGCGCCCCAAAGATCGGATTGTGCTGATGGCGACCGGAGCTCAGTTTCCGGTTGAACACATCGGTGTCTTTACGCCAAAATCTCAAACTAGAGAAACGCTCTCGGCTGGGCAAGTGGGTTTTATTATCGCCGGAATTAAAGAGTTGACGGTAGCTAAAGTAGGGGATACGGTCAGCCACGCCAATAAACCGGCGCTTACTCCGTTACCGGGTTTCAAAGAAGTTAAACCACAGGTGTTTGCGGGTTTATATCCAGTTGAAGCCAATCAATATGAAGCACTGCGCGAATCACTTGAAAAACTTAAGCTCAATGATGCCTCGTTGCAGTATGAGCCCGAGGTTTCGCAGGCGCTAGGTTTTGGTTTTAGGTGTGGCTTTCTTGGCCTGCTCCATATGGAAATTGTGCAAGAGCGGCTAGAACGCGAGTTCAATATGGATCTGATCACCACGGCGCCGACAGTAATATATGAAGTGAGGCAAAATAATGGCGAGCTGATCGTGGTTGAAAACCCCGCTAAGCTGCCTGAGCCTTCAAAAATTGAAGAAATCCTTGAGCCGATCGTTACGGTTAATCTCTATATGCCGCAAGAATATGTCGGCTCGGTGATTACGCTCTGTACGCAAAAGCGCGGCGTGCAAATCGATATGGTTTACCGTGGTCGTCAAGTTCAGCTTATCTATGAAATGCCAATGGCTGAAATTGTGCTGGATTTTTTCGATAAACTCAAATCAGTCTCGCGCGGCTATGCTTCAATGGAGTATGAGTTTAAAGAATATCGCTCCGCCGATGTAGTGAAAGTCGATATGCTGATTAACGGCGAGAAAGTCGATGCGCTCTCCGTGATTGTGCATCGCTCCCAAAGTCAGTTTCGCGGGCGTCAGGTCGCAGCCAAAATGCGTGAAATTATTCCACGTCAAATGTATGATGTGGCGATTCAAGCGGCTATCAGCTCGCATATTATCGCGCGTGAAAATATTAAAGCATTACGTAAAAATGTGCTAGCGAAATGCTATGGCGGTGATATTTCACGTAAAAAGAAATTGCTAGAAAAGCAAAAAGAGGGTAAAAAGCGAATGAAACAAGTCGGTAGTGTTGAAATTCCGCAAGAAGCATTTCTTGCTATTCTTCGTGTAGAAGATAAATAAATTCGCTATAAGAGTAAATTTTTATGAATTTTGCGCTGGTCCTTTTTATTTTAGTGCTCGTAACCGGGCTTGCTTGGCTAGTTGAAAAACTCATCTTGCTACCGCGCCGCCGGCAAGCTGCCAGACGGATCCTCGAGGAATACGATCGCCAATTGGAACAGTTCGATAGCGTGACTGACAGCATGGCGGCGACGCGCGCTAAGCTGAATCGAGAAGCCTTGCAGCAGCCTTGGTGGCTGGAATATTCAGCTAATTTTTTCCCCGTTATTTTGGTGGTTTTTTTACTGCGCTCTTTTGTCGTCGAGCCGTTTAAGATTCCGTCTAGCTCGATGTTGCCTACCTTGCTCGCGGGCGATTTTATTCTGGTGAATAAATTTAATTATGGCATTCGTTTGCCGGTGTTGAATAAAAAGATCATCGAAAACCGCAGTCCAGAGCGGGGCGATGTGGTGGTATTTCGTTACCCCAAAGATGAATCTATTGATTACATCAAACGAGTGATCGGCGTGCCAGGTGATACAGTGGCGTATTTCAATAAAAGTTTGACCATTAATGGCCAGGCTGTGCGGCAAACTCCATTGCCGGACTACTTTGACGAAGAACGGATAGGCTACGCTAAGCATTACCAGCAAACCATCGGCAATAAAACCAACGCAATTCTAAATAATCCCAGTGCCCCCTCTTTTATCATTGGCGCAGATGATTTTCCGTTCCGAGACCACTGCACGTATAGTAACGATGGCGTGGTCTGCAAGGTGCCGTCTGGGCACTATTTTGTGATGGGCGACAATCGAGACAATAGCGCAGATAGCCGTTTCTGGGGCTTTGTGCCGGATCGCAACCTGGTTGGCAGGGCGTTCTTTATTTGGCTTAACTTCAGCCATTTGAAGCGAATTGGCTATTTCAATTAAGGGTGTGATTGATTTATGGGTGGGAGCGTGCTGAGTTCCCGCCCTGCAATATACCCTCTAAAAACGGCTCGTTATCGTTATATGTTTTAGCAGGGTGTGCGCGTTGCGTTATACTTAATGCTATGCCCTTATCTTTGCTAGAAAACCGGTTGCATTACGTATTCCGTAATAAGAAATATTTGCAACAGGCCATGACCCACCGCAGCCATAGCGCAAATCATAACGAACGGCTGGAATTCCTCGGCGATTCGATCTTGAATTGCACGGTAGCGGCGCTGCTATTTAAACGCTTTTCTGAATTAAACGAGGGTGATTTGTCGCGCGTGCGCGCAAATTTAGTGAAGCAACAGTCGCTTTATGAAATTGCTCAATCGCTCAATCTTGCCGAAGCATTACGCTTGGGCGAGGGCGAATTAAAAAACGGCGGTAGCCAGCGGCCGTCAATTTTAGCAGATACGCTTGAGGCCATCTTAGGCGCAATTTATTTAGATGGTGGCTTTGCCGCCGTGCACACTGTGATTGAAGATCTCTATGCGCCGTTCCTTAAGCATATTGATCCTGAGACACTAGGTAAAGACGCAAAAACCCTCTTGCAAGAGTCTTTGCAAGGCCGCAAAATCCCGCTGCCGCACTATACTGTAGTGGCGACTCGTGGGGCCGCCCATAGCCAGCAGTTCGAGGTTGAATGCGCGGTGCCTATTTATGAAATTAAAGTGTTCGGCGTTGGAACGAGCCGTCGCGTGGCTGAACAAGCTGCGGCAAAGCGCGCGTTAGAAGCGATCCAAACTTTGCCGGCCGCGGCGCTCGCTAGCCCTAAACGCGTAAAATATGCACGCCAGCCAAAACCCAGCGTGCTTGGCAAAACAAAAGTAAAGTTGTGATCAAATTTGAGAAGTAATAATGAATCTTTCTACTGATTTCCATTGTGGCACGATTGCGATTGTCGGTCGGCCCAATGTGGGCAAGTCCACTCTACTGAACGCGCTGGTCGGCCATAAAATCAGTATCACTTCGCGTAAGGCGCAAACCACGCGTCATCGAATCACCGGCATTCGAACTTTGCCTGACGCGCAATATATTTTCGTCGATACGCCTGGTTTTCAGACTCAATATAGCGGGATACTGAACCGATCGTTAAATCGCACGGTGGCCGGTGCAGTCACTTCAGTTGATCTCGTATTGTTTGTGATTGAAGCAGGGCAATTTGGGGTAGAAGACCAAAAAGTGCTGGATTTGATTCCGCTTGACGTGCCGACGCTCTTGATCATGAATAAGCTCGATCGGATATCGGACAAAGCTAAACTCTTCCCGTTTCTGAAAAAAATGGGTGCGTTGCGCAACTTTGGCGAGGTCGTGCCGCTCTCCGCTAAGCGCGCTGACGATATGCAGAAATTACTCACCCTAGTGCGGCCCTATCTGCCGCCAGGCGAAGCGATTTATGCTGAGGATGATCTAACGGACCGTAGCGAGCGTTTTCTAGCGGCTGAGATTTTACGCGAAAAAATCTTTCGCTGGACCGGGGATGAACTCCCTTACACCAGCACGGTGGTGATTGAAAAATATGAACAAGAAGGTCGCTTGCGCCGGATTTTCGCTACGATCTTAGTTGAACGCGATAGCCATAAAGCCATGCTGATTGGAACTAAAGGCGAAAAGCTCAAACAGATCAGCAGCGAAGCCCGCGTGGATATTGAAAAATGCCTTGATGCTCGGGTTTACCTAGAGGTATGGATCAAAGTCAAAAGTGGCTGGGCGGCGGATGCGGCAAGCCTAAAATCATATGGCTATGAATGAGTTACAGGCACCCCCGATACAGTCAGAAACGCTAGCGCAATCCCTTTTAAGTCAACCCGGTCAGCGCGCGGCGCAGCGCCAGGAGCGCCGCGTAGCGGAGCAGCCCGGTTTCGTATTGCACAGTTACCCACATCGTGAAACCAGCCTAGTGATCGATGTATTGAGCCGCGATTACGGCCGGCTTGCATTGATTGCCAAAGGCGCTAAGCGGCCTTATTCAACTTTGCGCGGGGTGTTGCAAACGTTTCAACCGCTAGCGCTCTCCTGGGCCGGCAAATCTGAGCTGCGCACGCTGACTCGTGCTGAATGGGTGGGTGGGATGCCACCCCTAGCGGGTCATGCGTTGCTGTGCGGTTTTTATGCGAACGAACTCCTGCTTAAATTCTGTGCGCGGGAAGATCCATGTGAACGGCTTTTCAACCATTACGTATTAACCATGACGCGGCTAGGCACTGGCGCGTCGCCGGTGCAGGCGCTGCGTTCCTTTGAGCGTATTCTGTTGCGTGAGACGGGCTATGCCAGCGCTTTTGATGCGCTGGCCGATACGCGTCAGCCAGTAGCCGCAGAGGGGACCTATGTATTTGATCCAGAGCGAGGCGTACGTGTGGCAAACGGCAGGGAACCTTCACAGTGGCCCGTGCTCGCGGGGCAAACCTTAATTGATATGGAGCGCGACGAATATACCCGCGCCTTAACTCTGACACAAAGTAAGCAACTGATGCGTTTTTTACTGCATCACCACCTTGGGGGCGCGACGCTTAATACGCGCCAAATTCTGCTTGATCTACACACGTTATGAGCCTTTTATTTCCCTCCACCGCTAGCCTTGACCTGGGGGTTAATATTGATCATGTGGCGACCCTGCGTAATGCGCGTGGTGTCACCTATCCTGATCCGTTGCAGGCGGCGCTAGCGGCAGAAGCCGCCGGTGCTGACGCGATTACGCTTCACTTGCGTGAAGATCGTCGGCATATCCGCGATGCTGACGTACGCGCCTTGCGTCCATTGCTGCAAACCAGAATGAATCTGGAGTGCGCGTTGACGCCAGAAATGTTGGCGATTGCATGCGCAATCCAGCCACAAGACGTCTGTTTGGTGCCAGAGAAACGGCAAGAGTTAACGACTGAAGGGGGCCTTGAAGTGGCTGGCCAATTAAACCAAGTCAAAACGGCTTGCCGCCAGCTTGCAGAGGCAGGTATCCGCGTGTCGCTCTTTATTGATCCCGAGGCAACCCAGATCCATGCGGCGCGTGAAACGCTGGCGCCGGTGATCGAGTTGCATACCGGCCGCTATGCCTCAGCGCGTAACGCAGAGGAGTGCGAACTAGAGCTTGAGCGCATCGCGCGCGGGGCGGAACTCGGCGTAGCACTTGGACTCAAAGTCAATGCTGGGCATGGGCTGCATTATTCAAATGTGCAGCCGATCGCAGCCCTGGTCAATCTCGCGGAACTGAATATCGGCCATGCGATTGTCGCTCATGCATTATTTGTGGGCTGGGAAAACGCCGTGCGCGAAATGAAAGCGCTCATGGTGACTGCGCGGCTGGCCACGCAAACACAGGCTCAGGGGGGATAAATGATCTACGGAATTGGGACGGATATTATCCATCTAGAGCGCGTCGCTGGCGTGCTTGAGCGTACGGGTGGCCGTTTTGCAGAAAAAGTATTGGGTCCAGATGAGTTGGTCAAGTACCATGCTCGCGCGGCGCGTTCCGAAGCGCGGGGCTTGGCTTTTCTGGCTACGCGCTTTGCGGTCAAAGAAGCCTTCTCAAAAGCCATTGGACTCGGTATGCACTGGCCTATGACCTGGCGCGCGCTACAAACCCTGAATGAGCCCAGCGGCCGCCCGCTGGCGGCGCCGCTTGGGGAACTTGCAGATTGGATCGTTGCACGGCGCATTCAAACCCATGTAACTATAAGTGATGAGCGTGAATATGCGCTGGCCTTCGTAATTGCCGAACAGGATAAGACCCATGTCTAATACGTCTACTTATACGCTAGGACCTGTGATGCTGGATGTTGCAGGTACTGAATTGACCGACGCAGAAATACGTCGGCTGGTGCATCCGCTTACCGGAGGGGTGATCTTATTTGCCCGCAATTTTCAGAGTCGAGCGCAGCTGCTGGCGCTGACGGCGCATATTCGCGCCGTGCGTGGCGATTTGTTGATCACGGTGGACCATGAAGGCGGACGAGTGCAACGCTTCAAAACTGATGGCTTTACGCCGTTGCCTGCCATGCGCAGTTTAGGTGAACTGTGGGAGCAAGATGTATTGCTCGCGACCCGCGCCGCGGCTGCGGTTGGCTATATCTTAGCTGCGGAGTTGCGCGCTAGTCACATTGATTTGAGCTTCACGCCTTTATTGGATTTGGATTATGGGCAATCAAGAGCGATTGGCAATCGGGCTTTTCACCATGACGCACGCGTGGTTGCGTTACTTGCAAAAAGTCTAAGCCATGGCCTTGCATTAGTGGGGATGGCCAACTGCGGCAAACATTTTCCTGGTCATGGTTTTGTTGAGGCGGACTCACATTATGAAATGCCGGTGGATAACCGCGCGTTGGCGGATCTTTTACACGATGCGCAACCGTACAGTTGGCTAGATTTATCGCTCACCGCCGTGATGCCAGCGCATATCATATACTCAGCCGTGGATGCGCGGCCGGCGGGTTTCTCAAAAGTCTGGCTACAGCAGATATTGCGTGAACAGCTCGGTTTTACCGGTGCTATTTTAAGTGATGATTTGTCGATGGAAGGCGCGCGGGCGATAGGTGACTACGTTGAGAGCGCGCAAGCCGCGCTGGAGGCGGGGTGCGATATGGTGCTGGTGTGTAACCAGCCAGAATCAGCTGAACGTGTGTTGGCTGAATTACGCTACACGCCTTGCGCCACTTCAGCCCGCCGGATTCAACGCCTGGCTGCGCGTGGTGAGGCATTGTCTTGGCATGAGCTTAAGCAACATCCGCAGTACCTGGCGGCGCAAGCATTATTAGCCGAGCTTGCGCTTTGAAAAAAACTGGGTAGACCATTTGGGGTCTACCCGGCCTACACTTGATTAAGCACGGCTACGATACTCATGCGTGCGCGTGTCGATTTCAATTTTATCCCCAATATTGCAAAAAAGCGGTACTTGAAGCACCATGCCAGTGGAAATTTTTGCGCTTTTTAAGACCCGGCCCGATGACGTATCGCCTTTCACCGCGGGTTCGGTATAGATAATCTCACGGACTAAGATTGTGGGTAATTCAACTGAAATGGCCTTGCCGTTATAGAAAATCACGTCGCACTTCATGTCTGCTTCAAGGTAATGCAATGCGTCCCCTAAATTTTCTTGCTCGACCTCATATTGATTATAGTCAGCATCCATGAACACATACATCGGATCGGCAAAGTACGAATATGTCATTTCTTTGCGTTCCAGCACAATATCTTCAAATTTATCATCTGCCTTATAGACTGATTCCATGCCAGCGCCAGTCAGCAAATTGCTCATTTTCATTTTAACCACGGCAGAATTGCGGCCGGATTTAGTATATTCAGTTTTTTGCACCACCATTGGCTCAGAGTTGATCATGATGACGTTGCCGGTGCGGAGTTCTTGAGCGATTTTCATAAAGGTCCTGTGCCAATAAATCCCGTGCTTGGTCGCGCGCAAAAAATACGAGCCTTACAAGATACGTAATAGATTGTTTATAAGTTTAAAAAATGATCCGTCTATTTTAACTGAGATTCGCAAAACTGCGCTAGATTGCTAGCAAGATCGCCCAGTTTGGCAAGACTTTGCGCCCAGACCATCGCATGCTGCGCCAACGTGTTGCGGTGCTGCCAAAAATCATCCCAGTCAAGCGCTATAGGCGAGGGGGAAGGGGTATTCCAGTTATGCCAAAAGTGCGTCAACGCGAGCCGCGCATCAGCGGGCAAGCCTAATGCATAGGCGGCCAGGGCTGCGTCAAGTTTAACGTAATGCGCATTATCGTGTTGTGGGTAGAGTTGCCATACCAAAGGCTTTTGCGCCCATTGGGCGCGGACAAACGAATCTTCGCCCCGTACAAAATTAATATCACAAGCCCAAAGCAGAGGGTCATAGCGACTTTGTTCGACAAAAGGAACTGCGCATACGGTTAAATTGCCACGTGTTGCAACGGTGCCTACGGTTAGCGCGGGTATTCCCAAAAAGTGTGCAATAGCGCTTGAGATCAACCCATCCGGTGCAATACACGTCAGCGGAGTAGCGCTCTCGCGCCAAGCACTCAGGAGCGTCTCGAGGTTGGCGTTTGCATAACAGAACAGCGAAACTAAAGTGCCTTGGGCGGCCGCCGGCGGTATGCCTAGTGCAGTGCAATATCTGGTGCGCGCGTTAGGGTCTGCCACAAAAGCCTGTTGTGAGGCCAATAATGCGCGCTCTTGTAAAACGCCGCCGGTGCCTGCAGTCAGGCCAGGAAAGAAGAAAGTTTTGAGTAATGGGTAAGCTGGATGCGGCGAGGGTTTTAAATGGAAATCCGCGACCCAAGGTTCGCTACTTAAATATTCAAGATTGATCCAAACGGGCGCGTGCTGATGGGCCGCACGGTCAGCCATAGCGGCTATGTAAGCCGGTGGCGGATTACAAGCAAAAGCTTCAATCACAATATCGGCAACTTCGATCGGGGTTTCTATATCCCTATCAGTTGACCATTGTTCAACAATGATGTCGTCGACCTGTTGTTTCCGGGCCTGAGGGTCAATGCTTGGACATAAATGACTAAAGGTTTGCAGCTTATCGACCCATAAGCGGATTTGCCAGCCGTGCTCGGCCGCAAGCTGGCGGGCTAGACGCCAGCTTGTACCGATGTCACCGAAATTATCGATGACGGTGCAGAAGATGTCGCAGCTTGGCATCGATCGTTATTGCGACAAGAAAGCTAATGATAAACGCATATATTTTTGTTGCTGAGAAGAATGAACTTGATCTTGTTAAAATTTATTGAAGAGGAGATTGATCATCAATATGGGTTGCATCTGCAGATATGTCATCGTACGATTGAGATAAATCCTCATCTCTTATATCAGTATACGAACTGGCTAGTATATCGGCAGCAGCTTCGTCTAAATTCCTTATTTTATCTGCTGTTAAATATTCTCTGCCAAGGCATAATGCACGGTAGACTTCTTCATCTAAACTGGAAGGTCCTACTTTATGAATATTCAGGGCCATTGAAAGTCTGTAAGTTCTAAAAATTACAGAGGCATGATATTTTTTTAAATTTTTGAGATATTCATCGTCATCTACTTCGAATTCATCGGTGTTAATTGGCGGCTCAGCATCTTTGAGTTCGTCAAGTAATGAAATTAGAAAATTAAACGTATTTTCAGAAATATTTTTTTTATCTTCGACGAGATTTTCAGTGAAAAGTTTAATTGATTCGTTAGTTAACTTAATTTTACTCTCGTTGATTTTCTCTGAGAATTTTGCTGCCCATATGGCCTCAGTTTTATTAAGATCGGAATTGAGGTTTTTAGGGTTATCTATTAAATAATCTTCGCGTAAAGCAGTATAAATATTTAAGGCCAATCTTGATGTTTCTTTGGGGGACAAAATTTCCTTGATCTTTTGGGGGCGAGAATATACTGATCCCCAATACTTGCTTGGCTGAGGCCCATTACTATAATGCTCTGGCTCGCAATCCTCTAATGCATTGATGAGTTCGTGAAGAAATGTATATGTATTCTCTCCAATCTCGTTTTCATTCTTAGAAATGTGTGCTTTTAGAGCGTTAATTCGCCGATTAGTTAATAACTCGCCGTTTTTAAGCATGCGTGAAAATTCTTTTACCCACTCGATAGTAAATCCATCTTCTAATTTATCGATAGGAGGTGTTTTGGGCGGAGAGTCAAGCAGTCTAATAGGCTTTTCCTGTATATTTTCTACTCCATTGGGAGCATTTTCCCGCACTAGTGGAGTATCTTGAGTTGGAAGAGTAATTTGCTTATTTGAGTTATCCTCAGTACTTGCTTGTTGTTCGGTATCAACGTGCATGTCCAGTGTAGGGCGAATCTCTTCGGCAGCGTTGTTAGGGGGAGTAACGATTTGCTCCCTACCTTCAGGACCGTGGTGTATTATCAGTGCCGGAGAAACTGATTCTATGGGGGTAAGAGGGGGGGTAACGGCACTGGAGTCTGCTGGTGGTGCCGAGTTGTTTTTAGCGCCTACTTTGGGCACAGGCGTTCCAAAATTTTCTGTATTACTCCCATCCCCACCGCCACATGCAGCAAGTGTTTGGAATGCAATGATGCTAGCGCATTTAAAAAATTTCATTTTTTTGACTATTTGATGTGCTATGAAAAAAATTCAATGAAGCTCACTAATTTGAACAAGAAGGAAAGTCTTTGCGGAGGTTTAACTTTTGATTGTAACACTGTTCGAGAGCAATATTTATATAATATTTTTTAATGTTTTATTCTTATTTGTTAATTCATTAGGTTAATTAATAAGTAAGAAAATTTTTGTATCAAATATCGAGTAAAAAATGTATGTAATAAACTGCTAAAATTTTTCTAGAAAAATAAATATTTTAATTTGGCGCATGCCTGATATTCCTGCTTTCAATCCCACAGAGCAACTCGCCCAATTACCGCATCTCCCCGGCGTCTATCGCTATTACGGCGATGCACAAGGCCAAGTGCTCTACATTGGCAAAGCTCGCGACCTTAAAAAACGCGTATCGAGCTATTTCAATAAGACACACCGGTCGCCACGCATTGAATGAATGGTGGCGCGCATTGCGCGGCTTGAAACCACGGTGACTCGTTCCGAAGCAGAGGCTTTACTGCTTGAAAACAATCTAATCAAAGCGTTTGCGCCTCGCTTTAATATTTTGTTTCGTGACGATAAGTCTTACCCTTATCTAAAAATAAGCACACACCGCTATCCGCGCATGGCGTATTACTGTGGCGCAATCAACAAAGTAGAATATGCACGCAATACGCAATACGTTTTTTACAGAGCCAGCAAAGCGAGGTTATGGATATGGGCGGCTAGGCCGCTGTCCGTTGACCCATTGTTTGACGATGATATTGCCGACCTGTCTGAGGGTTAATGGTTGGACATAAATGACTAAAGGCTTGCAGCTTATCGACCCATAAGCGGATTTGCCAGTCGTGCTCGGCGGTAAGCTGGCGGGTTAGACGCCAGCTTATGCCGATGTTACCGAAATTATCGATGACGGTGCAGAAGATATCGCAGCTTGGCATGAGCTGATGAAGAGGAGACTAAGCTATTATCGGTCCTATAATGATGAGTTTCCTAACCGCATTGGGGGGATTGCCGGAGGGCCTTATAGGCTTGCTCACTTAAATTCAATGGATTTTGCTTGAAAGCATTACGGGCACTTTCTGCTCTAAGTTTCAGATAAGCATTGTCATTTTCTCCTATGGTTTTTGGAGATGCGTGTCGTGTCCTTATTGTATAAAGCACAGAACTTAAAACAACATATGTATTTCTGTTAATCTCTTTTCTATTAATTATTTTTTCTCCAAAAATTGGAGCCTGTTTTTGGGCGTGTTTTTGGATTATGGGAGATAGGTTGGGGTTGTCAGTATAATAAGCACAAGTTTTTAAAGCGCTCACCAGCTTCCCAATAACCTTATCTTCAAAAATATGAATATTATTTTCATTTTCAAGTTTAAATAGATCAGATAATTTAAATTTATTTCCATTAATATTGAAGATTTGTTTACGTAGCCATTCAGATTCTGGGTCGCTTTCGATGGGCTCCTCTTCTTCTTTTTCTTCTTCTGCTTCGGACTGAGACATGCTCAGTTCGAAGCGTGCAAGAAATTGATTTTCCAAAATCCGTTGCCATTCATCTGGTTCAACGATATTCGAGCCGTTCCGGTCACGTTCAGAAGAGTTAGTATTTCCTGCAATGACTGCCCAATCAGTGCCATTACTGCTAGGTGACTGAATGGTCGGCATTGGTGTGGCTGAATTAGTAGAGGATGCTGAGCTTGTAGGAGCGTCTATTGGCTCTACTATAGGATTCGAAGGCGTGTTTTCCGGTGTCAAATCTGGTATCGCAGAAATGGTGCTCAAAGGGTCAGTGATACTAGCCGATTCCATGCGCGATACGGAGTTTGGGGTACTGACTTGGGATGCAGGCATCCCAAGACTTTCCGTGTTATTCTCATCCCCACCGCTACATGCAGTGAGTGTTTGGAATGCAATGATGCTAGCCAACTTAAACAATTTCATGGCGTTAATCCTTTGGTGCCTACTCTATGATCGAATGGGATCTGTTGATTGATTAGAAATAATGTTCGTTAGAAGACTTAACTTTCAAGTATAACATTGTTAGAAAAGATATTTTCTTAATTTTATTTAATGGTTTGTTTAAATTTATTTATATGTTAAATCTATTAAAGCTTGGCAAAAATTAGTCCTAAATTCTGAGCGTGAGAGGCTATATGTAATAAACTACAGATTGATATTTGAAATTATTTAAATAATATTCTTCATTTAGCGCATGCCTGATATTCCTGTTTTCAATCCCACAGAGCAACTCGCCCAATTACCGCATCTCCCCGGCGTCTATCGCTATTACGATGCACAAGGCCAAGTGCTCTACGTTGGCAAAGCCCGCGACCTTAAAAAACGCGTATCGAGCTATTTCAATAAGACGCGCCGGTCGCCACGCATTGAATTAATGGTGGCGCGCATTGCGCGGCTTGAAACTACGGTGACTCGTTCCGAAGCAGAAGCTTTACTGCTTGAAAACAATCTAATCAAAGCGCTTGCGCCTCGCTTTAATATTTTATTTCGTGACGATAAGTCTTACCCTTATCTAAAAATAAGCGCACACCGCTATCCACGCATGGTGTATTACCGTGGCGCAATGGATAAAAAGCATCAATATTTTGGGCCATTTCCGAATGCCGGTGCAGTGCGCGAAAGTATGCAGATCTTGCAACGCGTGTTTCAGTTGCGCACCTGTGAAGATTCAGTTTTTAATCACCGTACGCGCCCCTGTTTATTACACCAAATTGGCCGTTGCACAGCGCCTTGCGTGGGTGCAATTAGCGAAGCGGAGTATGGGCGCAATACGCAAAATGCGGTGCGTTTCTTACAAGGGCAGCAAAGCGAGATTATGGGCGAGCTTGAGCAGAAAATGCATGATTTCGCGGCCGAGCTTCAATTTGAGCAAGCAGCTGTAGTGCGTAATCAGATTAGCGCATTGGCAGGGGTTTTGCAGCAACAGGCGGTGGAAACCGATGGCGACAATAACGCTGATATTCTCGCTTTTGCCATGCAGGGCGGGCGAGTTTGCGTTAATCTTGCGATGGTGCGTGGCGGGCGGCATTTGGGCGATAAGGCCTATTTTCCGACGCAGGCAGAGCATGCATTAGAGTTGATTGACTCTGCTTGCGTTACGCAGGAGGCTGGCGAGTTGAGTGGCGCGGAGTCGACTGAACTGACTTTGGCTAAGGAAATTCTGGAGGCTTTTATTGGCCAATATTATTTAAGTCATGTTATGCCGCCACTGATAATTGTCGGAGCGGTGCAGGTCGAGCGTCAGTTGATTGACCTTTTTGCACAGCAGGCTGGACATCGGGTCAGAGTGATGCATCAACCACGCGGCCAAAAACGGGCTTGGCTATCCATGGCGGAACATAATGCGCGCCTAGCGTTGGCTCAGCTGTTAGCGGAGCAAGGCTCGCAGCAAGCGCGCACTCGTGCCTTGGCGCAAATCCTTTTGCCCGCCTGCGAGGACCTTGCGGCGTTACGGATTGAATGTTTTGATATTAGCCATACCATGGGTGAAGCGACGCAGGCTTCGTGCGTGGTATATGGCCAGCATAAGATGCAAACTGCTCAATATCGACGTTATACAATTACTGATGTGACTCCAGGCGATGATTATGCGGCGATGCGCCAAGTATTGATGCGCCGCTATGAAAAAATCGCCTTAGCGCCGCCAGGTGCGTTGCCTGATCTGATATTGGTCGATGGCGGCAAAGGGCAAGTTGAAGTTGCGCGCCAAGTATTGGCTGAACTGGGACTCGATCTTGGAGTTTTAGTTGGAGTCGCAAAAGGAGAGGGGCGCAAAGTTGGGCTGGAAACCCTGGTGTTTGCGGATGGTCGCGCACCTCTTGAACTGGGTAGAGATAGCGCTGCATTAATGTTGATTGCGCAGATTCGAGATGAGGCGCATCGTTTTGCGATCACGGGTATGCGCGCTAAACGAGCGAAAGCGCGCCAAAGTTCGCAGCTTGAAATGCTGGAGGGGGTGGGCGCCAAACGTCGGCAGCGTTTGTTGGCGCGCTTTGGTAGTATGCGTGGCGTAAGTGCCGCGAGTATTGATGAGCTGGCAAGCGTTGAGGGTATTTCGCTGGAATTGGCTAAGCAGATTTACCAGCAGTTGCATTGAAATGCGACAATACTTGTCCCGCGGGCGACAAGCCGGCACAATTCCACTTTATTTTCGATTGCTGCAGGCGCCTTATGTTATTTAATTTACCGCTTTGTCTAACCTGGCTGCGGATTGTGCTCATTCCGTTGATTGTTGGGGTTTTCTATTTGCCGGATCATGTGCTTGAACCTAGGGATAAAGATTGTGCGGCTGCGGCAATTTTCATTTTGGCAGCTTTAACGGATTGGTTTGATGGTTTTTTGGCGCGTAAGCTGAACCAAACTTCCGCTTTTGGCGCGTTTCTCGATCCAGTGGCGGATAAATTGATGGTGACCGCTGCGCTCTTGATCTTAGTCCAGCTTGCGCGCCTGAATGCGGCGATTGCGCTGGTGATTGTAGGGCGGGAAATTACGATTTCAGCACTGCGCGAGTGGATGGCGCAGATTGGCGCAGCCAAGCATATTACAGTGAATTCGCTGGGCAAAATTAAAACGGCATGCCAGATGGTCGCCATTCCATTGCTGCTGTTTTATGGCCCACTTAGTATCTCGTGGGGCGCTGGATCTGCAAATACATTTGTGATCAATACGCGCGAGTGGGGCGAGTGGCTAATTTATTTAGCCACCGCCCTGACCCTATGGTCAATGTTTTATTATTTGAAACGTGCCTGGCCGCAAATTGGTCGGCACGCTAACAATCTGCCGTGAAAGCGGTTTTCTGTCTATCCCTTGGCTGTTAAAATAAGCCTTTTTTTAATCAAAGGCATGCATAGTGCTATCCACCGCTAATATTACAATGCAGTTCGGGGCTAAGCCCCTGTTTGAAAACATTTCGGTTAAATTCGGTGAAGGTAACCGTTATGGCTTAATTGGCGCGAATGGTTGCGGCAAATCCACTTTCATGAAAATCCTCGGGGGGGATCTTGAATCCTCGGCCGGCAATGTGATTTTAGATGCCAATACGCGTCTTGGTAAACTCAAGCAAGATCAGTTCGGCTATGAGTCAATGCGCGTGTTAGATGTCGTCATGATGGGCCATGTGCAAATGTGGCAAGCTCTGACAGAGCGTGATGCAATTTATGAAAATCCAGATGCGACGGATGATGATTACATGCGCGCGGCTGAGCTCGAAGCTAAGTTTGCTGAATATGATGGCTATACGGCAAGCGCGCGGGCCGGTGAATTGTTGCTTGGCGTAGGGGTTCCGGTCGATCAGCATGAAGGCCCAATGAGCGCGGTTGCGCCCGGCTGGAAGCTGCGCGTGCTCCTGGCGCAAGCGCTGTTCTCAGATCCCGATGTATTGTTGCTGGATGAGCCGACCAATAATCTTGACATTAATACGATTCGCTGGCTTGAGGATACCTTAAATCAACGTAATTCAACGATGGTCATCATCTCGCATGACCGCCATTTCTTAAATGCCGTGTGCACGCATATGGCCGATATGGATTACGGTACGCTCAAAGTCTATCCGGGCAATTATGATGACTATATGCTGGCCTCTACCCAAGCGCGTGAGCGACAGCTCGCGGCCAATGCAAAAGCGAAAGAGCGGGTGGGCGAATTGCAAGATTTTGTGCGCCGTTTTGCAGCGAACAAATCAAAAGCGCGGCAGGCCACCAGCCGGATGAAACAAATCGAGAAGATCAAGGTTGAAGATATTCGGCCCTCCTCTCGCCAAAATCCGTTTATTCGTTTTGAATTTGATAAAAAACTGCATAACCTTGCCGTCACCGCCGAAGGAATTAAAAAAGCTTACGATCGGACACTTTTTGAGCATTTGAATCTAACCGTGCAAGCGGGCGAGAAAATTGCCATCATTGGGGAAAACGGCGTGGGTAAAACCACTTTGCTGCGCTCCCTGCTAGGCGATCTAGCGGTGGATGCGGGGACGATTAAATGGGCTGAACATGCAAATATAGGCTATATGCCGCAGGATGCGTCGGCTGCCTTTCCGGCCCCAATTTCTCTTACGGACTGGCTTGGGCATTATGCGCAGGAAGGAGATGACGATCAAGTTATCCGCAGTACGCTGGGCCGTCTGCTCTTTTCTGGGGACGATGTCAAAAAAACGGTCGAAGTTCTTTCCGGTGGCGAAAAGGGGCGCCTGATTTGGGGGAGCTTGATGCTTGGCAAGCATAATGTGCTGTTGATGGATGAGCCGACCAATCATATGGATATGGAATCCATTGAATCGCTCCAAATTGCCCTTGAGCGGTTTGCAGGCACGCTAGTGTTTGTCTCGCATGACCGTGAGTTTGTGAGTGGCCTAGCGACCCGTATTATTGAGGTGCGAAATGATGGGATCCATGATTATCAGGGCAGTTACGAAGAGTATTTGAACAGCCAAGGGATTCATTAAGTCTGAGCTCGCCTTCAGGTGAGCGTTTGCGTGCGGGATTTGCTCAACTTGCAATTTCCCGCTAGAATACAGGGTTTTGACCTTGCCGCACCGGTTTTTATCTGGGCGGCTATTAACCATAAGGAAGCGTGTCCATGCGACATTACGAAATCGTTTTTATTGTACACCCCGATCAAAGCGAGCAAGTGCCCGCCATGATCGAGCGCTACAAAGCCACTATTACCGCACGCGGTGGTCAAATCCACCGGCTTGAAGATTGGGGGCGGCGTCAGTTAGCTTACATGATTAACAAGTTGGCTAAGGCGCATTACATTTGCATGAATATCGAATGTGATGGCGAAACTTTGGCTGAATTGGAACATGCGTTCAAATTTAACGACGCGGTGTTGCGCCATTTGACCATCAAAATGAAGAAAGCCGAAACCACCCCTTCGCCAATGATGAAAGAAGTGCAGCGTGAAGAGGCGAAGAAGGTCAGTCACTCTCCAGCCCAGACACAGCCCGCAGAAGTTGCGCAAGAAACGGAATAAAGGTGAGCCGACGGTAAAGCAAGGACTCGGTGGTGAACCAGCTCGTGCTTGAAGCGTCTGTGATTGAGCGTGAAGCAATACGTTATACGCCAGCAGGCATACCCGTTGTGAATTGCCTTTTGCAGCATGGTTCACGCGTGACTGAAGCAGGCGTTCCACGCCAGGTTGATTTAACGCTATCAGCGGTTGGCATAGGTGAGTTAAGTGGTGCGCTGGCTGCTTGCACACTGGGGCAAGCGTTTCGTTTCACGGGCTTTTTAGCGCCACGCCGTCGTCAGGCTCGCACATTAATATTTCATATTACAGAATTGCAGAATATTCAGAGGATTTAACATGGCACGTTTCACAGGCAAAAAGAAATTTGAACGCCGTCCACAACAGAACCCGCTTTTTAAGCGTAAAAAATTCTGCCGTTTCACGGTGGCTGGAGTGGATCGAATCGATTACAAAGACCTTGATGTACTCAAGGATTTTGTTGGCGAAAACGGTAAAATTACGCCTGCTCGCTTAACCGGCACTCATGCCCGTTATCAGCGTCAGCTTGATGGGGCCATTAAGCGCGCGCGTTTTCTAGCGCTGCTGCCTTACACCGATCTGCATAACGCCTGATCTCGAAAAGTTATAAGGAGCTTACACATGCAAGCCAAAATGCAAGTTATTTTATTGGAAAAAGTCGCCAAACTAGGTAACCTTGGAGATATCGTTAAGGTTGCCAAAGGCTATGCGCGTAATTTTTTGCTGCCGCAAAAAAAAGCACGTCGTGCGACAGAAGAGGCGATTCAAGAGTTTGAAGCACGCCGCGCCGAGCTTGAAAAAGCTGCCACGCAGAAGTTGGCTGCAGCCCAAGAGCTAGGTGAGAAATTAGCCGGTTTAACCTTGCAAATTCCGCAAAAATCGGGTGTTGATGGGCGTTTATTTGGTTCCGTAACGAACTCCGATATTGCCAATGCACTGAAAGCGCAGGGTTTTGAGATCGAGAAAATTCAGCTACGCTTGCCTGAGGGCCCACTTAAGGTAGTCGGCGATCATCTGGTACAGGTGTCGCTGCATACGGATGTGCTGGTGAGCGTCACTGTAGCGGTTCTTGGCGAGCACGTGTAAACGGTCAGTCAATTCTCGCAGCAGTGCTAAGAGATAAAAACGGAGGCTAGCTTAACTGGCCTCCGTTTTTTATTGTGCAGGATAAAACCTTTAAAAACCGGGTGAAAGGGTGTGCAACGCTGATAAATAAGCGATAATCCTAAGCGCCATGAATATAGTTAATCCAGACCCTCAACTCACCGCCCTCAAAGTCCCACCTCATTCGATTGAAGCTGAACAATCGGTATTAGGGGGACTTTTGCTCGACAATAGCGCCTGGGACAGAATTGCCGACTTTTTACAAGAAAGTAATTTCTATCGCTATGACCACCGGTTAATTTTCCAGCATATCGGTAAATTAATTACGGCGGTGCGGCCAGCCGATGTGATCACCGTATTTGAATCACTGACCTCATCGGGCAAGGCGGAGGAGGTGGGGGGGCTCGCCTATTTGAATGCTTTAGCGCAAAACACGCCTAGCGCAGCCAATATCCGCCGTTATGCAGAAATCGTGCGGGATCGCGCGGTGTTGCGCAAGCTGGTCACGGTGGCGGATGAAATTTCAGGTGATGCCTTTAATCCACAAGGCAAAGAGGTGCGTCAGTTACTGGATGAGGCTGAGTCAAAAGTATTTGCGATTGCGGAAGAGGGCACGCGTGGCGGGCAGGGGTTTATTGAAATTAAGCCATTGCTGTCGCAAGTGGTGGAGCGTATCGATACGCTCTATCATCAAGAAAATTCAACCGATGTCACGGGTACACCCACGGGTTTTGTCGATCTTGACCGCATGACTTCCGGTTTGCATGGGGGGGAGCTGGTTATCATTGCGGGGCGTCCGTCGATGGGTAAGACCTCATTGGCGATGAATATCGGCGAATATGTTGCGGTTGAATATGGCTTGCCCGTAGCCGTATTTTCAATGGAAATGCCGGGCACGCAACTTGCCATGCGGATGTTAGGTTCAGTCGGGCGGCTGGATGCGCACCGGCTTCGCACCGGCAAGCTGACAGATGAAGACTGGCCTAAACTGACGCACGCGATGCAAAAAATGAGCGATGCGCAAATTTTTGTGGATGAGCAAAGCGCGCTTAATCCGCTTGAATTACGTGCTCGTGCGCGGCGCTTGTCACGCCAATGCGGACAGCTAGGTTTAATTATTATTGATTATTTACAATTGATGTCATCCGCCTCTTCGGGTGAAAATCGCGCTACCGAAATCTCGGAAATTTCACGTTCGCTCAAGAGTTTGGCAAAAGAACTCAATGTGCCGGTGGTTGCACTCTCACAGCTTAACCGTGGGCTTGAGCAGCGGCCGAATAAACGCCCTGTTATGTCTGATCTGCGTGAATCTGGAGCCATTGAACAAGATGCCGATGTGATTTTCTTTATCTACCGTGATGAAGTCTATAACCCGGATAGCCAGGATAAAGGCACGGCCGAGATTATTATTGGCAAGCAGCGTAATGGGCCAATTGGCGTTGTGCGGTTGACTTTTTTGGGGCAATACACCAAATTCGATAATTTCGCAGGCCAGCCAATGTATAACACTTAGTGAGATTCTTCGACCATTTTGCTAAATAATTTGTTGCCGTGCTCGATAAGTGGGCTGGCCCAGGTACAATAGCGCACTTTATAAGTTAGAACTATTTTGAATGGTTCGCGCCTCAGTAATTAATAGACCCTTGTTTAAGGATTGAGATGTTCAGTCGCTTTATGCCCAAAGAGGGTAAATTCTTTGAAATCTTCAATGCGCATGCAAAATGCCTGGTGGACGCTAGTCATGATTTAGAGCGCTTGGTGAATCAACTGGATGAAGCCGAAGTCCATAAAAAAAATGTGCAGCTCAAAGAAAAGCAAGCGGATAAACTGACGCACGAAACCATTGATCTGTTGCATAAAACCTTTATTACACCCTTTGATCGGGATGAAATTCACAAACTCATCACGACGATGGATGACATTCTTGATTTAATGGAGGATGTTGCAACTGCAGTCTGGCTGTACGATGTGCGCTCGCTCACGCCTGAAGCGGGCCAGCTGGCGCATATTTGCGCCAGCAGTTGTGAACAGGTGGCGCAGGCGGTGGCTTTACTCAAAGACATGAAAAACGCGAGCGCAATTTTAATCATTTGCGCCGTCATTGACCGTTTGGAAACGGAGGCAGATGGCTTATTGCGAGCGGCGATTTCTCAACTCTTTCGAGAAGAGGACGATGTTAAGTCATTAATCAAGCATAAAGCGATTCTTGAGCTGCTAGAAGCTGTCACGGACAAATGCGAAGATGTCGCTAACATTATCGAAGGCATTGTGCTAGAAAACGCTTAGCGTGGCACGGGCTTATATCAGGAAATCTTAATGTCATCGATTCATTTGGGATTGTGGGCCGTCATCTTGTTAGTGGCAATTGCCCTCATCTTCGACTTCATGAACGGCTTTCATGATGCGGCAAATTCGATTGCCACCGTGGTTTCTACGGGTGTCCTGAAACCTCATCAAGCCGTTCTATTTGCGGCCGTATTTAATGTCATTGCGTATTTTATTTTTCATCTAAAGGTGGCATCAACGGTCGGCCGTGGCACGATCGATCCATCGATTATCGATCATTATGTCGTATTTGGCGCGCTGATGGGCGCCATTGGCTGGAATGTGATCACTTGGTATTATGGTATTCCGTCCAGTTCATCCCATGCGCTAATTGGGGGGTTGGTCGGTTCAGCATTAGCTAAAGCAGGCCCTGGTTCGTTAAATATTGATGGTTTATGTAAAACCATCGCTTTTATTTTTGTTTCACCGCTACTGGGCTTCTTTTTAGGGTCGCTCTTGATGTTGGGCGTGTCTTGGCTTTACTTGCGCACGACACCGAGCAAGGTTGATCGACGTTTTCGGCGCTATCAATTAATCTCTGCTGGCCTGTATAGCCTGGGGCATGGCGGTAACGATGCGCAGAAGACCATCGGCATCATCTGGATGCTCTTGCTGGCCACTGGTTATGCTTCTGCGACGATCGATGCTCCTCCAATGTGGGTGATTGCCGCCTGCTATTTTGCAATTGGCCTGGGCACGCTCTTCGGCGGCTGGCGCATTGTGCGGACCATGGGACAAAAAATTACCAAATTAAAACCAGTAGGCGGATTTTGTGCTGAATTTGGGGGGGCTCTGACGCTTTTTCTAGCCTCTTGGCTCGGTATCCCAGTATCGACTACGCATACCATTACAGGCGCGATTGTTGGGGTGGGCGCTACGCAAAAGCTAGCGGCCGTACGTTGGGGGGTTGCGGGTAATATTGTTTGGGCTTGGATCTTGACGATTCCAGCATCTGCCTCAATGGCGGCACTGGCTTGGTGGCTGGGCCAGCATTTCCTTTAAGGTAAAGGAATGCTGGCGCGGTTAGGCTTGCGGAATTTCGATTTTAACTTCCAGTACTTCCAAATTATCTTGTTGCTCAAGCTTAACTTTAATATCCTCGTGCGCGATTTTCACATACTTTGAAATCACGGCGAGGAGTTCACGCTGTAGCGCGGGCAGATAATTGGCTGGAGTGTGGTTTGCGCGTTCATGCGCAATAATCAACTGCAGGCGCTCTTTGGCAAGCGTTGCAGTTTTTTTATTCTCGCCAAGCAAAAAAGAAAGTATTGACATATCCTTACCTTATTTATTGCCGAAAAGGCGTTGTAATAAGCCGGGTTTTTGATAATCAGTAAACCGCATGGGTTTGGTTTCGCCAAGAAAGCGCGAGATCACATCTTTATAGGCTTCAGCGACGTCGGTGGTCTCTAGATGGATCGCCGGTACGCCTTGATTTGAAGCATGCAGTACGGCGTCTGATTCGGGGATCACACCGATCAAATCAATCCGTAAAATTTCTTGAATATCTGTAATAGAGAGCATTTCACCTTCATTGACACGCTTTGGATTGTAGCGGGTAATTAACAGCTGTTCTTTAATCGGCTCTGTGCCTTCAATCGCGCGTTTGGTTTTTGAAGCTAAAATGCCTAGGATACGATCTGAATCCCGCACCGATGAGACTTCTGGGTTAGTCACAATCACCGCTTCATCTGCATAATACATTGCCATCAGCGCGCCTGATTCAATCCCCGCGGGCGAATCGCAAACAATATAGGTAAATCCCATATCTATCAGCTCTTGGATGACTTTGCCGACCCCTTCTTGGGTTAATGCATCTTTGTCCCGGGTTTGCGATGCGGGCATAATAAAAAGATTGCTGCATTTTTTATCTTTGATCAAAGCTTGGCTCAGTTTGGCTTCGCCTTGAATCACGTTAATTAAATCATAGACGACGCGTCGCTCGCAGCCCATAATTAAATCAAGATTACGTAAACCCACATCAAAATCAATCACGGCTGTTTTGTGACCATGCAAAGCTAGGCCGGCAGCAAAACTTGCGCTGGTGGTGGTCTTGCCTACACCGCCTTTACCCGAAGTAATTACAATAATTTTCGCCATCTGGCTAAGTCCTTGAAGCAGTCAATTGATTTAAAAATCAAAGTAATTTAAAAGGTGATTATGTTACCTGGATTAAATCAATTTATTAAGTTAATTTGAGTGGTTCGATCACTAATTTTTCATTTAAGAGGCTAACTTGCACGGGTTTACCTTGCACTTGCGCCGGTAACGGCGTCTCGGTTGTACGATAAATACCGGCAATGGAAAGTAACTCAGGCTCAAGACAGGTACAAAAAATGCGCGCATTAAGATTACCCTGTGCGCCAGCGAGCGCTCGTCCGCGCAGTGGAGCATAAATATGAATATGCCCATCGGCAATGACTTCAGCCCCATAGCTTACTACACCCAGCACAATCAAATCCCCTTTGGCGTAGACTTGTTGGCCGGAGCGGAGCGGTTTGTCGATAATCAGCGTTGATTTAGAGTCTTCAATTGACGCTTCTAGCTTGGGCGTTGGCGTTACGGGGTTTTTGGCATGCGCCGCGGGTTGTGGAATCCGGCTAACGCCGACTTCAACGAACGGCAGATCATTGCGTTGCGCCCAGATGCGTTGGCTCTCGTGAGCGGCAATTCCCACTGGATACATGCGCACTTCATGCAACATCGCCGCCAGCGCATGAAGATCTATAGTTTCGTTAGCCTGCAGAGGGCGTACATCAATCACGACAATATCATTCGCAAAAAACTCTGGCGCGACTTCAAAGCGGCTTTTTAAGGCTTGGTGTAAAACCTCAAGGTCAACTGTTTTAACCGTAAAAAGTAGCGTATCAAAGGAGCTACTGCGCAGTTCAAAGCACGAAGTTCTTTTATTGGACATAGAGGACGGACGCTAAAAAGACCGTTTAAGCGGATTGTGCCAGAAACCCAGTATTTTAACCGCCCTTGGGCATAAAATTGAAATACGCTGGCTTTTTGTTATGTTTTATCATCGATTACCGTCCTTGCTTAGGCTACCTATGATATGCGTCAACGGATGACTTTTTTTTACCCTACCTGCGGCGATCTTTAATTTGAGACAATTCGCACACACAATAAGCTAGGCGAAATGCAAAATAATTGGCTATAATAGCGCCCTTGCTGAAAATAAGCATGGCCCAGGTGGCGGAATTGGTAGACGCACTAGTTTCAGGTACTAGCGGGTAACTCCGTGGAGGTTCGAGTCCTCTCTTGGGCACCATCCAGCTTTTCGATAGAATTAGAATATAAATCAATATTTTGTGATTTTTTTAAAAAATCATTGGCTTAAAGGCAATTTTTTGCCACCCGCCACAGGTCCTGTTTTTTAAGTTGAGCCGTAAGAGAAAGGTTATCAAAGCCAAGACCGAGCACCGAGAGCAGTCTTGAGAGCCGTTCAAAGCCCAAGTCCTTAATGGTGCCAGCCTCAAGGGTCTGGACGGTTTGCCGAGACAATTTTGCAAGCTTGGCCAGATGCTGTTGTGTTAGGCCGATCGCATTCCGACGCGCTTTAATCATTCTTCCGACTGCACTGAGCTCCATTTCTATACCTTAATAGATGGGGTTATATGTAAAAAAATCAGTGATTCGCTTCTGGTTGTGTAATAAAGCCAATCTTTGCCAAACCGCCAGACTGTGCGGCTGACATAACATGAGCAATATGTTCATAACGTACGGCACGATCCGCATATAAATACACTTCTGGCTGCGGCTCAACTTTGGCTGCGGCTAAAAAGTGTACCCGTAGCGTAGCGTCATCCACTGCTTGTTGGTCCAAAAGCACGGTGCCATCTGCTTGTAAAGTTAATTTAATCTGAGTTGGCTTAAGCACGGTCTTTGAGCTGCTGGCCTGTGGCAGATCGAGTTTGATGGCGTGGTGCATAACCGGTAGCGTCACCAGAAAAATAATCAATAAGACAAGCATGACGTCAACCAATGGCGTCATGTTAATTTCGCTCATTAGTGTCTCTTCATTATCGTTGATAAAAGGGGTGCTGGCCATGGCTGTCGGTGTTGTTTAAGCGTGTAAAGCTGGGCTAAAAAGTATTTTATATGGGCTCATGAGAGGGCTAAAACCCGCTTTTAGCGGGGCGCGGTTTTCAACTCGCCGCGTCGATTTGAGCGTAGCCGCGCGCCCGTAACAAAATAGGCATGTAGGCCATGAGAGAAGCGATTGAGTTTACTCACAATCCTTTTATTGCCGCGCGTGAACGCATTGTAAGCCAGCGTTGCTGGAATCGCGACAAAAAGGCCGAAAGCGGTCATGATCAACGCTTCGCCCACTGGCCCTGCAACATGATTGATTGAGGCTTGCCCGTTCTCGCCAATGGCCAATAATGCATGATAAATCCCCCATACTGTGCCAAATAAACCCACAAAAGGTGCAGTTGAGCCAATTGACGCGAGCAGCGCAAGACCGCTTTGCATGCGCATCAAATTTTCATCTAGTGTGTTTTTTAAGCAACGCGTGATCCAATCGCTAATATCCATCCGATGATGGAGAGAGGGTTGGTTTTGTTGATGATGGCTGGCCGCTTCTTGGCCCGCTAATACGAGTGCCAGAAACGGATTGCCGGCTCGTTTGCCCAGTTTTTCGATCCCATGCTCAATCCCATCTGCATGCCAGAATGCCTGCTCGGCATTTTTTGTAAGCTGCCGCAAACAAATAAATTGCCAGGTTTTGGCTAAGATCACGGTCCATGAGAGTGCTGACATGAGAACCAGCGCTAAGGTAAGCGCGCGTATAACCGGATCGCCCTGCTGCCAGAGGTGGGCTAAACCATAGTGTTCCATCATATGCCTTTTAGGATTGGGGGCTTGCTGAATTCTGAGCAATCGATCTAAATCGATCCATTGAGAGGCTAGCCCTCAAGTTTAAATATAAACGGGATGTCGCTGGTGGTGCGTATCGGCCGACCGTTTTCAAGCCAAGGGCGGCATTGACTGCTGAGCGCCGCTTCACGAGCAGCCTGGTCAAGGTGTTTAAAACCACTGCTTTGCTTGATTGTAGCGCGTTCAATTGTGCCACGTTTGTCAATCATAAGGCTAATTAATACAGTGCCGGTTTCTTCGCGCCGCCTCGATAACGGCGGATAGGCGGGCGGGTTGAGCAAGCAGTTTGGCTGGGCAATGTTTTGGGGAGCGCTTAGTTCAAGCGTATGCGTGGCATTGGCGCTTGGCGTATGGGCCTCATCAATTGGGGCGCTGGGTGCTGTAGGTGTAGAGGTGGCGCTTGAGCGTTTTGCCGTGGAGGATTTAAGAATAGGGGGGATAGGCAGAGGCGTGGGACTCAGCAACTCGACGGTTATGGCGCTTGCTAAAACGGGTTTTGAAGGAGGTGGGCTAGCTGGGTTTAGGAAGCAGATAAAGCCCCCTATATGGAGGGCCAAAACAAGACAGAAGAGGGGGGTGACGATACGTAAATTGATCAAGCAAATTCTACACGCACGACTGTCTGATGACACAAATTGGAACGTATCATTTACGGAAAATTAACCAAGAAATACAGAGTGCAGTCACCATGCCAATCCAGAGTTCCATGGGGGCCTTATTTACGCTGCTGCACGGCCAACAAAATTTAACGGTGCCATGCTACAGGGGGGACTTGCACTATTGTGGTCGGCTAGCAGATCAGAAACAGCATTTTCGCACTTACCGCAACATAATGCGACCCCACATTCAAATTGCAATGCTTCTAGGGAATTCGCACCGGCATGGATGGCGGTATGGATCGAGCGGTCTGAAACGGACTTGCACACACAGATAATCATGATAACACCCCAATAAAATTCGATGGGCATTACGGATACGTTATGTATTCGTAATGCTAATCATTATCATTCAGGTTTTTATCTTTTGCAAGGGGGTCATAGTTACATGATGCTAAATTAGGGGAGTTTGCCTAAAACGAAGGAGAGGAATCGGAAAATACGCCGGTTCAGTTTTTTTAGCTTACAGCATTCACTGAACTTGAAGGAATGCTAATATGCTCAGCGATTTGATCGGTCTTTAGGAATTGGCTGGCCAGCGTCTGTAGCCGGATCCCATTCGCCGTTGAATACAAGCGCAGCGTTACCTTGGCATCTGGCGGTGCGCACAACTGTTGGGCCGCCAATCGTCGAGCGAGTTGGCGGGCAACCGCTTCCCCAGTTTCGATCAACCTAAGCTGATCGCCAGCAATACGGCGGATTGACTTCTCAAGAAAAGGGAAATGGGTTGAACCCAGCACGAGCGTATCCGCTCCCGCGTCAAGCATCGGCGTCAGATAAGCCTTAAGCAGAGCCAATACTTCGTCTGAATCTGTCTCGCCACGTTCAATCGCTTCCACCAAGCCAGAGCCCGCTTGGCAGATAAAGCGACAGTCTGCCGCATAAGTCGTGATTAGGCGGTGAAATTTTTCGCTACGCAAAGTACTGGCCGTAGCTAGCACGCCGGCTATGCGTGAGCTTGAATATTGCGCGGCAGGTTTAATACCAGGTTCAATCCCGATGATCGGGATACTGAATTTTTTTTGGAGTAGGTAATTAGCTTGCGCGGTCGCTGTATTACAGGCGACCACCAGCGCTTTGACCCCTTGTTGCACGAGCCAGGTGCTGATTGCAAGCGTGCGCTCTATAATAAATGCATTATCACGCTCGCCATAAGGCGCATGAGATGAATCTGCGCAATAAATCAGAGATTCGTCGGGCAGCGCCGCGTGAATTGCGCGCAGCACCGACAAACCGCCGACCCCTGAATCGAATACCCCAATCGGCGCGTAGGCATGGCTAGAGATGGATTCCATGATCAAGCAGAGAGTTTAACTTTTATAACAAGAAAACCACAAGATATCGCTACGCGCATGATAACCTCGCAGCAATTTATGCGTCGTGATGAGCCGTTGAGCTGAAGCCACTTTGCAGATAATTTTGTAGGCCAAGCTTACTGATAAGCTCCAATTGCGTTTCGAGCCAATCAATATGTTCTTCAGTATCATTGAGAATCGACACAAAAATCTCACGCGACACGAAATCTTGTACGGATTCGCAGTAAGCAATCGCTTCTTTACACGTTGTTTGAGAGATCGATTCGAGTTTCAAATCGCACTGCAAAATCTCTGGCGTATCCTCGCCCACTAATAATTTGTGTAAATCTTGCAAGTTGGGCAATCCATCCAACATGAAAATACGTTCGATGAGTTGATCGGCATGTTTCATTTCGCCAATCGATTCTTGATATTCATGCTGCCCCAATTTATCTAAACCCCAATGTTTATACATCCGGGCATGCAAAAAATACTGATTGATGGCGGTCAACTCATTTTTGAGTTGGGCATTGAGATAGTCGAGGACTTTTTTATCACCTTGCATTATGAGACTCCATTATTTGAGTGGGTGGCCGCCGTTCGTCGGAGATACATCCGAATGAGGGCGGGACATGCTTCTATCGACCCAAGCCATCACACCGGCTGAAAGTAAGAAAGAAAGATGGATTAAGATTTGAGATATCACCGTATGCGTATCGCGCTGACCTGCATCAATGAAAGTTTTTAGCAGGTGAATTGACGAAATGCTAATCAACGCCATTGCTAATTTAACTTTTAAGACCCCGGCGTTAACGTGATCGAGCCACTCTGGTTCATCTGGATGGTGTTCCAGACCGAGCCGAGAGACAAAAGTTTCGTAGCCGCCAATGATGACCATGATCAATAAATTGGAGATCATGACGACATCGATTAAGCTGAGTACGGCAAGCATAACCGCCGTCTCATTAAGCGTGGGCGTGTGGCGAACAAGATGCCATACCTCAACCAAAAAGAGATATACATAGACACCCTGAGCAACAATCAGCCCGAGATACAAAGGCAGCTGCAACCAGCGGCTAAAGAAAATCAGCGCAGGCAAAGGTTTGAGCGACGGCGTATGAGAACTTTTATGCGATTGTTCAGAGGTAGACATGAGTAAAAGTTTGCGAAAAAATAACAATAAGCAACGGTGTACGAGCCACAATCTAGCGTAGCCTCGCCAACGCTATATTGTACCTCTGATCATCGCGCGCTAAATTTTATTGGCTATTTTGCATAGATAAGCGCTGTGGGTCGGTTTCTTACCGCACTGAGTTTTGATCTTTGCTATAATGCGCAGCTTGCCGGAGAGATGGATGAGTGGTTTAAGTCGCCCGCCTGGAAAGCGTGTATAGGTTAATAGCCTATCGGGGGTTCGAATCCCCCTCTCTCCGCCAGTTGTACTGCAGATGTCGCCAAGCTTTAACAAAAAATATAAGTGTTTAAAAGGGTTGGCGGTTTTTTTTGCAAATAATGCCCAGGTTGAGCAAGCCTGTCGAGCCTGTCAGAAATTTTGTGTTTTCGGAAGTCACCCTAAGAAATTACAGTTTCACACCAGAGAAACGGTAAAGCGCTCGCCGAATAAAATGGCACATTGAATTTTAGAGAGTCAGCGTTGACAGTTGCTCCGCTAATACATTTTCAGCGTGAGTTTCTTCGGAAAATGTTGGGGCTGGCTCACCGCGCGCACCTCTTTGCTTAAGCAGATGCTTATCGATGGGACTTAGATTTTGCGCACTTTGGATCGACATATAGGTTACGTTTAGTTCTGTGGGAAATGAATTCCAATGCAAACCAGTTTTTAAATCGCTCATTTTCCATAGTCTTACCGTTTTATCTTGGCTTCCAGAAGCAAGTATTTTTCCGTCTGGCGAGAAACTAAGCCCATTTATTATGGCGCTATGCCCTCTAAATGTATAAGAGGCGACGCCATCTTCTACTCGCCACAATGTCGTCAAATTATCTTCCGTAGCTGCTGCTAGGAGCTTGCCATCTGGTGAAAATTTCACATTCCTTACATCACTATTATGTCCTTGCAAGGTATGTAATGCTTTTCCACTTTCCATGTCCCATAGCTTTATTCTTCCATGCTGGCCACCTGCGGCCAGAATTTGACTGTCGGGCGAGAAAGCTACGCTATTGACAGGCTGACTTTCGTGCGAGAGAGGCACACTATTGAGCGAATCAGTGTGCTTTTCAAGCTCTATATAGTAGTGCTGTCTATATTCGCTCTCCATGAGCCATACTTGCAACGATTCTTCGAGTAGCCCTACCGCCAGGAATTCACCGTTTGGCGAGAAACTGATGCTCATTACCATATCGCCTTCTTCACGCCTTCCAATTTGACATAGCCCTTCACCGCTTTCTACGCTCCAAAGCGTTACATCGCCATCCATTCCCCCTGACGCAAAGTACTTGCCATCTGGTGAAAAATGTACGCTAGCTATATCCCCGGCATGCCCTCTAGGCGCATGCCATCTTCCGTCATTTTCCTGGTACAACTCTTCTCCATTTTCCGTGCCAACAGCTAACCACTGCCCATTCGGTGAGTAACAACAATCGCCAATCATACTACCCACCTCTATCGTAGGTAGCTCACCAAAGTTAACTTTAAACAAATTCGCTTGTTCCAAATTTGCCTCAAACAACTGTGCTCCACGGAAATTGACCCCATTTAAATTAGCTCTTTGAAATTGAGTATGGTTAAATATCCCTCCGCTTAAATCAGCGCCAGGTACTCGAATTCCGTTGAAATTCTGTCCCTCTAGATTGATGCCTGCTTTGACTAATAAGGTTAAGGCAGGCGCTGCTACGGGTTGTACCTCTTCTGTTTTTGAGCGCTGAACCCAATGCAGTAGTTTTTGCTTTAATACGGAATTTTGTTGGATACGGTTCTTTAAAACATCAAATATCTCTGGATCACAAATAAGAAACAGCAGCCTAAAGAACGCGCTTTTCTTTACGACTTGATCGGGCTGATCTGAGTCTAATAACAGCTTTAATTGGTCCAATGCAAGTTCTCGCCAGCGATCCTCCGATTTGACAAAATCTTGGTGATATTCTGGTGGAATTCTTTTATGCAACAAGTGTAATTTTAGATCTAGTGAATCTAGTGGTTCACCATTACGAGTTGCCATAGTGAGTATTTCAAAGAGAATATTCTGGAATGGCGGTGCGAGAGGGTATGCTCTTAGTATCTCTAGGATTTTAACTTGCTCTACGGGTTCGTCGTTGTTGGTTAACACAGCTAACACTTTAAAGAAGGCTTGTTGTTCCGGCGAATCCAGAAAATCATTTTTTATTATGTCTTGAATTTCGACTGGCAATGAGCGTACAGAAAGCTTTGGCAAGTGTGCTGTATAGCACGTAGAAGGGACCGTAGCGCTACTCGATAAAGGTAACATAAATGCACCCCCTAGAACTCGAATCGATGATGCAAAAATAGTTAATAAATAAAGCAAAACTTCTTGCTTTAAAGATTAGTGCATTTTTATTTTTATTCAAAAATGTTTTGCAGAGACTAAGAAAACTTAAAATAGCCAACTTGGATAGCTCTTTCATGCTCTTCAAGCGACAAGAAAGCTATCATTATATTTAGGTCGTGTATGCCTTGAGGTGCTACTGAATGGCTATGAAAGGTGTCCCAATTTTATCTCGAGAGCGAATACCTCTAATATAAAAATACAGATGCCGGATAGCTTCAGCGCGGCAATCTACTACAACTACCCGACTGCGCGTCTTTTTCTCAACTCAGAAACCAACGGTTATAGCGCTCGACAATCGAACTATAATTATCCAGCCAATATAAAGCACTGCTGGGTATGCCTTTGTTGAAGTTCTCTGGATAAACTGCGAGGAATTTGGCGTGTTCTTTCTTGATATACTCAAAAGCGCTTGGCTGAGTCGGTGAAATTCCGTGCGGAGCTAGCAGCGCTTGTCGCTTCGGGTCGGTTGCAAAGCGGATAAATTCTCGGCATGCATCCGCGTTGGGAGTGCCTTTCAGGATGGTCCAGTTATCGTATCCGTAAATATGTTGATCCCAAGAAAACGCTATGGGCGCGCCAGATTTAATAGCGGATAGTGCGGCGGTTAGAAAAACCGGCATGACGTCTACTTCACGAACTTTTAAGAGGTGTTCCGCTTCTGGGGTGCTTTGCCACCAGACAGAAATATGTGGCTTGATTCTGTCGAGGCTATGAAATGCGCGGTCTAGATCGCAAGGGTAGACTGTGCTTGGCGCTACGCCATCGGCCAATAAGGCTTGTTCTACGGTATCGAAAGGAACTTTGCGCAGACCGCGCCGACCGGGAAAATTCTCTGCATCCCAAAAATCTTTCCAAGTTTGTGGTGGACGCTTTTGAAAGACGTCAGTTCGATAGGTCAGTACTGTAGAGTAGACATTCATCCCCACGCCATATGGCGACATAAACTGAGGCATAATGGTTGAAACGATAGGATCGTGCTCTAGCCCATGCTTTTCTAAATAATTTTGCTGGCTGAGGATCGGAATCGCCCGATTTCCAAGGCAGGCCATGTTCCAGTTGTAATTTCCGGTATCGACCATAGACCGGATTTCTGCGATGGGTTCCGAATTTGATGGGATGCCGACCATCTCGATACCGAATTTTTCCTGGAAAGGTTTGAAGAGTAATTCTGTGGCGGCATAGTGCCATTCACCGCCCGAGGTGCGGATGACAATTCTTTGCGCGGCTTTTTCCTGTGCGATCTTTTGAGAGTTGATGATAATCAGTGGCGCGCAGACTGCTGCTGCGCCTAATGCAGCTATTTTCTTGATGGTTTTGCGACGGCTAGAGCCATGTGGTGGATTTTTGTCATTCATATGGGGCTTCTGATATTGTGGTTAGATGACTGTTCTCAGCCAAAGGGTGGCGCGCAAAGATGGGGAGATGCGCACTGATTAATCTGAGTAATTGATGGAGCGGTGGCAAAAGCGGTTTGCCGCGCCTGACGATGAGAGCCAAGCTAGCGGCTTGAAAACTAGGATGGTCGATTTCAAGCGCAACTAGCTCTCCGGATTTAATTTCTTCAAATGCCGAGAAGGCTGACATAAATACTGCACCTGCATCGGTACAAGCAAATCTTTTGCGAGCCGTGGTCGAATTGCTAATAAACACAGGGGGTTGGAGTTCAATTTTTTCTGTTTTGGCGACGGACTGCACCATCTGGCGTAAAGCACCCGTAGCAGGTAATGAAAGGGGGTAGCGGATTGCTTCGGCAAAGGTTACTTTGTGTTTGTTGGCGAGCGGATGTTTTTTATTCACCAACATATATAAGGGCAAAGGTACGCGCGCAAAATAATTGATATGTGGGGAGTCTTGGTAAACACAGAGTATCCCTATATGGGAAATATCCTCGAGAATTTGATTGATGATTTTATTGGTTTCGAAATTTTCTTCAATATGAAGGTGAATATCGGGGTATTGAGCCCGGAAATTGTTAAATACACTGATGAGAGCGCCAACAAAGGTAGGGTGTATCGCCAGGTGGATGTTGCCCTGGTGCATGTTGCGCAGCTCGTGTAAGCCTCTTTCCAAATTTTCTTTTAAATCACAGTTGCCGCGATAATATTTGAGTAACAACTCTGCTGCCTCGGTGGGCACGACGCCACGGGGCCGCCGTTCGAATAGCTTGAATCCGATCTCTTCTTCCAAGAGTCTAATTTGACGCGTAATCACCGACGAGTCCATATTCAAATTGTCCGCTGCCTCTCGAATTTTTCCGCATGTACAAACTTCGTAGAAGTAACGTAATCGCCGCTGATTAATTTCTGGGATCATTTTTTTTACTTTCCTTCAGGCGTTATTCACATGACGAGAAAAATACAACGTACAGTCTCTTAGCAAGGTACTCAACGAATATGGCTCAGTGTCTTATATGAATGGGACTGGGCTGCAAGGTAATTTTAGGGGTAGATGAATTGTTTTACAGATTATTTGGAGCGTAAATTCGCATCGCTAATCGCCTCGCGGAAAAATATGAAAGCTGCATAATTGATGCGTCATTTCAACGATTTAAGGATTGGCTATAAACGATTCATTATCTCTCAAGCATCCTGCTTTGAGATCAACTAGGTAATTAGCCTTTACCCTTTAAATATGTACTCTGGATTAGGATACTAGCATTACTTTTTCCTTCTCATCAGTATTTTTTGATTTTCGATGGCTTTGTGGTTTCCTGCTTTAAGGCATAGACCTTGTTAAAAAGATCCTTCATTTCTTTTAATGCAGCGGAGCTTTAAGAGATGGATCGATGCGCTATTCTAGTGCCATCTGATGGATGACGAGCGCAAAATTTGAGCGCTAGCGCTGAAAAACGCTCCGCATTGTGAGCGTCTACTCAACTGGACTCAGTGCGATACCCGCTTGCCCACTTTGAGGTTAGAGAGGGCCATTGATTTGATTAAGATTGAGCGCGCGACTTCGGGAAACAATCCAGCCTTGCTAATCTTTCAAGCTGCTTCATTGAAGCCCTTATATAGTTTTTGCTCAAGCTACAATGACCATGGTGCTCGTCTGCCGACACACAAATTTTCAGAGTGATTTGCAACTGTCACCGGGTTAGATAGCGTAATTTCTGCCGCGGCTTGCGCTGGCTGAAAGCAAATTTTTTAACCAGAGAAGAGGACAATTGCAATGAAAAAATACATCCGCTGGACAACTATGCTGGCTATTTTAGCCGGGGTAAATATATCTACCGCATTTGCTGAGCAGTTATCGATTCCTATTTACGCGGTTGATGCAACGGGTACCGGTAAGTCATTAGGCAAGGTCTATGTCAGCGAAAATCCGCATGGGCTGATTTTTACACCTGAATTAGCGGGCTTGCCGCCGGGTATTCATGGCTTTCATATTCATGAAAATCCATCTTGTGCACCGGGGATGGGGCCCAAAGGGCCGGCCGCCGGACTGGCCGCTGGAGGGCATTGGGATCCACAGAAAACCAAGCGTCACGCTGGCCCTTATAGCGATGATGGACATTTAGGCGATTTGCCCGCACTGTATGTTGGTGCGGATGGGCGCGCTACTTATCCGGTGCTAGCTCCGCGCTTGAAGTGGCTCAAAGAAATCCGCGGGCGCGCGTTAACGGTCCACCTGGATGGCGATAATCATAGCGATAACCCAGCGCCATTAGGCGGTGGCGGCGCGCGCCTGGCGTGCGGCGTGATACCTGGCGCGTCTTAAATCAACTCATCTCGTGATGATAACGCGTCACGCGGTCAACTTCATCTTTTGACCCAAGAAAAACCGCAACTCGCTCGTGTAATTGGGTTGGGATAAGCTCGAGAATGCGCTGCTGACCATTGGTCGCAGCGCCATGCGCTTGTTCCACGATAAAAGCCATTGGGTTCGCCTCATACATTAGGCGTAGCCTACCTGGTTTAGCGGGATCACGTTGGTCTGCTGGATACATAAAAATCCCGCCACGATTCAAAATACGATGTACATCGGCGACCATGGATGCGACCCAACGCATATTAAAATCTTGTTTGCGCTCCCCGTCTTTGCCCATCAGCAGTTCGTTGATATAACGTTGCACCGGCGGATGCCAGTGCCGTGCATTTGAGGCATTGATTGCATATTCATGAGTGGTGTGTGGGATCCGTATATTACTCTGCGTAAGAACCCATGACCCTAGTTCTCGATCCAGCGTAAAACAGTGTACGCCATGGCCTGTGGTGAGCACCAACACAGTTTGCGGACCATAAACCGCATAACCTGCAGCCACTTGTTGCGTACCTGCTTGCAAGAACGACTGCTCATCAGGTGGTCGAGTCTTATCTGTGTGACGCAATACCGAGAAAATTGTACCAATTGACACATTCACATCGATGTTGGATGAACCATCAAGTGGATCAAATAGCAGTAAGTATTCGCCTTTAGGGTAGTGGTGTGGAATCAGATGAATGTGCTCAAGCTCTTCGGACGCCATGGCGGCGAGGTTGCCCCCCCATTCATTGGCTTCGAGCAGAATGTCGTTTGAGACCACATCGAGCTTTTTTTGCACCTCGCCTTGCACATTTTCACTGCCAGCACTGCCTAAGAAGTTACCTAGCGCGCCTTTACCAACATAATGGCTGATCATTTTGCAAGCGCGCGCCACGACTTCAATTAAGAGCCGTAAATCAGCCGGGAGGCTATCGTGTTGGCGTTGTTGTTCAATTAAATATTGAGTAAGCGTAATTCGGCCCTGCATCGGGTGACTCCCAAAAAGCGTCTAAATCGCCGCGATATTACCAGTTTGCGCAATCGGCGCCCTAACTTTATTTGACGCTGTGGCGGCGTAGCCGATCCGCGCAGCCAATAATAATCGCCACGAAAAAAAACAAACAAGTTGAAACTGCGGCAATTGTGGGTGATACATTTAATGTAATTTCATCCCAGAATTGCTTAGGTAGCGTGGCACTCAGCCCGCCTGTTACGAAAAGAGCGATGGTTAATTCGTCAAATGAAGTTGCAAAGGCAAACAAAAAAGCGGATGCCAGGCCCGCAGATAAAATCGGGAAAGTAATATAACGTAAAGTCTTTAACCGGCTAGCGCCGAGGCTTTGTGCTGCCGTGTCGAGCTGAACATCATAATTTTTAAGTACGGCCATGATGGTGATGACAACATAAGGCAGAGCGATTGTGGTGTGGCCAAGCACTAAACCAAACATCGAGCCGACCAGACCTAGCTTAGCGAAAAGATAAAAGAACCCAATCGCTAGAATCATTCTGGGCACAATCATGGGCGTCAAAATAAAACCCAGCAGCGCCACTTTCCAACGGAAGTTTGAGCGCGCTAGCAAAAAAGCTGCGGGCGTGCCAATCAGCATCGATAAAAATCCTGTGCTAATGCCAATTAAGATCGAACGTATCGCAGCATGGCTCCAATTAGGGGAATCGAAGACGGCTTCATACCATTGCAATGAAAAACCACGCGGTGGCCAATCGATGGCGCGGCTCTCAGTGAAAGAAATAGGAATCATCACGAGAATCGGGGCAATCAAGAACGCTAACATGGCGATTGCGGCAATCCGCAGTACCCATCCTTGCTGTTCCGGATGAGGGCGTTTTTGCGCTGATTTTTTAATCCGGATGCGGTCGCTCCACGAGCGCGCATGACGCCAAAGGCTACCCAGGCCATCGAAAAGATCGGCTAAACGTTCCAGTATCCAATAACCAGCGCGTCGTATTTTCATATGGGTGTAGCGAGGCGCATGCTGGGCAGTTGAGGGTTTTTCTCCAGCAAAGCTCGAGAGCCCTATCAGCCGACTATATAAAACAAAAACGGCTAATACTGCAACTAGCAGCAGCATTGAAACAGCACCGGCAAAGCCCCAATTCAGGGTGCTCTGAATTTGGTCCATGATAATTTGCGTCATCATGATTTCTTTGCGTCCACCCAACAAGGCGGGGGTGATGAAAAAGCCGATTGAAGTCACAAATACCATGAGCGCCGCGGCTGCTACCCCAGGCAAAGAGAGCGGAAAATAAATCGTCCAAAATGCCCGCGCCGGTTTTGCGCCTAGCGTCAATGAGGCGCGAGGCAAGGTGCGGTCAATATTTTTCATGACGGACAGCATGGTTAAAATGGCCAACGGCATCATGGCATGAATCATGCCCGTGAGAACCGCTGGAAAATGGTACAGTAAATTGAGCGGAGCTTCTGTCATACCGGTTAAAGCCAGTATTTGATTGACCATGCCATTGCGGCCCAAGAGCACCATCCAACCAAAAGTACGCACCAGAAAGCTCGTCCAAAATGGTAAAAGAACCCAAAATAGTAAGGAGCTTTTGAATTTTGACGGAGCAAAAGTAATTAGATAGGCAACTGGATAACCGCCCACGACAGCAAATAAAGTCGTATAGGCTGCCGTTTTGAAGGTGATGGCCAATACTTGCAGATAAACCGGCGACAAAAAAAGTCGACTGTAATGCGCCAGCCCTAACTTCCCTTCAGGTTGAAAACTGAGTCCTAGCAACTGGGTGATGGGAAGTGCCAAGGTCACCAACAAGTAAATGATGATAGGGGCGCCGAGATAAAATTTTGAATTGCGCAGCACTCTTAAGAGGATGCGCCAAGCCCGCGTTAGGGGGGCTTTTTGATTGACTAAGGCTGGCCCGTTTAGCTCAGTTTGCCTCATTTGATGTCAATCCTCTGTGACTCTTGTGGAATGGCTACAGCGTCTGCTGCATTCCAGGTCAGGGTAAGCGGTTCGCCGTGCTGACGCGGCGAGCAATGTCCTTGGGTCAGTTCCGCAATCACGAGTTGGGTTCCTCCTTGGGCGGATAAGTAAGATTTACTGGTGGCGCCAGTGACAACGAAATCGGTGAGCGTTGCTTGAATCCTATTTTGGTTTAAGTCATGATTTGTGCTCACCTGAAAGTGTTGTGGTCTAATCATGACGTCGATGTGGCTGCCAGGGGCGATGGGTTTACCATTCGAAGTTGCAATGCCAATGCCAGGCATCCCGTTTAATGTGAAAAGCACGGTTGTGCCATCTACTTGTTCGACGCGCGCTGGCAATAAATTGGATTCGCCAATAAAATCCGCCACAAAAGCAGTTTGTGGGCAGAAATAAAGCTCGATCGGCGTACCCAACTGCTCAATCTGGCCTCCATTCATCAAGCAGATGCGATCGGACATGGTCATGGCCTCTTCTTGATCATGCGTAACATAAAGAATTGTTGTGCCTAGCTCGCGATGGATGCGTTTAATCTCCAATTGCATTTGGTTGCGTAATTTTTTATCCAATGCGCCAAGCGGTTCATCCATCAAAATAATCGATGGACGATATACCATGCAGCGGGCTAGGGCGATGCGTTGTTGTTGTCCGCCGGACAATTCACGCGGAAAACGGTGGGCTACATGAGGTAGCTCGACTAACTCAAGGACGTGCGCAACCGAGTGCTTAATTTCGCGCGCGCCGAGCTTGCGCATTTTGAGGGGAAAGGCAATATTCTCAGCCACTGTCATATGCGGGAATAATGCATAGTTCTGAAAAACCACGCCAATATCCCTTTCATATGGCGGATTATGAGTGACATCGACCCCGCCAATATGAATCCGACCTTCATCGGGCTGCAAGAGTCCTGCAATCAAGCTCAGCAGCGTTGTTTTACCTGAACCGGAAGGACCCAGCAAGGTTAGAAACTCTCCTTCCGATACGACCAGATCTGTTGGCGCTAATGCGATGACAGTGCCGTATTGCTTCCCAAGCTGATGAGTTTGTAATAATTTTGATGGTTCGGACATTAGAAAATTTGGTCAAAATGCGAGGGTTAATTTTTACTGCATAAAGGTTGGTCCAAAGGTCAAATTCTTCAGTTCTTTTTCATCCACATGTTTCCTCGCTATTATGCATTACCAGGCCAGTATACCGATCTGAGTTTATTTTCTCAATCTGAGGCGATATCCCGCTGGGTAAATCTATAGGGTAGTATGCCCTTACACATAACTTGCTGAGCGCGCGAAAACTAGATGCTTTGAGTTGTGTATAAGGGTATAGGTAGAAAGAGTGGTGCGTAATTAAATTGGCGCAGTATTGCATATTTAAAGCCATAGATTAATTATGTTAGGTTCTGAGCTTCGTATTTTTAATAAATGATTTAAATAAATCATGATAAATTCTTACTTGGTAACATATTTAAAATCATTAGCGGTTAAGTAATGATTTATCACTGTTGCCGACGAAATAGCCATAGAATGAGTGATTAGAGCGTTTAACGTAGCACGTAGATAAGGATGCATTCGGGTTTTGTTGAATAATTTCGCGTGGCAGCCCTCAAGAAAAAAAGATGGATTTAGTCTCTCGTCAGAGAAACTGTTTGATAAAAGAAGGCTGCCATGATTCCTAGACTTAAATTTCCATCGGAATCGCCCTTCCAAAGATTCGTATTCGGCGCAGAAGAAGTGCCTTCTAGCAGTGAGGTGGGTCAGCCATTGCGCGATGCAATGGACCTAGTGTATCTAACAGGGCAATACCCTGCAGATGCGCTGAAATTAGAAGATACAGAAGTAGGAAGCGGTGAAAATATTCAAGAGGCGTATATCAAAAAACATAACCGCCCAGCGCGCATTCACAGACTGGGCGGTGTGTCGGGAGCAGATAGATCGCTTGCTCTTAGGCTGAGACAGCCGTATTTTTTAAGAAACTATAACGAGTCGACGTTCCAGCTTGCAATTTGGCGTATTCATTAAAAACCGCCTCGAGCATTTTGCTGGTGAGTTTAAGCGTAGTTTCCATCACGTTAGTGATATCCGCCAAATCGTCTTGCGTGTTGCAAGTGCGTTGAATAATCTTTTTAATTTCGTCGAAGTGTTCCGCATCGATACTCGAATGAGCAATAAAAAATGTCATTTGAGAATCTTCCAACTTAAGAGTGCTGCGCAACTTTTCGATTAGGGGATTAATATAATGATAGCAATTCTCCGCCCAGTAACTATAACCCAAGCGTCTTAAAGGGTTGCCATGGGCGGCGACCCAATACAGATACGCAATTAGAGTTTCTGTTTCTGGCAAAGGTTTAGGGATCACTGTATCGTGCGTAATGACGTCAATACTTCTGAGGTCGTGCAAAGCCATTTTTTCATGGCCGACTTCTTCGGCGGCGTGTTCGAAACAGAATTTAGTATAGACTGGACTAGGATTTTCTCGGACCCCAACTAATGCCTGGTTACGCGCATTATGCGCTGTGTAATGGAAGGTCTCGATCATATAAATGGCATAGAGCGTTTTATCTATATCGCCATGCAGAATCGCTTGCGTAAAGCGTGACTGCGTTAATATGGCTTGCCACATAACTTCGAGCTGATCATCTAAATTTTTAAAAAAATCATTAAAATTGAGCATGAATATTTCCTTGCTGGTTATATTTAAAGTCTAAAAAAGAAAGGTCCGCGGTTAACGGATGGGAGGGCGTAGTCAATTCTGGTATGAGGTAACCTTCCGGTATAGAGCAGCCTGGCCCCATCGCAATTTCATGCCAATTACCTGCCATAAACCAATATTTGCCATGATTTCTTTCCAGCAAGGTCAATTGTTCGCTAGAGAGCGGTTTCATGCCAAAGCGCTGAAAAAGCCTACGTTGTGGCGCTTTGCACATGGCTAAAAATCCGGAGTATTGATTTTTTAAACTAAACAGCGCCACACAAGCGAGAAGTCGAATGGAAAATGCAGAGACCTCATGGTTATGCGAGGTAATTAAGCGGCTTAATTCAATATAATCAGAAAAATGACTTAATGAGAGGGGGCTGCCCGCCAGTACCATTTCTAGCTCAAAAGGAGCTGGGGTGGCTCGAATACAGCCCACTAGCACGCCATCTTTAGTTACCCAAAAATGATGACTTCTTTGATCAAGTTGATATTGCTCTTCACATTTTATCTGTAATTCATTCAATAAATAATATTGCTCTCTAATCAAATATTGATTATTGCGATATTGTCGAATTTCATCCATTGGCGCTTGGGCATAGCTAGCGCTATGGATATTAAAGCTGCTCTTTTGAGAAAGAATATAATCCAAGAAATTGATTAATTTTTGAATTCCAACGTCTAGCTCCATGCGCCACCATTTAATTATGTGATGTTAAGTTAAATAAAAAATAATCATACCCAGCATGCTGGGAATAAAGTATGAAAAAGCGAATCAATCTCTTGTTCTCCGAAATGCCATATTAGAGGGTTAATTCATAAAGGCATGGGTAATTTAAAATGAGAATTGGCCTTTTCTTTTAAAACAATTATTTTTCGAATGACCATGTCAAGTGGTGGAATTAAAGGAGCGCTCAAGCACAGATAAATAATCTTCGCTCATTGATTTTTTTATTCGTGATTTCCTCAGGTGGTTGACGGCAACGTACAACAATTCATTTCACAAGAGACAATTGAACGAGCGGTAACAGCGAGTGGCGGGCTTGTGAAATGCGAACAAATACCTTTGATCAGTTACCTCAACCGGTTGTGTCGAGCTTGAGTCGCTTGTCTTCGGTTCAGAGTGGGCCGGTGGTGGCTCGGAGGCGCTCGGTAGTGGCGCACCCTATAGAAGAAGCGTTCGATGCGCTGACGCATTTGGAGCTGAGTCAAAACTCGAGCGCGAACCGGCCTGCGGCGAGAGTGGCTAAAACGAGCAATGTTTTGCTGGTTGAGAAAACCGGCGTGGAATTGAGGCCGCTTGACGCTTCACCCCAGTATAAACCCGATCCTGAGCAAGGATTGCCTAGCCTAAATCCGGCCACAATACATAAGCTGGTCAGGCAGCATAGAGCAACCGAAGAGGCGAAAACTTGGGCTAATCAGCTGGATGGCGCGATTCAGGGTACCTCTTTGGGTGAGTTTGTACGCAGTCAATTCAAGCACAAACCTTTGAGTTTGGATGAGGCGCAACAATTTGGCGCGATGGTCAAGCAAATATTACAGGATAAGTCGGCTCCTAATACGGCTAAGCAATTGGGTACGGTACCGCTGCTTCGCGCCCTAGCCCAGGTTACTCATGGCGATCTAGATTTAGCTCTAGAAGTGTTGGTGCGGCTTGGGAGGCCGCTCGATATCGGTATGCATGGACCCGCCTCAGGAAAGGCGCAGATTAACGAGTATGCTTGGCGCTGCGCGCAGCAACTCGCCTATGAGCGAGGTCCAGCATTAGAGGCTTTGCTTAAATTACAGGAAATCGATCCCGCTCAAGCGACTCTGAGTAAAGCAACTAGACTTACTGTCTATCTGCAAGCAGCGTATAAATTACGCACGCTAGAGCCGGCACTGAGCGCGCGCGCGGAAGCGCTGGATTTTGAAGTTGAAGCTCGCGGTGGAATTAAAGCTAGACTTAAAGCAAAGCCTGAAGCTCAGCAAGCTTTGGCAGCCTTGAAGGTGGCTCGCTTGGCGGCCCTTACGGCAAAATCATTTCCTGAGAAGCCATTAAATTTAGCTGCATTGGAAGAAAATAAAGCGCTCAAAACTGAGGAGATTGCCGCGTATTGGACCTGGGGGCAGGGTTTTGAGGAAAACCAGCCAGATTCATTACTGGCTAGAAGCGTTTCCCGTTTATTAAAAGCAGGAAAAGCTTGGGTTACGCGTGGTCAGGTGCGCGCAGTGCTGCAACATAAGATCGATCAAGCACCAAACTGGAGTTTGGCGCGTTTGTTAGCTAGAGCCGAACTCTTTATGGATGATATGCCACGTGCATTTAATCAGAAAAAAACGCCTTACCGGCCGACCGAGCATGGGTTTGATGACGTACTGAAAGGTATTTACGGCGAAACAATCCGCACTTTACACAGTCAGCTTTGCTCTTATGGTGAAAAACTCCTCGAGGGGAAGCGCAATGCGGAGGGGCGGGCTGAGACAGAGTCGATTGTAGCTAAGCTTAAACAACGGATAGAGTGGTCTGAGCCAGCCCAGAATGAAGCCGTTTATGCTTTGGCACATGAGCGATTGAGCCTCGATGAATTAAAGGAAATTGCGAAATCTTTCTTAGCTGCAGGGGCATCTGAAGCAAGGGATGGATGGCAATTACACGCAGGGGTTATTACTACTTTATTAAAACAAGCTGAGCAGCAAGCAGGGGTTCTGAATCTTAAGCCGCTGCATGAAATTAATCCGAAGACGCTACAAGCCTTTCAACTGAGCTACATTAATCAAAATAATGGGAGTCGCTTTGAGGAATGTGATGGCGGCCGAGTCGGCTTAGGTTTAAGTGTAGCGTTAAAAACGCATGGAGTAGCGTCGGTGAGCTTATTTGCGAGAAGGACTTATGGCGCAGAAGTGGCGCATGCGATGAGTTTAAGTGACGCTGGCTTGCAACTTGAATTCGGCAAAAGACAACGCAAAACAATAGCGGTCAGGGGCGGCGCGTTTTTCGGGGCGCGTTGCAAATTGGGTGTAGCCAAAATTATATTCGGCAGTGGTGCTACAGTTGGTATGAATTATCAAACTGGTGAAGCGGAACATGCGACGTTGCATGCTTTGAAATCCTCGGGCACGCAAGGCGCTGATGGAGCATGGCGTGACACCGCGGAAAAGATGGTTAAAAACTACTGGAACGCAATAGATGCCGCGCAGAGTCATGCGGAAAACGAGCAACAGGCTTTTTTAAATGCACTGGCCAGAGCGAATTTTGATGATCCTAATATTCTATTGGGGAATCGGAATAAGAGTAATATGCAGGTTGATCTATTTATTACGGGTAGCTTAGGCGTTTATTTTGCACTCAATCCGCAGAGTGACTCACCCGCTAGCATTGGCTTAGCTGCGGAAGTGACGGCCAAAGCCACGCCTTATAGCGCGGGCCGTGAAGCTCTGGCGAACGGTGTTGTGCAAGGCCACCAAAAGCGCGCGGGCCAGGCTGCCGCTATTTTGGTGGATACCTCGGGACGTCTTTTGCCGGGAGTCAGTATTCCGGTCGAAACTGAGGCGATTAAGGAAGTTGGGCCGAGTGGGTTGCTGGCCCGCTTGCGGCGGATACATGCGAAATTGAATACTAAAAAAATTGTAGCGGAACGGGGACGCCATGGCATGTTGCACGTTATGCATAACCCTCAAGGAATTGAGCCAAAGTTTACTTTTATTGACGAAACCTTTGCAAACGGCAGCCATTTTAAGAAAATGCTAGATCAGGATTCGCGCTGGAATCATTTATATGCAGCAAAGCTAAACAATTTTATCGACTCCACGCCAAATGAAAAAGAAACCAAGCTACTTTTTGGCGTGCGTTGGCAGTTAAAGGATGAGCCGGATTTAATGCATCGTATGAATGCCTATACCCATGAAATAACGCAACTGCGCAGGGTTGAGCAACAGATCACGAATAAAGCAGAAAAGCGCACAATCAAAGAGCGTATTGAAGAGTTACAAAGCAGGGTCGATGGACTCTTTGCAGATCCTGCTTCATGGAAACCCTATGGCCTGTTTAAAGCACGAGAAGCTAAGCAAGGCTCTTCAGACGGTTGGAAATATATAGGATGGGCAACCCATGAACACGAGCGAACATCTGTAAGCGATGTCGAATGGCTGCTGCCATCCGCTTAGCTAGATGATCTAAACGTTAAGTTTCTTATCTGACTTCTGCAATTAACTCAATTTCAACGCAAGCGCCCAACGGCAACTGGATGACGCCAGCGGCAGAACGCGCATGTTTGCCGCTAGCGCCAAACACGCTGACAAAAAGTTCTGAAGCGCCATTGGTGACGATATGTTGCTCGGTGTAATCAGGGGTTGAATTTATTAAACTAAATAGTTTAATAATCCGGCTCACTTGGTTGAGATCTCCAGTGTGCGCATGCAAAGTTGCGATGAGGTCAATTGCGATTGAGCGGGCAGCTAAGCGCGCTATATCGGTTGTCATGTTTTCGCCTAGTTTGCCAACCCATGGCTGTCCGTCTTTTTTAGCAATATGACCGGAAAGATAGACGAGTTTGCCGCTTTGCATACTCATTGAATAGGCGGCAACAGGCGCGGCAGCGGTGGGTAATGTAATACCAAGTTCATCTAATTTTTTATAAATAGACATTATTTTCTTTAATTGTGAGCAATTTTTTGAGGTGTAAGGTTGTTTGGAGGCAGCGCCGCAATCCGTGTGCGGCTACTCAGTGTAAGCATGACAACGACAGCAGCGGCAAAAAGCCAAGTATCAGGTCCGACGTGCTCGCCAAAAAAGCAAGCGGAAAAAGCCAGAGTGAAAAATACCTGTAACTGTTGCACTTGGCTAACGCGCGCGATACCCCCTAAAGCGAGACCTGCATACCAGATAAAAAGACCTATAAACTGCGAGAAAAACGCAGCATATCCAAATGCCAGCCAAGATTTAAGCGTGATTGGACCTGTATGGAGCCAAGCCAGCCAAAGCACGGGTGCGGTTAGAAACGGAGCAGCGATAACCAGCGCCCAGCAAATCACGCGCCAGCCTCCGATTTGTTTCGCTAGCCGGCCGCCTTCTGTATAACCCAGCCCGCCAAAAGCCACCGCAATCAGCATAAAAATATCTCCGCCCATTAACATACCGCCACCGGCGCGGATTGCGTATGTAAGAATGAGTACGCTACCTGCGATTGAGCATAGCCAAAATATACGAGAGGGTTTTTCACGCGCGAAGCAAACCGCATAAACGGCGACGCATAAAGGCTGTAAGCCATTTACAATAGCGCCGTGCGAGGCAGGTAGAGTTCGCATAGCCCAAGCGGTGCAGGCTGGAAATACAATAATTGCGCCTAACGCAACAACCGCCAGCCCTTTGAATTGCTGCTTAGTTGGCCAGCGTTCGCGGCGCCAAGCAAGTAGCAGGGCAGCGGGTATGGCCGCTGCGAGTGACCGTCCAAGTCCATTCAGTAGGGGATGGAGGTCTTGAATTGCGATGCGTGTCATCGGTAGGGTTAGACTAAAGATCATGACGCTGAGCAAGCCAAGCAACATGCCCTGAATTTCGCGTGAATTCATTGTAGGGTATTCCGTAGCGTTAGATTTTGCCAACGGTTCCAAAATAATAATGATAGGAAAAGGGCACTCGAGTCGCAATTTAAAGCGCGGCGCGATGAATCCATCAAGCCGCGTTAAAATAGAGTTACGAACGTAAAAGCGCTAGCCACGAGCTGCGGATTGCGTTCTTCAGGTTAGCTGCGCAGGCCGTTTATATGCGCGCTTCTCTAGGCTTTCTCTTGAAATATAGGAAAACACCTCCATTATTTGGCACGATCCACTAATGTGAATTTAACAGCCCTTAAGGATTTTGACAATGACACAAGAAACTCTGAGTTTTCAGGCAGAAGTCAAACAGCTTCTGCAGTTGATGATCCACTCTCTTTATAGCAATAAAGAGATCTTTTTGCGCGAATTGATCTCAAACGCATCAGATGCGGCAGACAAGTTGCGTTTTGAGGCGATTGCAGATGCCTCACTCTATGAAAATGATGCGAATTTACGCATTCGGATTGCCTATGATGCCACGGCGCGCACCATTACGATTGAGGACAATGGGATTGGCATGAGCCGTGAGGAGGTGATTGCTAATCTTGGCACCATTGCGCGTTCGGGGACCAAAGAGTTTTTTGCCAAGTTATCTGGCGATGCGCAAAAAGATGCTGCGCTGATTGGCCAATTTGGTGTGGGGTTTTATTCCGGCTTCATCATTGCCGATCAGATCACGGTTGAATCGCGCCGCGCTGGATTGCCGGCGAGCGAAGGAGTACGCTGGCATAGTGCGGGAGATGGCGAATTTAGCGTAGAAGCGATTGAGCGGCCAGCACGTGGTACGTCGATTACGCTCCATCTGCGCGCAGGCGAGGACGATTTTCTGTCTGCCTGGCGCTTAAAGTCGATTATCCGAAAATATTCGGACCATATCGCGCTGCCCATTTTGATGCTTAAAGAAGAGTGGGATCAGGAAAAGCAAGAAACCGTGCGCCGTGACGAAGATGAAACGATCAACCAGGCGAGTGCTTTATGGGCGCGCGCAAAAAGCGAAATTGACGAGAGTCAGTATAAGACGTTTTACCAGCATCTCGCGCATGACCAACAAGAGCCGCTGAGCTGGACGCATAATCGGGTTGAGGGACGGAATGAATACATTCAACTGCTATACGTTCCTAGCCAAGCGCCGTTTGATTTATGGGATCGGAATCAGCGAGGTGGTTTAAAGTTGTATGTCAAACGCGTATTTATTATGGAGGATGCTGAGCAATTACTGCCGGCATATCTGCGCTTTATTCGAGGTGTGGTTGATTCAAACGATTTGCCGCTCAATGTCTCGCGTGAAATTTTGCAAGAAAGCCGTGACGTTAAAGCGATACGAGACGGAGTGACTAAGCGCGCACTCTCAATGTTGGAAGAGTTAGCAGAAAAAGAGACGGAAAAATATGCTGCGTTTTGGCAGCAATTCGGTCAGGTATTAAAAGAGGGCATGGGCGAAGATCAGGCTAATCGCGAGCGGCTTGCCGCGCTTTTGCGTTTTGCGAGCACGGCGCATGATACGGCGGCGCAAACCGTTACTTTGGCAGACTATGTGGCGCGCATGAAAGAGGGCCAAACCAAGATTTATTATGTGACAGCAGATAGCTGGCAAGCAGCGCGCAATAGCCCCCACCTCGAAGTGTTCCGCAACAAAGGCGTGGAGGTATTATTGTTGACGGACCGGGTCGATGAATGGATGCTATCTTTCTTAAATGAATTCGAGGGTAAACCACTCAGTAGCGTAGCGCGCGGCGATCTGGATCTAGGCGCTTTAAGCGATGCTGAGAAAGCCGAGCAAGCAAAAGCCAGTGAAAGCTTGCAGCCGGTGCTCGAAAAAATGAAAGAGGTCTTGCAAGACAAGGTGAAAGATGTGCGGGCTACATTTAGGTTGACTGACTCGCCCGCTTGCTTAATTGTCGATGAAAACGAGATGAGCGGCTATTTGCAACGGATCTTAAAGTCAGCCGGTCAAAAAGCGCCAGAATCCAAGCCTATTTTAGAAATTAATCCAGAACATGCATTGATTAAGCGGTTAGAGGTTGAACAAGCGGGGTTTGCTGACTGGAGCCACTTGCTTTTCGATCAAGCTCTATTGGCCGAAGGCGGGGTGTTGAATGATCCGGCGGACTATGTGAAGCGCGCTAATATGTTGTTATTAGAAGGGCTGGAGCGCTAAGTAGGCGGTGCTATTCATGCGCCCGTCTTTTAATATAGCGAATGCACACTGGCGCGTGCTGCCGCGCCCGCTTTTCTCTGCTGACCAGAAAGATTGGTTAACGCGTGGCGGCTCATTGACGCAACGTTTGCAGACATTGGGCCGAGTCGAGGTGCAGGTCGTGCGTGAAACAGTTGATTTCGCCTGGGCGAGTGAAGCGCTTTGTTTAAAGGCGCGGGCCCGTCAGCGTGTGTGGGCGCGTGAGGTGCTGTTATTGGTAGAGGGCGAGCCTTTTATTGCCGCGCGTAGTATTGCGCCGTTGTCGGCCAGCCGTGGTGTTTGGGCGGATCTCCGCCAGTTACATACGCGCTCTTTATCTGAGCTATTGTACGGTGGCGTGATTAAACGCTCGGCCCTGGCAAGTCGGCCATTTGGAAAGGAGGATCCTCTCTACCATTTTATTCAGCGCTGCTTTGAGCGAGCGGCGCTCCGTCAATATTTGACGTCGCCATTGAGCGCGGCGCAAACGCAGGTGGCGCGCCGCTCGATCTTTCTGCAAGCTGGCCAGCCTTTGCTGGTCACCGAGTGCATGTTGGCAGCATTGTGGCTACGTGTGGCCGCATCTAATCGATAAAATCGAATCATGTTGCAAGGCTTTCCACCGGTGCTGGCGAACGATACACGGGTGCTGATTCTGGGTAGCTTTCCTGGCACGGCATCGCTGCTTGCGACCCAATATTATGCTCATCCGCGTAATCAGTTCTGGCGTTTATTGGGCACATTGCTGAATGAACCGCTGGCTGAGTTGACGTATGCGGTTCGGCTTGAGCGCATACTCACGTATCGAATTGGACTCTGGGACGTATTGGCGGCTTGTCAGCGCAAAGGTAGTCTGGACACCGCGATCCGCCAAGCTACGTCAAATGATTTTTCTGGTTTGCAGCAATGCGCACCAAGGCTCGAAAAAATTTGCTTTAATGGCAAAACCGCAGGCCGTTTTGCGCCCGTGCTGCAGGCTGCGGGCTACCAAACATTGGCTTTGCCATCTTCCAGCCCAGCTTATGCTGTGCTTTCATTTGAACAAAAATTGCGCGCCTGGCGTGAAATCTTGTATGACAAACTCGAATAAACGTAGCTTAAGTGATCAGCACCTTCCACACTTTGCCCCAGTTAATTTTTCTGAAGCAGCGGGGGTGCGTTATTTACATTTAGGTAGCGAATGGGTGCAGGGTGCTATGCGCTTGCGCGCCCCAATGCGGATTGAACTTGAATATGCGCAGCAGATGATGGCTTGGCTGCTGTTTCTTGATCCGCCGGCGCAGATTGTGCAACTTGGACTGGGCGCGGCTGCGCTCACCAAATTTTGCTATCGCTATTGCCCTGCGTCACAGGTTACGGCAATTGAATTGAATCCGGCGGTGGTGCTTGCTGCACGCGCTATGTTTGAACTCCCGGCTAACGATGCGCGTTTGTCTGTGATCGAAGCAGATGCTTGGGACTTTGTGCGTGATGCATCGCATTACGGCACCATTGGCGCGATGCAAGTCGATTTATATGACGCCACGGCAAGCGGTCCGGTGCTTGGAAATACCGCATTTTACCGGGCGTGCCGTGCTTGTTTAACGGCGCCAGGTATTTTAACGGTCAATTTGTTTGGCGATCATCCCAGTTTTGCGCGCAATATGCGTAGTTTGCGCGAGGCATTTGCTGGGCGCGTTATTGCTCTGCCTAGCGTCCACGAGGGCAACCGGGTCGCGCTTGCTTTTAATGGCCCGCCGCTGGTTTTTGATTGGGACGCGCTGATGGCTCATGCGCGCAGCATTGAAAAGAAATGGCGCTTGCCAGCACGCGCCTGGTTGTCTGCGTTATCTGAAGTGGTTGAGGTACAGCATACATTTTCAATTTAACGCCATCAGCTTGCATTCCATCGTATTTTAAATGAGCGCAGCGAGCTCTACTTACTTTTGTAATGTTTCTAAGATCCGTCGGACTGGCGCTGGCAAGCCATAGGCTTGGAGATCATCTATGCGGACCCAAGTTTGGTGGGTGTCGGCGACTCCTGCTGAGGGTGCGGCGCTGGATGAAAGGGTTGCCAATTTAGGCTCTATGGTGAGCTGAAAGTGCGTAAAGGTGTGCACCATCGGAGCCAGTGCGGTTAACGGGTCAGTGATGCCAAAGCGTGCTGCATAGGCTGCGAGCGCCGCCGCATCGGTTACTTCTGGCAGGCTCCATAAGCCGCCCCAAATGCCAGCGGGCGGACGGCGCTCAAGCAGTACGGTGGAGCCGTTGCACAGGATTAACATTAACGTGCGGCGCATGGGTTTGCTTTTTTTGGGGCGCGCCGTTGGCAAGATTTTCTCACGGCCGCTCAAATGAGCTGCGCAACCGGTTTGAAAAGGGCAGCGCGTGCAAGCCGGGCGGCCGCGTACGCATAAAGTTGCACCAAGGTCCATCAAGCCTTGCGTATAGGCTTGCATGGCTAAATCGTTAGGTTCTGTAGTGGGCTCAGAGTTGGGCGGCAAAAGTGACTCGGCTAATTTCCACATGGCGTTTTCAGTATGCTTTTCGCCAGGAAAACCTTCTATTCCAAAAACGCGGGCTAATACACGTTTCACATTGCCGTCAAGAATAGTTTCGCGCGCGCCAAAAGCAAAAACAGCAATCGCTGCTGCGGTTGAGCGGCCAATACCGGGAAGCTCGATCAGCGTATTGACATGATGTGGGAATTGACCATGATATTCGGTGCTCAATAACTGCGCGCAACGGTGTAAATTACGCGCACGCGAGTAATAGCCTAATCCGCTCCATATAGCCATGACTTCATCAAGAGGGGCGTTTGCTAATGCTGCAAGATTAGGAAACCGCTCAATAAAACGCAGATAATATGCAATCACGGTTGACACTTGGGTCTGTTGCAGCATGATTTCAGACAGCCAAATAGAGTAAGGGTCGCGTGTGAGTTGCCAGGGCAAATCATGGCGGCCAAATTGACGTTGCCAGGTAATTAGGCGCGGGGCGAATTCTGCAATCGCAATCATTGAAATAAAAGTGTAGGTAGATTTTAAAAAATCAGAAGTAAGCGCTCGCCGTTGGCGGGCAGATCAAATAAAGCATTTTTTAGTGCTGACAACGCGGGCAATAATAAGTGGAGCGCTGGCCTTGCACGATTTGCCGAATTAACGTGCCGCAGTTGCGGCACGGTTCGCCGTTACGGCCATAAACAAAGTAGTCCAACTGAAAATACCCCCGCTTGCCATCGCTCCCCACAAAATCGCGCAAGGTGCTGCCGCCTTTTTCAATGGCCTCGGTTAAGGTCGCACGAATCTCAGTGACGAGTTTTTCATAACGTTTCACTGAAATGCGTCCCGCCGCAGTTGCTGGATGAATGCCGGCTCGGAATAAACTTTCTGAGGCATAAATATTGCCGACTCCCACCACAATCTCGCCGGCTAGCAAGATCTGCTTGATCGCGGTGCTGCGTGTGCGCGTGCGGCGATGTAACAGCGCGCTATTAAACTCAGCCGAGAGCGGCTCAATGCCTAATTTTGCTAATAATGGATGGAGCAAGACAGGCCCAACCGTGTCGGAATGCCATAAAACCGCACCAAAACGCCGCGGATCCCGAAAGCGCAACACACATTCGTCGAAAATCCAATCGATATGGTCGTGCCGGTCGGTTGGCAGGAGTGGGCTCTTGCTAGCGGCAGGATGCGGCAAGATACGCAAAGTACCGGTCATGCCGAGATGAATCAAGAGCCATCCTGATTCTATTTCAAGCAATAAGTATTTGCCGCGCCGTTCAACCCTCGTAATGAGGCGGCCATCAAGTAGCGTGGCAAGTTGTGGCGGCACGGGCCAGCGCAGCATGGCGCTACGCACTTCGACATGTTGAATTCGTCGATTCGTTATATATGGCATGATGCCGCGTCGGGTCACTTCTACTTCCGGTAATTCTGGCATAGTGCAAGGTGGATTGGGTTAAGCTAAATTTTATCCGATTCTAGTGAATTGATCGCGTTACAATCCTTCAATAAGACTGTTGTTGGAGACCCATGAATATTTTTCTTACTCAATTATTGAAGCATCGACTTCAGCGTATCGTTGCGCCGCGTATGCTGCGTTCCATGAGCATTATGCTGCTTAGCAGCGCCATATGGGGGGCTTCTTTGAGCGCTAGCGCGCGCTCAACCGTGATGAGCGGCGAAGAAAACGCCACCCCGAACTTGCCACCGCTACTTGACGCGCAAAGAACGCTGCCCTCAGTACAGCTGACCAGCCAGATTATGTTTTTGGTGTTGGCGGCCGAACTTGCGCTACAGCGCGGCCAGCCTGCACCGGCTTATCAAACTTATCTTGAGCTGACGCGTACTACGCGTGACCCGCGCATGGCGCAGCGCGCAGCAGAAATTGCACTGGGCGCGCAAAGCCCAGCCGATGCACTTGCCGCAGCCCGTTTATGGCGTCAGTACGAGCCCAATTCTAGTCGTGCTGCGCAATTTGAAGCGGCATTGCTCGTGTTAAGCGGTAAATTGAATGAAGCGCAGCCGATTTTGGCGGCTGAGCTGGCTAAGATTCCGGCTGAAGATAAAGGGGAGGCGATTTTAGCATTGCAGTTATTGATCGCGCGTGGTCCATCTCAATTGAATGGTTTAAATTTATTGCTGGCGCTACTCAAGAAAGAGCTGACACGACCTGAAGCGCATTTCGCGTTGGCGCGGCAGCAGCTTTTACTCAATGATTCGGCCAAGGCGTGGGCCTCATTGCGCCAAGCCTTGGCACTTAAGCCAGATTATGAAGCGGCGGCTTTATTGCTGGCGCAACTTGGACCTACGCAGCGGCAACAAGCCATCGAGTTAATGCGGGATTTCGCTCAGAAAAACCCCAAATCGCGCAATGCCCATATTGCCTTGGCACAGCTCTATCTGGCCGATCAGCAATTCGATGCAGCCCGCAGAGAGTTTCAACTGATGCGCGCGCAAAATTCGGCTGATCCGGCTCCGTTGATGGCGTTGGCCCTTATTTATATCGAGCAAAAACGCTATGACGATGCACAGTATTATTTGCAGCAATACATACATGTTCTGCAAAAGCGGAAAACTCAGCCGGAATTGGATGTTGGACAAGCTTATTTCTACTTAGCGCAAATTGCCACCGAAAAAAAGAATGATGCGCAGGCTATGCAGTGGCTAAGCAAAATTAATCCCGCCAGTGCGCAATATATGCCGGCCTTATTTGCCCGCGTACAGCTCTTAGCTAAGGCTGGCAAGGTTAACGAAGCGCGCAAATTACTTGCCGATTTGCCAAACCAAGAACCACGCCTGAAAATTTTGGCGGCACGCACGGATGGTGCTTTGTTGGCTGAGGCACAGCGTTATGTTGAAGCTGAAGCAACTCTAGCGCGAATTTACAAAACATATCCAAATGAACCGGACGTGCTTTACGACTATGCGATGCTGGCGGAAAAAAATCGCCATTACACATTGATGGAAAATCTGCTACGGCGTTTGATGATGCTGCAGCCCGATAATCCCAATGCGTATAATGCGCTGGGCTATTCACTGGCAGAGCGTGGCCAACGGCTTAATGAGGCGGATAAATTAATTGAAAAAGCCTCTTCGTTAGCACCCGATGATGCCTTTATTATGGATAGCTTAGGCTGGGTCAAATACCGTCTTGGCAACACTCAGCAAGCCGCTCAATTATTGCGGCGCGCTTATCAGCTACAGCCGAATGCCGAAATTGGCGCTCATTTGGGCGAAGTCTTGTGGGTGCAGGGTTTGCAAGTGGAGGCCAAGCAAATCTGGAGAGCTGCCACCAAGCTCGAAGCAAATAATGGTATTTTGCAGCAAACGCTAAAACGCTTTTCAATCGAACCATGAGAAAGCCCGAGAGCCGAAATAAGGTAGGTGACAGCAAATGAAATCTCAACTTAAAAAATTGACGGTATTGGCCATTTTGCTCGGTTGGCTGGCAGGTTGTGCGTTGCCACCGCCAGCGCCTCCTTCACCCACATCATTTGCTTGCAATGGACGTTTTTCAGTGCGTTATCAAGAAGCGCAAGGTGTCCATCATCGAATTCGTAACGTTTATGGGCGTTTTGCTTGGCGTGACGATGGCAAAGTAGCGACCTTGCGCCTCCTTAATCCGCTGGGGCAAACGCTTGCTGTGGTCCAATTATCGGCCTTGGGCGCAGCGCTTGAGCTGCCCAATCGTCCGACTCTGATTGCCGACAATGCGGATGAATTGATGCGCACTGCGCTCGGTTTTCCCTTGCCAGTGAGTGGTTTGCGCCATTGGTTGCGCGCGCCGGAAGGTTGGGAGCCTAACCTCAATCAGAGCGCCTTCCAAAAGGCTATGCATAAAACGCTAGCGCAAATCCGGCATAGCCCTACCGAGCGCCCGCTGCAGATCCGGCAAGAGGGTTGGACGGTTGACTATCTCTCTTATACTGAGGCGCCAGTGGTGCGCGTGCAGCGCATGAATTTAACCCGCGATGATGCCTCGATCGAGGTCAAACTAGCGCTGGAGCCTGGAAGCTAAATTCAGCGTTAAGGGGGGATGAGTCATCATTATTTCATTAGATAATGCGTCCTAGTAGAAAAGGATCGTTTAATTAATCTGAAGGCCTATGTCTGATTTTTCATGTTTGGCGCCCGCCAAGCTGAATCTTTTTTTGCATATTACCGGTCGTCGGGCCGATGGGTATCATCTTCTGCAAACCGTATTCCAACTCCTGGATTATGGCGATACGTTACATTTTAAAGTGCGCACGGATCCAACGATTGAGCGCGTAGCGGCTGTGTCCGGCGTGTCTGAAGCATCCGATCTAACGTTACGCGCCGCGCGTGCGCTGCAAGCTTATGCAGGTTGCCCACTAGGGGTTGAGATCGAAGTTGAAAAACGCATACCACTTGGTGCCGGTCTAGGCGGTGGCAGTTCGGATGCGGCCAGTACCTTACTCGCACTGAATCGGCTCTGGGAACTGAATTTATCACGCGCGCAACTTCAGGACTTGGCTATATCATTAGGTGCAGACGTGCCATTTTTTGTGTTTGGCTGCAACGCTTTTGCGCAGGGAATTGGCGAGCAGTTGCAGGCGGTTGAGTTACCTTTGCGCCATTTTTTAGTGGTCACGCCACCCGTGCAAGTAGCGACTACTGAAATTTTTTCAATGCGGGAATTGACACGGGATACGAAAATCATCAAAATAGCGAACTTTCTAGGGCAATGGGGCAGCGCAGTCGGAGCCGATGCTTTTGGGCGCAACGATATGCAGTCTGTAGTCGCTGGAAAATACGCAGAAGTAGCGCAGGTGCTGGATTGGTTTAAAGCTGTAGCGCCGGCACGCATGACGGGGTCTGGGGCGAGTGTTTTTGCCGTATTTGCTAGCCGGGATGAAGCACTTTCGGTACAGGCGGTGTTACCTGATGGCTGGCATAGTGAGGTCGCGGCAAGCCTTGAATCCCATCCGTTGCTTGCTTTTGCGTTGTAAAAAGGTTAAAAATAAGGTTTAAACGATTTAGCAGTCATAGTTTGTAGGGGAGTCGCCAAGTTGGTCAAGGCACCGGATTTTGATTCCGGCATGCGAGGGTTCGAGTCCTTCCTCCCCTGCCAAAATTTCGTAAAAAGCCGTCCTGGTATAGGTATATATGAGTAGTGACGGCCTAATGGTCTTTACCGGCAATGCCAATCCTGAGCTTGCCCGCGGTGTTGTTGAGATGCTGGGTATCGCGCTTGGCAAAGCAATGGTTAGTCGTTTCTCCGATGGCGAGATTCAAGTCGAAATTCAGGAAAACGTGCGTGGCAAAGATGTTTTTGTGCTTCAGCCCACCTGCGCGCCAACCAACGATAATCTGATGGAATTAATGATCATGGTCGATGCGCTCAAACGCGCCTCCGCCGGCCGGATCACCGCTGCTATTCCTTATTTCGGTTATGCTCGTCAAGATCGTCGGCCCCGTTCAGCGCGGGTCGCGATTTCCGCTAAGCTGGTCGCCAATATGCTGCAAATTGCTGGCGTTGACCGAATTATTACAATGGATTTGCATGCGGATCAGATTCAAGGTTTTTTCGATATTCCAGTTGACAATATTTATGCAACGCCGATTCTGCTAGGTGATTTGCGCAAGCAAAACTATGAGAATTTGCTGGTTGTTTCGCCTGATGTCGGTGGTGTGGTGCGCGCGCGCGCATTAGCCAAGCAGCTGAATACCGATCTTGCCATTATTGATAAACGACGTCCTCAAGCGAATGTGGCGGAAGTCATGCATATTATTGGCGAGGTCGAAGGCCGCACCTGCGTCATCATGGATGATATGGTAGATACTGCCGGCACCTTATGTAAAGCGGCGCAAGTGTTAAAAGAGCGCGGCGCACGGCAAGTTTTTGCGTATACCACGCACCCAGTTTTGTCGGGTCAAGCGGTGCAACGAGTGATGGAATCCGAGTTAGATGAGCTGGTGGTGGCGGATACCATTCCGTTACGTGCTGAAGCCCGCGCGTGTGTGAAAGTTCGCCAGCTCTCAAGTGCTGGTTTACTGGCTGAGACTTTCTCGCGGATTCGTCGTGGCGATTCAGTGATGTCGCTGTTTGCGGAAAGTTGACCCTTTAAGTCCCCCCCTTTTTTAGCGCATAGAATGCGTTAGAAAACCATGTAAAGTAAATACAGATTCGCTTTGCATGGTTTTTTGAGAAGCTTTGCTGAGCTTAACGCGGAGCAGAGTTTCTTTTTTCTGCCTGGTCGTGGGCAGCTTTTTAGGAGAAATAAATGAAAGTAGTCGCTTTTGAGCGCAGTGTGCAGGGTACCGGTTCGAGCCGCCGCCTGCGTCTCGCTGGTAGAACGCCCGCGATTGTTTACGGTGCGAATAGCCAGCCCACATTAATTGAGCTTGATCATAACGCAATCTTCCACGCTCTTAAGAAAGAAGCGTTTCATTCTTCGATTTTAGAGCTTGAGGTCGGGAGTGTGTCACAGCAAGTATTATTGCGCGATGTGCAATACCATCCATTTAAGCCGTTAGTACTGCACGTTGATTTCCAACGTGTCGATTCTAGCAAGAAGCTGCACAAAAAAGTCCCGCTGCATTACTTGAATCAAGAGATCTCTAAAGCGGTCAAGCTAGATAGCGCAATCTTGACGCATGTCATGAATGAGCTTGAAATAACTTGTTTACCCGCCAATCTTCCCGAGTTTATCGAGGTTGACTTGGCCGAGATAGGCGCGGGCCAATCATTGCACGCAAAAGACGTAAAATTGCCAGCAGGCGTTGAGCTCATGCAGTACCTTGAGCAGGAAAACCCGGTGATTGTTTCGGCCACCATCCCGGCTGCGGCTATGGCTGAAGAAGCGCCTAACGCTGCTGAAGGAGATGGAGCGCCAGCTGCTTCTTAAGATGCGGTTTTGATGATTAAGTTGATTGCCGGCCTTGGTAATCCGGGCGCAGAATATGCTGCGACTCGGCACAATGCCGGCTTTTGGGCGATTGATGCGATCGCCCGCGCTACGCAAACTGCGTTACGTCACGAAGCGCGTTTTCATGGCTTGGCGGCGCGTGCTCATTATCATGGCAGGGATGTGTGGTTATTACAACCCCACACTTTTATGAATCGCTCAGGTCAGTCAGTGGCTGCACTTGCGCGTTTTCATAAAATCCTTCCAGCAGAAATTTTAGTGGTGCATGACGAGCTTGACTTACCCCCCGGCGTTGCCAAACTCAAATTGAGTGGTGGCAGCGGTGGCCATAATGGCTTAAAAGATATTAGCGCGCATTTGGCGACGCCGCAGTACTGGCGGCTGCGTTTAGGGATTGGCCATCCGCGGGATTATGCGCTAGAAGAAAAAAAAACTGACGTAGTGAATTACGTCCTTAAGCCACCGCGCAAAGAAGAACAAGCATTAGTAGACGCGGCTATCTGCCGTAGCCTTGCCGTGATGCAAGCGGTGATCCAAGGCGAAATGGAGCGTGCGATGATGGCGCTGCACCGTCAATCGCTTTAAAACAGCGTACATCTGAAAAAATATCCATCCCGTGCTCTGGCGCTATGCTTGAAGTGCGCTGATTAGAGCAGTTAAGGGTGGCATAGTTGGCTTATTGCTAAGTAGATGCGCTTTTACGTTACCAGGCTGCATCTCCAGAAAATTCTTACGCCAAACCGAAATAAATTGAGTTAAATGCGGTGTGCTGTCTTGCCTTATGCTTTCACGTGTAGAACACGTAAGCGCGCAAGGCGAACCCCTGCTTCTGCTTGGGGCGCTTAAATTGTTTCGTCCAAGAGATGGGGGGACGGATTATTTAGAATTTCATCCGTAGGCCGGTCGTGATTACCATTTGTCGGTTGGTTGTGGAGAATTCAAAACCATGGATTTTGGTCAGGCTGGCTGGACTATTGCGTACTTGGGATTGCTGAGCAATGGCTGAAATAAAAACATTTGTGCGTTTTGATAGCTCATAGCTACTCAGTAAGCTGACTTGATGCCACTTTGCTTTGCGATTGTTGGACTCTTGCTCGAAAGAGAACTCGCCGGTGGTCAATGTATATGCACCATTTACGCTCCAGGCCGGTGTTAGGCGGTAACGTGCATTGAGTTCATAGTTATTCAAGTCAACGGAATGCCCGGCATCTGTAATCTGTAATTTTTCAGGCACATGTTTTGGCAATTGCGGGCGGTTGAATTTCGCCTGCGTATATACGAAACCTAGGGTTGTGCGGCCAAGCGTATAATTTGTCCCAGCCCCCCATATGCGTTGGCGGTCAGCTTCGAAAGAGACCTCTTCGTTCATCTGTGCGCCGGTATTATTCGCGCCAGGGTTGTTAGCCTGTAAATACGCCACTGCGGCGCTAAACGGACCATAGGAATAAGCGGCACCGAGGCTGTAATCACGGTTATTGGCGAACTGGCCTGCTTCATTCGAAAAAGCATACAGACCGCCAAACGTAAAGCCATTGTAGTTGATACTTGAGAATTTGATCGAGTTGTTTACGCTGAATGAGCCGTTCACATTATCGTTATCGAAGGGATGGGAGAATTGTCCTCCGCCTAGACTGCTCCCTGCCAAGCTAAAGGACGCCAGGTAATCCGTGATAGCGTCATATTGGCGCCCCACTGTGAGGGTGCCCATTGTGACATCAGACAAGCCCATAAAGGCCTGGCGGTCAAAACCCACTTCTTTTAGTGGGAAGCGGCCAGTATTAATTTTAAAGCCACTTTCTAGCAGAAAAAGTGCTTGTGTGCCTGCGCCTAAATCTTCTATGCCGCGCAGACCCCAGTAGTTACTACCGGCGCCCCCAGTGCCGACTTGCCAGTTTGGGTGGCCAGTTTGGTTATTCGTATACATAAGCGCAGCGCCCAATGAGCCATAAAGCGTCAAACTGCTTTGCGCATAAACCGGAGCGCTGAATGTGCCCGTGAGCGCTATACTTAAAAGAACCCGTTTCATTTCTGTACCCCCGTATAGAGATTGGTCGAATCTTTTAGTAAAAATAAAAAAGCCGCACAAGCATTAGGCTTGTGCGGCTTAGTCAGTTACGTTTTGTACCCCGCGCAACTTTATGTATTTGCTGAATGGGAACTTAGTTTCTATTCCCACCAAATATGCCGAGCAGCATTAACAAATTCGCGAACACATTGTAGATATCTAGATAGATAGCTAAAGCAGCTCTAATGTAATTCGTTTCGCCGCCGTTCACGACACGCTGCACATCAAACAGCATATAGGCGGAGAAAATCACAGTCGCCATGACAGAAACGGTGAGCATCAAAGCGGGTAGTTGAAGCCAAATATTGGCGACGGATGCTAGGATTAGCACAATCACGCCCATAAATAGCCATTTGCCAAGGCCGGAAAAATCTCGTTTTGAAACCGTCGCAATTGACGCCATCATGGTAAAAATAACGCCTGTGCCGCCCAAAGCCAACATGATGAGCGATGCGCCATTTGAAAAACCCAACACAAAACTTAATAGGCGCGCAAGCATCAAGCCCATAAAAAAGGTAAAGCCAAGCAGCAAAGCAACGCCGACGCTACTATTTTTAAACCGTTCAATTGCAAACATAAAGCCAAATGCAATCGCTATGAAAAGGATAAAGCTAAAGCCCGGGCTGGTTGCTTTTAACAGTGAAAAGCCCGTGCTCACGCCAAGCCAAGCACCAAGTACGCTGGGAATCATGGATAGCGCTAATAACCAGTAGGTATTGCGTAATACCCGGTTGCGGGTCGCAACTGGGGTGATGCTTCCGTTACGGCCGAAGCTATAAGTTTGAAAATCGTCCTTCATACACTCTCTCCTAGATAACACGAGGACTTGGCAGTTACACCCGCCTATCTCTATATAAAACGAATGTAGTCCAAATAGAGCACTCGCACAAAGATTTATATAGCATATTTATAGCGCTCTGCATAGACTCCAGATTGATAGATGTTTTGCGTTTGGCCTTTTGGCTAGGTGGCAGGGGCATTTTTGCCAATTTATAATGTTGAATATCTTTTATGCAAAAAATCATGAAATAGGGTTTCCGAGAGAGCGGAGATTCAATTTCCACGGTATATCACCTGTATCTTCGCACCTAGCTACATGCTAAAATATTGGGCTGGTTTTAAAAAATGCCGGCCAGTCTTAAGCTAGCTCATGAGGGATTTTAGCGAAGTCATACTGCTTATGGGGCTGGTTTTTATTGGTTGGCGTATAAAAGTTTTCTTTTTTAGACGGCGAAGTAGAGTGAGGGTTGCTTATTTGCTTAAAAAGAAAGGACGCTATCGGGTCGTCCCGCGCAACAAAAGCTCGCTGGGGCGGTTAAATTAACATCGATGAATTATTATATAGAGTGGAGTTTTTCATGGCGCTTGAACGCACCTTGTCAATTATTAAGCCGGATGCCGTCGCCAAGGATGTGATTGGTCAGATTTATAGTCGTTTTGAAAATGCAGGGCTGAAAATTATCGCAGCTCGGATGGCGCATTTGTCACGTGAGCAAGCAGAGCAATTTTATAGCGTGCATAAAGAGCGTCCATTTTTTAAAGCGCTGGTTGACTTCATGGTATCGGGGCCAATTATGATTCAGGTGCTTGAAGGTGAAAACGCAATCGCCAAAAACCGTGATTTAATGGGCGCGACTGATCCGCAAAAAGCAGATAAAGGCACCATCCGCGCAGATTTTGCCGATAGCATTGATGCAAATGCTGTGCATGGTTCTGATGGCTCAGATACCGCGCGCGCAGAAATCGGTTTTTTCTTCCCGGGCATCAATCTTCATTCCCGTTAAATTGATAGGCCGCTAAGAAATGGCAACCGCCGAAACCGTCAACTTGCTTGATTTCGATGGGCCTGAGCTGGGCGCTTATTGCGCTAACCGCTTAGGCGAGAAGCCATTTCGCGCCAAGCAATTACAGCGCTGGATTCACCAATATGGGGTCGCGGATTTCGACCAGATGACGGACCTGGCGAAATCATTGCGTGACAAACTTAAAGCGCATGCGGTCATTCAGCCCCCTCAAATTCTCAGTGATCATTTATCAACCGATGGTGTGCGTAAATGGTTAATTGATGTGGGAAATGGCAATGCGGTCGAGACCGTGTTCATTCCCGAGACGGCGCGTGGCACCCTGTGCATTTCATCTCAAGCCGGCTGTGCGGTGAACTGTCGCTTTTGCTCAACGGGTAAGCAGGGTTTTAACCGGAATTTAAGCACCAGCGAAATTATTGGTCAGCTCTGGCTCGCGGAATTTGCATTGCGTAATGCTCTGCCGCCAGATCAGCGCAACGCGGGTCGTGCCGACCGTGTCATTACGAATGTGGTGATGATGGGTATGGGCGAGCCGTTGCTTAATTTTAATCCAGTCGTCAGCGCCATGCGTTTGATGCTTGACGACAATGCTTATGGGCTTTCGCGCCGGCGCGTGACTTTGTCGACTTCCGGCGTGGTGCCGATGATGGATCGGCTGGCGGCGGAACTGCCGGTTGCGCTCGCGGTCTCGTTACATGCGCCTAATGATAAATTGCGCGATGAACTGGTGCCGCTGAATAAAAAATATCCGTTGCGCGAACTCATCAGCGCATGTCAGCGTTATTTGAAAACCGCCCCACGCGATTTCATTACATTTGAATATTGCATGCTGGATGGGGTCAATGATGAAGTGGCTCATGCGCATGAGCTGGTTGCACTGGTGCGTGATGTGCATTGTAAATTCAACTTAATTCCTTTTAACCCGTTCCCAGAATCCGGGTTAAAGCGTTCCAGTGCTGAGCGGATTAAACGCTTTGCGCAAGTTTTATTGGCGGCAGGCATTGTTACCACCGTCCGTAAAACGCGTGGCGACGATATTGATGCGGCCTGCGGTCAGCTCGCGGGCGATGTCGTTGATCGCACGCGCCTAGCGGAGCGCAGTCAAGGCCAGAAAGCTAAAGACATGGCGCAGGCTACAACTCAGCAGAGCGGGCGGACCATGATCGAAATTTATCCGACATAATGCTGAGAGGTTTCTTTTTTATCTGCGCGGTAGGTTTTTTAACTGGAGCTTGTTCGACACCATCATCGATGGCAGTGAATCAGCCGGCTCAGCAAGCTGCCCTGCATTACCGAGCGGACTTACACGCGGAACTTGCGCTGGCTTATCTGGACAAAGAACAATTTGAGGTGGCGCGCCGTGAAGCGGCTTTGGCGCTCCAACTCATGCCTGATCATCGCGCTGCGCTACACGCGTTAGCGTTGCTTGAGCATGTGGTTGGCAATGCACCAGCAGCTGATCAATATTTTCAGCGGGCGTTAGTGCTCAAGGGCGCTAAAGATGACACGTCATTACGATTAAATTATGCGAGATTTTTGGATGAGCAAGCAAGACGAGCAGACTTTGAAGACTGAAAGCCCGGCTACCCCGGTAGCGGCGAAAAGTGCGGCATGGGCTGCCGATGATGGTTCTGCGCGGGTTGCCGGTGAGCAGCTGGCTCAATTACGTGAAGCTAACGGTTGGCTGATTGAAGAGGTTGCGGCCCGGCTTAAAGTGTCGGTTGCCAAAGTGCGTGCGCTTGAAGCCGGTGAACTGGAGCATTTGCCAGAAGTGACTTTTGCGATTGGCATTATGCGTAGTTATGCAAAAATTCTCGGTACTGATCCACAGCCTTTAGTCGATGCCTTGCGTCGTGCTAGCGCGCAAGATTCTCCCAATCTTACGACGTTAAGCGGGCGTGGGCGGATGCCGCAGCAAAAGCTCAGTACTCTGAGGTCTTGGCAAACTAAGCGCAAAGGTTATCTATGGCTTTGGGGCATGGGCATATTGGCTTTGGCGGCGGCGCTGTTAGTGTATCGCTATGATGACATCATTGGACACGAATCTAAGCCGCAGCTATCTAAAGTTCAACCGAAGTCATCCGTAAGCGAGGCATCTGCAGGGGCTGTCCGAGCGCGTTTGGTTTTAACGAATCAAGCGACGGCGGGCGTTGTCGCCCAAAGTCCCCACTTAAATGCTATACCCGCCAATCCGCCGGCAGCTGCTGTGCCGACCATGGCGGATGCGAGAGGCCAGGGGAACATGGCAACCTTGCGCATTAAAGTTTCGCAGAATAACTGGATTAGCGTGAGCCAACACGATGGTCAGCAAGTGTATGCAAATACAGTGCAGGCAGGAGGTGAGCAGACTCTGAAAGGGGCGCCGCCATTCAAGATTGTCGTTGGCAATGTGGCTGGGCTAGAGGCAATAGAATTAGATGGTAAACGGGTCGAAGCAGACAAATATGCAGGTGGGCGCCAAAACGTTGCTCGTTTTGAGTTACCGTAACCCGCTCAACGTGAATGGATATAAGTAGGATGCAAGCGAATAACACACCAGCGCTACCGGATGCGCCGCTGATGAGTAGGGCGGCGCGCCGCCACTCGCAGCCGGTTGTGGTACGCTGGGGCGAGCATCAAGTCACGCTCGGCGGGTCAGCGCCAGTGTGTGTGCAGTCAATGACCAATACGGATACAGTCGATGCGATTGCGACTGCAATCCAAATCAAAGAGCTCGCGCAAGCAGGTTCTGAGTTAGTCCGTATTACTGTCAATACGCCACAGGCGGCCCAGGCGGTGCCGGTGATCCGTGAGCAACTTGATCGGATGAATGTGCCGGTGCCGCTGATCGGTGATTTCCATTATAACGGTCACTTATTGTTGCGCGATTACCCTGCATGCGCGCAGGCTTTATCAAAGTATCGGATTAATCCGGGCAATGTCGGTCAAGGTGCTAAACGCGATCTTCAATTTGCGCAAATGATTGAGGTAGCGTGCCGTTATAATAAACCTGTGCGGATTGGCGTTAACTGGGGCAGCCTTGACCAGGCTATATTAATGCGCATGATGGACGATAATGCGCAGCGCGCTGAGCCGATGTCAGCGCAGAGTTTAATGGTTGAGGCGTTGCTTGAGTCTGCCTTAAGTAGCGCTGAGCGAGCGCTGGAACTTGGGCTTACAGCAAACCAGATTGTGCTGTCATGCAAAGTCAGTAGCGTGCAGGATTTAATCGCCGTTTATCGTGAGCTCGGGCAACGCTGTGAATATGCTCTTCACCTCGGATTGACTGAGGCCGGCATGGGCTCAAGAGGGATTGTCGCATCGACCGCTGCGCTAGCGATTTTATTGCAAGCGGGGATTGGCGATACCATTCGTATTTCGCTCACGCCCGAACCCGGAGCGGCGCGCTCAAAAGAAGTGACGGTTGCCCGCGAAATTCTGCAAGCGCTGGATTTACGCGCGTTTGCGCCAGTGGTGGTAGCCTGTCCCGGGTGTGGGCGGACTACGAGCACGTCTTTCCAAACGCTGGCGGCTCAGATTCAAGCGTATTTGCATCTGCAAATGCCGCTATGGCGCACCCGCTATCCAGGCGCTGAAAAAGTAAAAGTTGCGGTCATGGGATGTATTGTGAATGGGCCTGGCGAATCGAAGCATGCAGATGTTGGCATTAGCTTGCCGGGTTCTGGTGAAAGCCCGGCCGCCCCAGTTTTTATTGACGGCGAAAAATCAGTAACCTTGCGCGGCGAGCGAATTGCTGAAGAGTTTCAGCAAATTATCAGCAACTATATCGAGCGCCGCTTTGGCCGCGCTCTCATAGTAGACTAAAAAACTCAAGAAAATAGAGTCCATTAAAACTCATGACAAAACCAAGTAAGAAGATTGAAAAGCTGACTGGCATCAAAGGAATGAATGACATCCTGCCGTCGGATGCTGCACTTTGGGAATACTTTGAAAACACGGCTAAAGCGGCGCTCAGCGCTTACGGTTATCAAAATATTCGTACGCCAATCGTTGAACAAACGCAGCTTTTCACGCGTGGCATTGGCGAAGTAACGGATATTGTTGAAAAAGAAATGTATAGCTTTGTGGATGCGCTGAATGGCGAATGCTTGACGCTGCGTCCAGAAAACACGGCTGCGGTAGTACGGGCAACCATCGAACATAGCCTTTTATATGATGGTCCTAAACGTTTGTGGTACACCGGACCTATGTTTAGACACGAACGCCCACAACGTGGTCGCTATCGACAGTTTCACCAGCTTGGCGTGGAAGCCTTAGGTTTTGCTGGTCCAGATGCAGATGCTGAAATTATTTTGTTATGTCAGCGGTTATGGGATGATCTGGGTTTAACCGATATTCGGCTTGAGTTGAACTCGTTAGGTCAGCCCGCGGAACGCGCTGAACATCGTAAAGCGTTAGTGGCTTACCTAGAGCAGCATATGGAGCTGCTTGACGGCGATGCAAAGCGGCGTCTATATGCTAATCCATTGCGTGTACTGGATACTAAGCAGCCAGAGTTGCAACAGCTCGTGCAACAAGCACCTAAGTTAATGGATTTTCTGGGCGCCGCGTCACTGGCTCATTTTGAGGCGTTAAGCCAGTTGCTAAAAGCGAATAATATTCCATTCACGCTTAATCCGCGCCTGGTGCGCGGGCTGGATTATTACAATTTGACGGTTTTTGAGTGGGTCACTGACCGTCTTGGTGCGCAGGGTACGGTGGCTGGGGGTGGGCGTTATGATTTGCTGTTTGAGCAGCTTGGTGGCAAGCTGACGCCAGCCTGCGGTTGGGCGCTCGGGATTGAGCGCGTGCTGGAGTTATTGAAAGAAGATCAGCTCGCGCCGCAACCGTCAGGTTGCGATATTTATCTCGTGCATCAGGGCGACGCTGCGCGTACCCAGGCTTTTATTATTGCTGAGCGGCTGCGCGATGCGAGTTTTGATGTTATTTTGCACTGTAGCGCTGACGGCGCGCCAGCGAATTTTAAAACGCAAATGAAGCGTGCCGATGCAAGCGGGGCGCAATATGCAGTTATCATTGGCGCGGACGAAGTGGCGCAAGGTTTGGTCACCGTTAAGGCCTTGCGTAAGCTGTCTGAAGAGAGTAACCACGCACCGCAGCAAAGTATTGCTAACGAGCGTCTACTTGACTATCTAATTGATGTAATGGTTTCAGCTTAACGGTACAACCCCTTTCTTAAAAGGAAGCAATGGTATGAGTTATCACGAAGAACAGGAAACCCTCGACAATCTGAAAACCTGGTGGGTGCGGTGGGGCAATACACTGATTGGCTTATTGCTAGTGGTATTGCTGGCAGGGGCTGGCTGGAGTGGCTGGAATTACTGGCAAGGTCAGCAGACCGCACAGGCCGCGCGTCTTTATGAACAGTTGCAACACGTTGCGCAGCCGTCTACTCAGACACTCGATAAAGAGCGGCTGGCGCGTATCCTCGACGATATGAAAAAGCAGTTTGGGCGTACCCCATATGCGCAGATGAGTTCTTTGATGGCAGCCAAAGCGTTCTATCAGGCAGAGGATAGTGAAGCGGCTAAAACGCAATTACAATGGGTGATTAAGCATGCGCGCGATGCTGAATATCAGCAAATTGCACGTTTGCGCT